>NZ_JBHVWW010000029.1:20601-25793 GCF_042882025.1 Kitasatospora sp. NPDC058243
TCTTGGCGAGGGGGGGGGGGGGGGGGGGTGGGTGTTTTGTTTTTTTTTGGGGGTGTGGCGGGGGGGTCTTTCCGCGGGGAAGAAGGGGGGGGGGAAGGGGGGGGGCGCTCTTGCTGCCTTTCCCCCCCCCCCCACCGGGCGGGTCAGTACCGGGCGGCTCAGTACCGCAGGACGGCCGCGATGTGGCCGCGGGCGTCGAGTTCGCCGGTGGGGACGAACTGCACCTTGGCTCCGGTGTCGAGGGCGCGCTCCACGATCTCGTCGACCATGTCCTCGCGGACGTCGGGCTCACCGGCCGCCGCCGGGACGAGGTGGTTGTCGGTCACCCGGACGGGCTGCCAGTAGTCCTCCTCCACCGCGACCACCGCGGCGCGGCCCTCGGCGACGGTCTGCCAGACCTCGTCGATGCCTGCGGCCAGGCCCTTCACACCCTGGGCCTGGTCGAGGCGCTCGTGCAGCTCGGTGACGGCCTTGCTGCCCTGCTCGGCGACCGTGGACCGGACGGCCTCGGCCACCGCGGCGGCGGCGGCATGGCCGAGGCCGCCGCGCGAGACCTGGGCGGTGGCCCGCTTGGCGGCGGTGCCGACCTCGTCGAGCAGGGAGATCGCGGCGGCCTCGCCGAGCACGTACAGCGGGCGGTTGTCGGCCTCCAGCACGGCGGCCAGCGCGGTGTCGGCCGAACGCAGGAAGCGGCGGGTCTCCTCGTCGCGGAAGGTGCTCGGTACGTCCCCGATCCGCTCCTTGCGCTCGACGTCCCAGTCCGGCGGGACCTGGTCGAGCGGGAAGGCTGCACTCGTGTGCTCGGCCAGGTGCGCCCCGCTGCCGCTGAACAGGGCGACCCGGTCGGCGGCGACGGTCAGCACCCAGTAGGGCGCACCGGCGGTGTAGGCGGAGACCAGGTTGCGGGTCAGGAAGGTCTCGGACAGCACGACCCGGGCGGGCACCGGGCGCGGCAGGGACCACACCTGGTGCTCGCCGGGGGCGGCGTAGATCACCAGGCCGTCCTCGGCGTGCACGAGGTCGACCTCGGTGAGCGCGCGGTCCAGCTGCTCGACGACGTCCAGCCGGTCGGCCCGGCTGACCGCCTCGTCGGCGTGCAGCCGGTTCTTCGCCTCGGCGACGAGGTTGCGCAGGCGGACCGGGTCCTGGGTGTTGTCGGGCTCGCTGCGGTGGGTGGGCAGCAGAACGGAGACGGCCGGGTAGCGCCGGGGGCGGCGCAGCTCGGCGAGGACGGCTGGCGTTAGCTCGGCTGCGTGCATCGGGTGCCCTTCGTGTCGCGGTGGGGGGTCCTGGTCGATGAGACCGACGTCGATGAGACCGAAAGTGTGGTGATTCAACCGATTTGCCGGAATCATTCCCGACCCCTCCCCATCCCACCGCCCTCCCACGCCTCCCGCCACCGGAAAAGGCCCGGGGCCCGGCAGCCCGTCCGGCGCCCGCGGTACCGCCGTTCGGCCGACCGGCCGTCACCGGGCTGCGGCTGTGCCACGGCCCCGGCCGCACGGCCACGGACGAGGGAATCCGCCGCCGCCCTCGTAACCCGCCCGGCGGATCGTCGTTGGACCCGCCATGAAGAAGCGCAGCATGCTCGCCGTCGCCTCGCTCGCCGTGGGTTTCGTGGCCTCGCTCACCGCACCGAGTGCGCACGCCAGTGCCGTCGGGGGGCAGGACGGAATGTCCGGGTCGCTGACCAGTGCGCCGGACGCGTTGCCGGGGCAGGTCGGGGACGCGGGCGGCGTGGTCGGGGAGGCGACCGGGTACGTGACGGGCTCGGCCGACGGACTGGTCGGTGTCACCCCCGCATAGCTCGCAACAGCGTGGCGTCAGGGCAGCTGGGCGCCGAGGTCCTGGGTCCAGTAGACGCCGGCGGGGCCGGTGGCCAGACCGATGCCGACGTCCTTGAAGCCGCAGTCCAGCATGTTGGTCTGGTGGATGCCGCCGTCCATCCAGTGGGCGACCACCGTGGCGGGGGACGTCGGGCCCCGGTCGAGGTTCTCGCCCCACTGGGACCAGCGGTAGCCGACGGCGGTCAGCCGGGCGTCGGTGCGGACACCGTCCGGGTTGACGTGGTCGAAGAAGCCGCGGGCGACCATGTCGTCGGCGTGCTTCTGGGCGGCCGTGTGCAGTCGGGGGTCGATCCGCAGGGGGGCGCAGCCCACCTTGCCGCGTTCGGCGTTGACGAGGTCGACGAGTTGGCGCTCCGGGCTGGGCGGCGGCGGGGCCACCGACCGGGTGGCGGTGGGTGACGGCGTGGCCGTCGGCGTCTCGCTGGGGGTCGGCGTGGGCGTGGCCGTCAGGGTGACCGGGGCGGAGGCCGGGGTCGCGGTGGGCACCGGGGCGGCGGGAGCGGCGGCCGGGGTGGTGGGTTCGGGGGCCGCCTCCCTCGGGGTTTCGGCGGGGTGCGACCAGACCAGGGCGAGGGTGGTGACGGTCACCACCGCCACCGCACCGCTCGCCAGGACGGCCTTGCGCGCGGCCGTCCCGGCCCAGCCGCCGTGGGTGCTCGCGGCGGTCGGGGCGGCGGTGGCGACGGTGGCCGCGGTGTGCTGGAAGTGCAGCAGCGCGGGCGAGCCGAGCGGGATCGGCACCAGGGAGAGGCCGGCCAACAGCCCTTCGGCGGGGAAGAGATCGCGGCCGAGGCGGTCGCAGGTGGCGCAGCCGCGGATGTGGCGGGCGATGCGCTTGCGCCACACGGAGTTGGGGGTGCCGTCGAAACCGGTGGTGACGTCGGCGAGTTCGGGGCAGCGGGGGTAGGCGCCGAGGGCGCGGACGACGATCCGGCCGGCTTCGAGCTGCTTCTTCATCCGCTGCACGCGGACGGCGGTGTGCTGCGGGGTCAGGTCGAGGGCTTCGGCCAGTTCGGCGCGGGTGAGTTCGCCGCTGGCCTCCAGCCACCAGAGGGCGAGGAGTTCGCGGTCGTCGGGGTCGAGCCAGCGGGTGGCCTCGGCGACTTCCCGGCGCTGGCCGGAGAGGCCGAGGCGCAGGACGGTGAGGTCGGTGAAGTCGGCCCTGGGGTCGGCGAGTTCCCAGGTCTCGTCGAGGCCGCCGACGGTGGGCTGCTGCTGGCCGGCGGCGTGGCGGCGACGGATCTGGTTCATGGTGATGGCGACCAGCCAGGAGCGGAAGGACTCCGGCTCGCGCAGCCCGTCCAGGCCGTCCAGGGCGCGGATCATGGTCTCCTGGGCGACGTCGTCGACGTCGGCGTGACCGTCCAGGGCGCGCCCGGCGACGTTGTAGACGAGCGGCAGCCAGGCGGCGACCAGCGCCTCCTGGGCCTGCCGGTCGCCCGCCTGGGCCGCGCGTACCAGGGTGGTCCCGGTCCTGTTCTGCACGTCAGCGTTCATGGTCCGCACTCCGTCTTGCCGTGTTCCGTCCGCCGCTGCCTCCTCGGAGACCTGTGGTGAGTGATCAGATAACAACAATTTGCGCGGAATCGGAAAACGGGCCCTGCCGGAGGGCCGGTCAGGCCGGGGCGGCGAAGACCTGGGTCCACCAGGGGCCGCCGGAACCGGTCCGCACACCGACCCCGAGCTGCTTGAACGCGCAGTTCAGGATGTTCGCACGGTGACCGGGGCTGTTCATCCAGGACTCCATCACCGCGGCCGGGTCCTTCTGGCCGCGGGCGATGTTCTCGCCCCAGGTGCTCCAGCGGTAGCCGGTCGCCTCGATGCGGTGGTCGGCGTGGTCTCCGTCGGGGCTGGCGTGGTCGAAGTAGTTGCGGTCCGCCATGTCGTCGCTGTGCGACTGGGCGGCGCTGGCCAGCCGGGGCTCGGCGCTGACCGGGCCGCAGCCGGCCTTGGCGCGTTCGACGTTGACCAGGTCGACGACCTGCTGGGCGGAGGAGGGCGCGGCGCCGCCGCCGACCGGGGTGGGCACCGAGGCGCTCGTAGGGGCCCCGGTGCGCTGCGCGGCGGCCGGGGTGCCGGTGGGCTTGGCGGGAACGGGAGCGGTCACGGGCGTGCTCGGGCCCGGCTTCCCGGTGGCCGTCGGGGTCGGCGTCGCCCTCGCGGTCGCCGGGGCTGTCGGGGACGCCGGGGTGGCGGGGGTGGTCGCGGCGGCACTGGCCGGAGCCGACGCCGGGTCGGTGGCGGCCGAGGTGGCCGGCGGCGCGGCGACGTCGGGGCCCGCTCCCCCGGCGCCGGGGACCTGGATGCCGTCGTGGGTGCCGGCCTCGGCGGCTATCAGGGCGGCGTCCGCCGCCATCGCCTGGCCGGTGGTGTCCCGGTCGGCCTGCTTGCCGCCGTAGGCCGCGTAGCCGGCGCCGACCAGGGCGGCGAGCAGTCCGGTGCCGGCCACGGCGGCGGCGACGGCGGCGACCGGACCGACCGGACCGCGCCGTCGGGCCCGGCGGCCCCGGCCTCCGGGGCGTTCCGTGTGCCGCTGGGCGGCCCGACGCGCGGCGCGGCCGCCGGGTCGGCCGGAGGCTCCGCTCCGTGCACCGCTCTCGGCACCGATCGCCGGGAGGATGGTCGTCCTGTCGTCGCTGTTCACGTGCCCACGCTTTCTGTCCGGGTCGGCGGGTCGGGTGCCGACACCTGGGAGACCGCCCGGCGGCGCGCCGATAACAGAAAGTCCGAACGAATGTCCGGCGGCAGGATCACGGGCCCGGCCGCGACCGCACCCGGGGCCCGCTCCCAGGGCACGACCTCAGGCCGCCCGGACACGGGTCACGGGGCGTCCGGGGCCATGTCGTAGGTGACGAACATGGTCCGGGTGGCGACCTGGTCGTACTTGCTGCGGGCGCGGTGGTTGTCGTCGGCGGTGATCCAGCGGACGGTGTTCCAGCCGCGCTCGGCGGCGATCGCCCGCAGCCGGGCCAGCAGCTGGTCCACCGCTCCGCCGCCGCGCGCCTCGGGCGCGACGAACAGGTCGTCGAGGAAGCCGCCGACGGCGCCGTGCAGGGGGCGGGCGAAGGGGCGGTAGTGGGCGAGCCCGACCGGCGTGCCGTCGCCGTCGCGGACCAGCAGGCCCTCCAGTTCGTGGTCCGGGTCGTGGAGCCAGGACCAGACCAGTTCGGCCTTCTCCTCCGGCATCGGCACCCGGTAGAACGCGCAGTAGCCACGGAAGAGTTCGCGCCAGGCGGGGTAGTCGGGGCGCTCCGGGCCGCCGAAGCTCCAACGGGTCTTGGTGGTCCACCCCGTCTCCCCCCGTTAGGCGGGCCCCACGGTCCCCCGGCCCACGTGTTTCTCCCA
>NZ_JBHVWW010000029.1:25803-47235 GCF_042882025.1 Kitasatospora sp. NPDC058243
GGTGGTCGGGGGGGGGGAACAAAAACGAGACCGTTCCTCCCTCCCCCCCGGCCGTAGACCCGGGGAAAAAAAAGAGGAACCAAGGGAAGGTTCGCCGCGGGGGGGGTGGTTGGACCCCCCCCGCCCCCCCGACGCTCCAGCGGGTCGTGGTGGTCAACTCGGTCTCCCTCGGTCGGGCGGGCCCCGGGGTCGCCGGGCCGCGGTGTGGCGCCAGCATGACGGGCCATCGGCTCCGCGCCGAACTCCACCACGGCCAAGACCGGCCGCCCGCGCACTCCACTCCGGCGCGGTACGGACGCGCCCCCCGCCGTGCGCCGGCCGGTCGGGTGGCCGATCCTGGACGCCCGGCCACGCACCACCCGAGGAGCGCCATGCGGCTGCGGCACCTGGCCCGGACGTCCCGTGCCGTCGCCGCCGAGCCCGGACGGCGGGCCAAGACGGCGCTGCTCGCGGACTGCCTGCGCGCACTGGGCCCGGCCGAGGCCCCGGCGGCGGTGGGTCTGCTGTCGGGCGAGTCGCAGCGGCTGCGCACCGGCGTCGGCCCGGCGGGCCTGCGCGACCTGCCGCCGCCCGCCGCCGAGGCCTCGCTCGGCGTCCGGGAGACCGAACGGGAGCTGGAGCGGATCGCCGGGGTGCACGGGCCCGGCGCGCAGGCCGAGCGGCGGCGGCTGCTGGCCGGGCTGTTCGCCCGGGCGACCGAGGTCGAGCAGGCGTTCCTGCGCGCGGTGCTGGTCGGCGAGCTGCGCCAGGGCGCGCTGGACGCGCTGGTCGGCGACGCCGTCGCCCAGGCCGCCGGGGTGCCCGCGGCGGCGGTGCGCCGGGCGCTGATGTTCCGTGGCTCCGCCCGGGCGGTGGCGGAGGCGGCGCTGACCGGCGGGGCGCCCGCGCTGGCCGCGTTCCGGCTGGAGGTGGGCCGGGCGGTGCGGCCGATGCTGGCCGCCTCCGCGCCCGACGTGGCCTCGGCGCTGGAGCGCACCGGCCCGGCCGCGCTGGAGTGGAAGCTGGACGGCGTCCGGGTGCAGGTGCACCGGGACGGCGCGGAGGTCGCGGTGTTCACCCGCGGTCTGGACGACATCACCGCGCGCGTCCCCGAGGTGGCCGAGGCGGCGCTCGCGCTGCCGCTGCGCTCGGCGGTGCTGGACGGCGAGGCGATCGCACTCGGGCCCGACGGGCGGCCGCGTCCGTTCCAGGAGACCGCCGCGCGCACCGCCTCCCGGCGGGATCCGGAGCGGCTGCGCGCCGAAGTCCCGCTCAGCGCCTTCTTCTTCGACCTGCTGCACCGGGACGGCGAGGACCTGGTGGACCGCCCCGGCCGGGAGCGGTGGGCGGCGCTGGACGGGGCGGTGCCGGAGGGCCTGCGGGTGCCCCGCACCGAGACCGGGGACGGCGAGCGGGCACTGGCGTTCTTCCGCGAGACCCTGGCCCGCGGTCACGAGGGCGTCCTGGTCAAGGACCCGGCGGCCGGGTACGCGGCCGGGCGGCGCGGTGCTGGCCAGGTCCTGTCCGGTCGATCTTGGCGGATCAGCCCGCGGCGTTGGGCGCCCGGCTGGGCGTGCGCCCGGATCGTCCTCGTACTGGGCCGTACTTGGGCGATTCGGGCGTGCGTCCAGGCGGGATGCCCGGCGTCGCGGGCCCGGCAAGATCGGCCGGACAGGACCTGGATCAAGGTGAAGCCCCGGCACACGCTGGACCTGGTGGTGCTGGCCGCCGAGTGGGGCAGCGGCCGGCGGCGCGGCCTCCTCAGCAATCTGCACCTGGGCGCCCGGGCGGCGGGCGAGCCCGGGCTTGGCCCGTGGGTGATGCTCGGCAAGACCTTCAAGGGCCTCACCGACGAGACGCTCGCCTGGCAGACCGCCGAACTCCTCGCCCGCGAGAGCGGGCGGGACGACTGGACGGTGCGGGTCCGGCCGGAACTGGTCGTCGAGATCGCCTTCGACGGTCTCCAGCGCAGCCCCCGCTACCCGGCGGGGCTGGCCCTGCGGTTCGCCCGGGTGGTGCGCTACCGGCCGGACAAGGGCGCGGCCGAGGCCGACACCGTCGCCACCGTCCGGGAGATCGCCGCCGCCGAGGGGCTGTGAGCCGCCCTTTGGCGGAGTAACGTCAATTTCAAACCCCTTTGCGGCGGCGCTGGACCGGCTCCGAACCGAATCGGCCATTCTGGACGATCCCCGCATCGCCCCTCCGTGGACGCAAGGGTGGCGGTTAGGTTGGCAATGACAACGAGAGGCGGCCGCCGGACGCCCGGCGCCGCACTGGCGAGAGGTGCTCGACCATGAAGGTGAGCGTCGACCGGGACCGCTGCTGCAGCTCCGGGATGTGCGTCCTGAACGCTCCGGAGATCTTCGACCAGGACGAGCAGGACAGCCTGGTGGTCCTCCGTCAGACCGAGTTCAAGCCCCCGCAGTTCGCGGTGCTGAGGCTCGCCGCCGAGCTCTGCCCGGGCGGCGCGATCACCGTCACCGAGGAGGACTCCGCCGAGGACGCCGGCTGACGCCCCCACCGGCTCCCGACGGCCCCCTGCCCGCGCCGGCCCCGGCCACCGTGACGACCGCCGCTCCCGGCCGCCGTCGCGCGAACCGTAGACCCCGGCGCCACCCCACCCACCCGAGGACATTGCGACGCAAGGAGACCCCACCTTGACGAGCACACCCACCGCCCGGACCTTCCCGATGCCGGCCCCGCGCGACGCCTGCTGCCCGTTCAGCCCGCCGCCCGCCTACACCGAGGCCGCCGCGACGGCGCCCATCACCCGCGCCGCCCTGCCCGACGGCGAGTCCTGCTGGCTGGCCACCGGCTACGCCGAGGTCCGCACCATCCTGTCCGACCGCCGGTTCAGCGCGGACGCCCGCCACCAGGGGTTCCCGATGCTGGTGCCCGGCCGCCGGGAGGCCCTCCTCGCCAACCCGAGCTTCCTGCGGCTCGACGACCCCGAGCACGCCCGGCAGCGCCGGATGGTCACCGGCGACTTCCTGGTCAAGCGGGTCGAGGCGATGCGCCCCGGCATCCAGCAGATCGTCGACGAGGCGCTCGACCGGATGACCGACGGCCGGACCGAGGCCGACCTGGTCGCCGACTTCGCGCTGCCCGTCCCCTCGCTGGTGATCTGCCTGCTGCTCGGCGTCCCGTACGAGGACCGGGACCGCTTCCAGGGCCTCAGCCGGACCCTGCTCAACAAGCACAGCTCGGCCGAGGAGGTCCAGGCCGCCTCGGACGAACTGCGCGAGTACCTGGGTGGCCTGGCCGCCCGCAAGCGGGAGGAGCCGGGCAACGACATACTCAGCCGGCTCGCCGTCCGGGACGACCTCACGCCGGACGAGGTCGCCACGACCGGCATCCTGCTGCTGATAGCCGGGCACGAGACGACCGCGAACATGATCTCGCTCTCCACCGCCCTGCTCCTCGACCAGCCCGAGCAGATCGCCAGGCTGGCCGACCCGGCCGCGCTGCCCGGCGCCGTCGAGGAACTGCTGCGCCACCTGACCATCGTGGACCACGGGCTGCCCCGGGTCGCCTTGGAGGACGTCGAGCTGGGCGGCACCGTGATCAAGGCCGGAGAGGGCGTGATCGCGCTGATCTCCACCGCCAACCAGGACGAGGAGATGTTCGGCGGCGCCGACCTGCGGCCGACCGACGAGCTCGACCTCGACCGGGACGCCCGGCGGCACATGGCCTTCGGCTTCGGCGTGCACCAGTGCCTCGGGCAGCCGCTCGCCCGCGCCGAGCTCCAGATCGCCCTGGCCACCCTGTTCCGGCGGCTGCCCGGCCTGCGGCCGGCGGCCACCGGTGAGGGCCGGAAGTTCCGCTCGGAGGCGTTCATCTACGGAATGCGGTCGCTGCCCGTCACCTGGTGACGGCCGTCGGACAGAGGGCGGGGCCGGCCGGCGACCGGACAGGGTCCAGGTCCTGTCCGGTCGATCTTGGCGCCCGGCAAGATCGGCCGGACAGGGTCTAGGCCGTTCGGCTGGCCCCGGGGCCGGGGCGGGGGCAGGCTGGGGGGTGAGAGACAGACCCGGCCCTGCCGCACCCCGGCTCGGAGCGCGCCCGGACCGGCCGAGGAGACGGAGCCCGCCATGACCGACATGAGCGAACGGGCCGAGATGAGCACGGACCGTGACGAGGACGTCCGCGCCGCGGATCCCGAAGAGGGCATCACCTCGATGCAGAACCTGCACGCACAGGACACCTCCCAGGCGGAGGGCGAGCCCACCCTGGAGGAGTCCGGTCCGGACCGCTGAACAGCTGTGAGCACCCGACCGCCCGGTGGGACCGGGCGGTCTTCGCGACCGCAGGTGTCGCTGCCCGGACAGCGGCTCACCGGCGGGGGAGGATAAGCGCATGACCGAACACGATCAAACCGGCAGGCAGGCCCGACCGCCCGTCGACCCGCGCACGTCGTGGGCGACCTGGACCACGCAGTCGATCATCAGCGGACCCGGCGGGGTCACCACCACCGAGATCGGCCCCATCTCCGGCGACCTCACCGTGCACACCACCTGGGTGGACGGCGAGGCCCGGCTCACCGTCCAGTACTCCGGCGCGCTGGACTGGTACACGGTGACCGGCAGCCCCGTCCCGGCGGCCGACGAGACCACCGCGCGGGCGATACACCAGGCGATGGTGAACGGCGTCAAGGCCGGCCGGGGCGCGGCCGCCCCGGCCCCGCCGGACAGGCTCTAGCCAGGAGCCCCCCACCGGACAGGACCCAACCAGAAACCTCAGTCCCCCGGGACGACCTCGCCCCGCACCGCCGGCGCCGCGGCGGCCCAGTAGGCGCGGTCGACCGGGGGACGCGCACGCAGGTCCGCGCGGACCTCGCCGGCCAGCCGGCGGGTGTCGCGCCGGTTGACGGTGGCGCCGATGCCGGCGCCGACCAGCAGCGGGGTGAGCGACGGCAGGCGGCGCAGCGAGCTGCGGGTGAGCCGGCGGCTGAGCTGCTGGCGCACCTCCGCCCCGAGCGCCAGGGCGGCGAACCCGGCCGGCCGGGACAGCAGCTTCGCGTCGATCCCCCGGCGGTTGGCCCAGGCGCTCAGGTAGGCCCCGGCCCGCTGGGTGACACTGCCCGGCGCCCGGGCGCCGTAGACCTCGTGCAGTTCGGCGATCAGCTTGATCTCCACGGCCGCGACGGCGAGCGTCTCGGCCGCGATCTCCACCGGCATCGCGGGCGGCACCGGCAGCATCGCCGCCGCGCCCACGCCGGCGCCGAGCGCGCCGGAGGCCCGGGCCGCGCCGGTGACCAGCAGGTCGGCCAGCGCCTCGGGGTCGGCCGCGCCGGGGTGCTGGGCACGCAGCGTGGCGAGGTCGCGCACGGGGATCCGCGGCGCGGCCTGCACCAGCTGCTCGGTGAGGGCCCGGCCGCCAAACGCGGCACCCTTGGCGGCGACCCGGCCACCCCGGCCGAGCAGGTGGGCCACGTTCGCCACCAGGGCCCGGCCACGGCCACGGCCGGCCCGGTACTCGGCGATCTGCCACTCGCCCTCGGGCTGCTCGGCCTGCTCGACCAGTTCGGCGAGCTCGCCGGCCAGGCCGGCGTCGGGCACGGGGGCGGGCACGGGGGTCGGGGCGGGCTCGGGGACAGGCCTGGAACGTCCGGGTTTACGGAAGACTGCCATGGATGTCCGGTACCCCCTCCGCCCCCGGGGTACGCCCTACCCGGTGATCTCGACCCCGCGCCAGAACGCCACCCGGCCGCGGATCTCCTCGGCCTCCGGCTTCGGGTCGGCGTAGTACCAGGCCGCGTCGGGGTTGGTCCGCCCGTCCACGTCCAGCGTGTAGTAACCGGCGGTGCCCTTCCAGCCGCAGACGGTGGTGGTGTCGGACGGACGCAGGAATTCGGTCCGGACGGATTCGACCGGAAAGTAGTGGTTGCCCTCGACGACGACGGTCTCGTCGCTCTCGGCGACGACGGTGCCCTGCCAGCGCGCTGTGGTCATGCCGCCGATTCTGCCCCAGGGGCGGACGGCACCCCGGTGGTTCGCGGAAATCGTCCGCGGATGCCGGACGGCCAGGACGGCGGTCAGGGCAGCGGCCAGGGCAGCGGCCAGGGCAACGGTCAGGGCAGCCGTCAGGGCAGCGGCTCGGCGTGGACCGGCAGGTGCGGGGACTGGTGGCCGCCGCTGGCGAGCATCCGGACCTCGCCGGCGTTGCTGATCTCGGCGCGGACGATGCCGCTGGCGTCCTCGTACACCGGGTGTCCGCCCGGGCCCGTCGCGCTGGTGCGGACGACCACGACGACGTCCTGCGGGGCCTGGGTGCCGGGGGTGCCGGGGAAGGTGAGCACGTAACGGTTCGCGGGGGTCATCTCCATCTCCTGTCCCGATTGTCCCGATCTCCTGGTCCCGATGCGCGGCCGCGGTCGGCGGGCCCGCCGAACGGCGGTCGGCCTACGCGGTGGCCTCGGCGGCCCGGGCGGGCGCGCCGCGGACCTCCAGCTCGGTGAGCAGCCGGGCGGTGGCCTCGGCGACCGCGTCCACGGCCCGGTCGAAGGCCTCGCGGTTGTGCGCCGCCGGGGCGCGGAACCCGGATACCTTGCGGACGTACTGCAGCGCGGCGGCGCGGAAGTCGTCCTCGTCGGCGTCGAGCGTCACCGGCGGGCGCAACGTCTTGATGTTGCGGCACATGCACCCAGTCTCGCGCGTGGACGCCGTACTGGCGACCCCCTCCCGTCACACGCACCTCACGGCGGCGTCATCCGGCCGGATTAGGATGCCGGACGAACGAATCCCCCCCGTCCCGCCGCGCCTCCCCGTCCGCGGGCGTCACCCCGGAGTCACCCCCTTGCCTCTCGCGCTGCTCGCGCTGGCCGTCACCGCGTTCGCCATCGGCACCACCGAATTCGCCGCCATGGGGCTGCTCCCCCAGGTCGCCGACGATCTGCACGTCTCCATCCCGCAGGCCGGCTGGCTGATATCCGCGTACGCGCTGGGCGTGGTCATCGGCGCCCCGCTGCTCACCGCGCTGGCCTCCGGCCGGCCGCGCAAGGCGGTGCTGGTGGCGCTCGCCGGGCTGTTCGCCACCGGCAACCTGCTGTGCGCGCTCGCACCGGACTTCTGGACGCTGGCCGCCGCCCGACTGGTCACCGGACTGCCGCACGGCGCATTCTTCGGGGCCGGCGCGGTGGCCGCGGCCGAACTGGTGGCCCCCGACCGCCGGGCCCGGGCAGTGGCCGTGATGTTCTCCGGCCTGACCATCGCCAACATCGTCGGCGTGCCGGCCGCGACGCTGCTGGGCCAGCACCTGGGCTGGCGGGCGACCATGCTGGTGGTCGTCCTGATCGCCGCCGCCGGGACGCTCGCCATCGCCCGGCTGGTGCCGTCGCTGCCCTCCCCCGGCCAGGCCGGGCTGCGGCACGAGCTGCGGGCCTTCCGGGACGGGCAGCTGTGGCTGGCGCTGGCCACCGTGGTGTTCGGCTGCGGCGGCTTCTTCGCCTGCTACAGCTACATCGCGCCGCTGCTCACCGAGGTCTCCGGGTACGCCACCGGCTCGGTGACGCTGGTGCTGGCGCTGTTCGGGGTGGGGATGACGATCGGCAACGTGATCGGCGGGTTCGCGGCCGACCGGGCGCTGCGCCCGACGGTCTGCGCCGCCTTCGTGCTGCTGGCCGCCACCCTGGCGCTGTTCGCGGTGACCGCGCACGCCCGCTGGTCGGCCGCCGTCACGGTGGTGCTGATCGGACTGTTCGGCTTCGCGATCGTGCCGGCGGTACAGACGCTGGTCCTGCAGAAGGCGCGCAGCGCGCCGACGCTGGCCTCGGCGACGGTGCAGGGCGCGTTCAACCTGGCCAACGCGCAAGGCGCCTACTTCGGCGGGCTGGCCCTGGACGCCGGGTTCGGCTGGACGGCGCCGACCCTGGTGGGCGCCGTCCTGGCCGCTTCGGGCGCGCTGATCGCGGTGCTCGCCTGGGCGGCCGACCGGCGCCGGCCCGTGCCCGCCGCACCCGAGCGGGCCGCGGCGGTTCCGGCCACGACGGCTCCGGTCGGCGTCCAGAATTAGGCCTGGGGCTGGGGCTGTGCCAGGGGTTCGAGCTCACGGTGGGCGGCGGCCAGCAGCAGGTAGCCCTCGCCGTTGGCCTTGATGCCGGCCTTCTCGTCCTCGGTCAGCTCGCGGCGGACCTTGGCCGGGACTCCGGCGACCAGCGAGCCGGGCGGCACCCGCATCCCCTGCGGCACCACCGCGCCCGCCGCGACCAGCGAACCGGCGCCGATCCGGGCGCCGTTGAGCACGGTGGCGTTCATCCCGACCAGGGCGTCGTCCTCGACCACGCAGCCGTGCAGCACCGCGTTGTGCCCGACCGAGATCCGCTCGCCGACCACCAGCGGGAAGCCGGGGTCGGCGTGCAGGGTGCAGTTGTCCTGGATGTTGCTGTCCTGGCCCACGGTGATGGACTCGGCGTCGCCGCGCAGCACCGCCCCGTACCAGACGCCCGCGCCGGGGCCGATCGTCACGTCCCCGACCACGACGGCGTTCGGTGCGAGGAAGGCGCTCGGGTCGACGGTGGGCGCCTTGCCCCCGACTGCGGCGATCAGCGGCTCTGCCATGTCTCGTCCTCCTGGTGACGGTCGGCCGTTCCTGTCGCCGGACAGCGTAGGGGGCGGTCCGACCCGCGGCCCACGCCCTACCCCTGCCCGCCGCAGACGCCGGCGTTCACCACCCGCTGCCAGGCGGCGAGGGCCGCGGCCGGATCCGGCGTGTCGTAGAAGGTCGTGCTGTTGGCGAACTGGCGCTTCCCGTCGAGCGAGCCGAGCATCATCGTGCTGTAGCCGGGGATCCCGCCGGCGTGGCCCCAGAACGCGCCGCACGGGGTGTCCACCCGCTGGAGGCCGAGCCCGTAGGCCTGGCCCCCGCCGTGGGCGGTGGTCTTCTGCATCTCGGCGAGTTCGGCGGGGCGCAGCAGCCGGCCGCCGAGCAGGGCGCGGATGAACGTCGTCAGGTCCGCGGTGGTGGAGATGCCCGCGCCGGAGGGGCCGGCCATGGAGGGGTTGAGCGCGGTGACGTCGGCCGGGCCGCTGTCGAGCTTGAGGTAGGCGTGGGCGTGCGGGCCGGGGATGACCGGGGAGTAGAGCGGCATCGAGGTGCCCGTCAGGCCGAGCGGGCGGATGATCCGGCGTTCCACCTCCTCGTTCCAGCCGTGGCCGGTGAGGTGTTCGATGATCAGCGCGACCAGGGCGTAGTTGGTGTTGGAGTACTGCCAGTCCTGGCCGGGGCGGAAGGCGGGCGGGTACTTGTCGGCGAGGTCCACCTGGTCCTGCGGGCTGTAGGACGTGTAGCGGCCGGTGTCGAGCCAGTTCTGGTCGTAGGAGTTGAAGGCCGGGTCCTGGGTGTAGTCGGCGACGCCGCTGGTGTGGTTGAGGAGTTCGCGGACGGTGATGTCCGCGCTGTTCGGCACCGCGCCGGGCAGCAGGCTCTCCACGCGGTCGTCCAGTCCCAGTCGTCCCTCGCCGACGAGTTGGAGCAGCACGGTGGCCACGAAGGTCTTGGTGGTGCTGCCGATCCGGAAGCGGCCCGCGGGGTCGGCGGGCCAGGTGTAGCCGGGCTTCTCGGTGTAGGTGTCGTAGCCGTCGACGAAGTCGTGGACGACGAACTGGAGTCGCTTCCTGGTCGGGGCGGCGATGTCGACCTGGTAGCCCTCCTCGCGCAGCCGCTGGTACGGGTAGAACACCTCCAGCGACTCGGCGGCGTCCCCGGTGACGAGCAGGATCTTCGATGTCATCGCCGACATCCCTCCACATGGTCGAGCGTCCGACACGGCGTGGACCCCGGCCGGTGGCCACCGGCCGCGGGCCCGGACCAACCTCCCGCACCGGCCGCGCCGTTGGCAACAGGGCGCACCGGGCGTACTGCGGCGCGTCACCGGGCGTACGCGCCCGCCGAGGGTCGTGCGCGCCCGGTCACCGCCCGGCTGCGGGCCGCGGCTGCCCGCGTCCTAGACTCCTGCTGCCCGCCACGACCGCACACCGGAGGAGCCCATGCCGGACCGCACCACCTACCTCGTCCTGCCCGGCTACCAGGACTCGGGCCCCGAGCACTGGCAGACCCGCTGGGAGGCCGCCGAACCGGACGCCTTCCGCCGGGTCCAGCAGGCGGACTGGGACCACCCCGACCAGAGCGACTGGATCGCCCGGGTGGACGCGGCGGTGGCCGGGGCCGCCGCCGACGGGCCGGTGGTGCTGGTCGCCCACAGCCTCGGCTGCGTCACGGTGGCCCGCTGGGTGGCCGCCGCACCCGCCGGGCGGACCGCCGCGGTGCGCGGCGCGCTGCTGGTCGCCCCCGCGGACATCGACACCGCCGAAGTCCCGCAGCTGACCGGCTTCCGCCCGGTGGCCCTGGCGCCGTTCCCGTTCCCGGCCGTGGTCGTCGCCAGCACCGACGACCCGTGGGTCAGCCCCGAGCGGGCCCGGCTGTTCGCCGGGGCGTGGGGCGCCCGGTACGTCGAGCCGGGCGCGTACGGGCACCTCAACTCGGGCTCCGGGCTGGGCGACTGGCCGGAGGGCCGCAAGCTGCTCGCAGAGCTGTGACGCATCGGACGGGGGGACGATGAGGAACCGGATGCCGAAGGCCAGGCGCACCCTGGTCCGGCTGCTGCTGGCGGGCGGGGCGGCGGCCGTGCTGCTCTACACCGAGGGGCAGTGGGAGAGCCGCTCGGGCGGGCTGATGCTGGTCGCCGACCTGCTCAACCGGCCCGAGCTGCTGCTCGGCGCGGCGCTGGCCGCGCTGATCGCCGCCGCCTGGCTGGGCGACCGGCGCACCGCCGTACGGACGGCCACCCGGGCGGTCACGGTGACGGCCGGGGTGGTGTTCCTGCTCGGCGTGCTGGCCGCGCACAAGGTCTCGGCGGCCGAGACGCGCAGCCGGGAGACCGCCCCGGCTCGCCAGGAGCTGGCACTGGTCGTGGTGCACCGCTCGTACGCCACCGCGCCGAAGGACAACGACGACTGGCAGGTGCTGCTGGAGGTCGGCGCGGGCTGGTCCGCGCGGCGCTGGTCACTGGCCCAGATCGGCCGGGCACCGGACGACGCCCGGCTGGTGGAGGCGAGTTGGACCGGCCGGGACCAGATCACCGTGGTCACCGACTCCTACCGGCGGGTCTTCAACCTGGACCAGGACACCGGCGAGCCGGTCGAGGCGCGGTAGCGTCCGCGCTACGGCAGCCCCACCGCGTGGGCGAGCAGGGCGAGCAGCGCCGCGTTGCCCGCCGCGCCCACGGCGGTGGCGGACAGGAAGCGGGCCGCACTGCCGTCCGGGAACGGGTCGACGACCATCGCCGGCAGGAAGCCGGGCATCGTCCAGACGACGGCGGTCCACTGGCGGACCGCGTCGGCCGCGCTGGTGCCCGCGCGCAGTTCGCGGGCGGCGGCGAGCCCGATCACCGGGTACCCGGCCAGGTAGCCGATCGAGGGCCAGAACACGGCGGGGACGCCGAGGATGCTGTGCGGCATGGCACCCATCGTCCGCCGCCGGGCCGCGGCCCCGCCTGAGTACGGGTACTCAGGCGGGGCCGGGCGGTTCACTGGTCCTGGTTGTCGCCGGGGTCGGCCGGCGCGGCGGGGGCCAGCGGGGTGGACTGCCCGGACTGCCCGGACTGCGTGGACTGCGTGGACGGCGCGGAGCGGCCGACCGGACTGTTCGGGTTGAGCGGGCCGACCGGGTTGCCCGTGCTGCCCGGGGTACTCGCGTTGCCCGGAGTGCTCGCGTTGCCGGGGCTGCTCGGGTTGCCGGGGCTGCTCGGGCGCTGCTTGCCCGAGCCGCTCCCGCAGGTGCCGGTCGGCGAGCCGCTGGGGGTGGCGCAGTTCGGGTCGCGCTTGGGCGGGTCCGGGATGTAGACCGTCGGGAACTCCTTCTCCGGCATGTTCCGGACGGCGTCGCTCATCGCCTGCTCCCAGATCGGGCCCGGGCCGGTCGCGCCGAAGACCTCCTGCTGGTAGTGGCCGCCGATCCGGATGTTCTTCATCGGCACCTTGGTGCCCGGGCTGCCCAGCCAGACCGAGCCGGCCAGGTTGCCGGTGTAGCCGGTGAACCAGGCCGACTTCTTCTCGTCCGTCGTCCCGGTCTTGGCCGCGATCTGCCGGCGGTCGTCCAGCCTGAGGTCCTTGGCGGTGCCCTTCTCCGTCACGCCGAGCAGCACGCTGTTGATCACGTCGGCGGTGTCCGTGGACATCGCCTCGGTGCACTTGGCCGGGCTCACCGGGACGTCCTTGCCGTCCACCGTGGAGATCTTGTTGATCGCCAGCGGCGCGCAGTAGGTGCCGCGGGCGGCGAAGCTCGCGTACACGTTCGCCATCGTCAACGGGCTCACTTCCTGGGTGCCGAGGCCGAGGGCGGGCAGCTCCTGCAACGGGTCACCGCCGGCCTTGCCGGTGACACCCAGCTTGTTGGCCATCTGCTTGACCGCGCAGAGGCCGATCTCCTGCTCCATCTGCACGAAGTAGGTGTTCACCGAGAGGGCCATCGCCTCCTTGAGCTCGTACGGGCCGACCTCGCGCGCGCTCTCGTTCGGGATGCTGCCCTCCTTCTTGCCCTTGCTCAGGTTCTTCCAGGTGCCGTCGCAGGTCCTCATCGTCGGCCAGTCCATGCGGTTGGGCGAGTCGTACCGCTGGGTGGGCGGCAGGCCGGCCTCCAGGGCGGCGGCGGCCACGATCGGCTTGAAGTTGGAGCCGGGCTGGAAGCCGATGCCGCCGCCCATCGCCGCGTCCACGTTGTAGTTGACGACGGTCTGGTTCTTCTCCTTCGCCAGACCGTAGGGGCGGGTCTGCGCCATCGCCAGGATCTTGCCGGTGCCGGGCTCGACCATCGTCATCGCCGCCGAGACCGGGTCGGTCACGTACACCTGCTCGGAGACGGCGTTCTGGGCGGCGGCCTGCTTCTCCGGGTCCAGCGTGGTGTAGATGTTGAGGCCGCCGGTGTCCCACAGCTTCTTGCGCTCGGCGGCGCTCTTGCCGAACACCGGGTCCTGCTTGACCACGTGGCGCACGTAGTCGCAGAAGAAGCCCATGCCGGCCTGGGCGGTGATGCAACCGTTCTGCGGGTCCCGGTACTTCAGGCCCAGCGGGGCGGCCTTCGCTTCCTTGGCCTGGTCCGCGGTGATGTGCTTGTTCTCGACCATCTTGTCGATGACGGTGTCCCGGCGCTTCTGCGCGGCCACCGGGTGCAGCTTCGGGTCGTACTGGGACGGGTTCTGCACCAGCCCGGCGAGCATGGCCGCCTCGGGGAGGGCGAGGTCCTTCGCGTCCTTGCTGAAGTAGCGCTGGGCGGCCGCCTGTATGCCGTACGCCTGATGGCCGTAGAAGGTGATGTTCAGGTAGTTGGTGAGGATCTGATCCTTCGTCAGGTCCTCCTCCAGCTTGATGGCGTACCGGAGTTCCTGGATCTTGCGGCCGAGCGTCTTGCGCTGCGCCTCCAGGACGGCCACCGGGTCGTCGCCGGCCTTCTCCACGTTGACGTTCTTCACGTACTGCTGGGTCAGCGTCGACGCGCCCTGGACGGCGGCGCCGCTCTCCGCGTTCTTGGTGATCGCCCGCAGGATGCCCTTGAGGTCGACGGCGCCGTGCTCGTAGAAACGGGCGTCCTCGATGTCCACCTGCGCCTGGCGCATCAGCGGTGACATCTGTTCGGCGGGTATCACCGTGCGGTCCCGCTCGTAGACCTTGGCGATCAGGCCGCCCTTGGCGTCGAAGACCTGTGTGGCCTGCGTCAGCGCCGGCGCCTTGAAGTCGTCGGGGATGCTCTCGAAGCCCTCGGCGCTGCTCTTGGCCCCGAGCCCGACGGCGCCCGCCGCGGGAAGGATGAGGCCGGCCAGCAGGACACCGCCGAGAGTGCAGCAGCCGAGGAACGTGACCGTGTGACCCAGGAATCCGATCGGGGTCTCACGGCGCCGCGGGCGCGGCACCCAGGTGTCGCCCGCGTCCGGGGCAGGTATGCGGCTCTTCGGTGACATAACTGGAACACTACGGCCGCGAATACCGTGCCAGGGCAGGGTGTTGGCGAAGCTTTGTCACAAATCCGCCACAGATTCGGCTCATTCCAGCCGGTCGGACGGGCGCCCGGGTTCGGACAAGGACCGTTCGCCTACGGCCTGTTGCTCCCGCCCGGATGCGCACCCGCCCGCAGTGCCCCGGCTACCGGAGGGTCAGGACGCGCGGGCCGTCCTCGGTGATGGCGACGGTGTGCTCGATGTGCGCGGCGCGGCTGCCGTCCGTGGTGCGCAGCGTCCAGCCGTCCGGGTCGGTGTGGTAGTCACCCCGGCCGCCCGCCGTCAGCATCGGCTCGATCGCCAGCACCAGGCCGGGGCGCAGCGGGTAACCCCGGCCCGGGCGGCCCTCGTTGGGCACGTGCGGGTCCTCGTGCATGCTCCGCCCGATGCCGTGCCCCCCGAAGCCTTCGAGCAGGCCGTAGCGCCCGGCGCGGGCGACCTTGCCGATGGCGTGCGCGATGTCACCGATCCGGTTGCCGACCACGGCGGCGGCGATCCCGGCCTCCAGGGCGCGCCGGGTGGTGTCGATCAGTGCCGCGTCCTCGGGCCGGGCGGCGCCGACGGTGAAGCTGACGGCGGAGTCCCCGGCCCAGCCGTCCAGGAGGGCGCCGCAGTCGATGCTCACCAGGTCGCCGTCGCGCAGCCGGTAGCCGCCCGGGATGCCGTGCACGACGGCGTCGTTCACCGAGGCGCAGATGACGGCCGGAAACGGCACGGGCGCGAAGGACGGCCGGTAGCCGAGGAACGGCGAGGTGGCCCCGGCCGCCCGCAGCACGCCGTGCGCCACCTCGTCCAGCTCCAGCAGGCTGACGCCCACGGCCGCCGCGTCCTGCACGGCGGCCAGCGCGTCCGCCACCACTCGCCCGGCCTCGCGCATCGCGTCCAGGGCGGCGTCCGACTTGATTTCGACCATGGTGGGTCGTCTCCCCTCGATCCAATTCTTATACCGGTATTTGTATCACGGTCGAAGGTGGGGCGGCCGCGCGGCCGGACGGGGGCACCGGGGCGGGGCACGCGGCATGGCCCCGGCGGGGAGGGCCTAGTATCGAAGGCATGGTGAGGACTCCACTGACCCCGTGGGAGCGCGAGCGCGGGGAGCGCTTCGGGGCGCTGCTGCGCGAGGCACGCGGCGCACGCAGCATGGTCGAGGTGGCGGCGGTGGCCGGCGTCTCGGCGGAGACGCTGCGCAAGATCGAGACCGGACGGGCGCCGACGCCGTCGTTCTTCACCATCGCCGCGCTGGCGTTCGCACTGGATCTGTCGCTGGACGAGCTGGCGGCCGTGTGCGCGCTCCCGGAGGACGGCGAAGCCCTGTCGGCGTGACGCCTCAGCGCCTTAGCGCCTTGACGCCGACGGCTGAGCCCCGACCGGCCGTCCCCGACGATGGTCCCGGACGGCGGCGGCCCGCCGGGCGCGTGCTGCGCCGGGCGGGCCGTCGTAGGGCGGGCCGGTGGCCGTGAGTCGGGCCGGTGGCCGTGGGGCAGGGAGGTGGTCAGTTCACGGAGCTGTTGTAGCTGTCGATGGCGGGCTGGAGTTCCTTGGCCGCGTCGGCCAGGGCCTGCTGGGCGGTCTTGGAACCGGCGATGGTCTGCTCGATGGCGGTCTCGACGCCCTTGCGGGCCTGCGGCATCACGCCGAGCAGGCAGCCGGCGGTGGCCGGGGAGGGCTTGGTGGCCTTGAGCTGCTCGATGGCCGTCTGGAACTGCGGGTACTTGGCGACCCACTCCTTGTCCTTGGGGTCGTCCAGGGACTTGCGGTTGACCGGGAAGTAGCCGGTGCCGGTGTGCCAGGCGGCCTGCTGCTCGGGGGCGGTGACGAACTTCTCGAACTCCCAGGCGGCGCGCTTCTCGGCGTCGGAGTGGCCGGGGCCGCTGATCCACAGCGAGGCGCCGCCGATGACCGGGCCGCCCTGGTCGGCGGCGGCGACCTTGGGGAAGGCCGCGGTGCCGACGGCGAACTTGGCGGCCTCGGTGTAGCCGCGCAGCACGCCGGTGGACTCCAGGTGCATGGCGACGGTGCCGGCCTTGAACGCGGCCTGGGCGTCGTCGGTGTTGCGGCCGGTGTTGGCCGCGTAGCCGCCCTTGACGAGGTCGGCCCACCACTGGACGACCTGCGCGCCCTGGGCGGAGTCGAAGACGGCCTTGCCGGCCTTGTTGCTGCGGCCGTTGTCCTGGTCGCAGTACATGGTGCCGGACTCGGCGAGCAGCTGCTCGACGAACCAGCCGTAGATGGCGGCGCCGAAGCCGTAGCGGACGGTCTTGCCGTCGGCGTCCTTCTTCGTCAGCTTCTTCGCCAGCTCGCCGAGTTCGGCGAGGTCCTTGGGCGGCTGGGCCGGGTCGAGGCCGGCCTCCTTGAAGGCGTCGGCGTTGAGGTAGAGCAGCGGCATGGAGGAGTTGAACGGCATCGAGACGAGCTTGCCGCCGACGGAGTAGTAGTTGCGGATGTTCGGGTCGAGGTCGTCGAGGGCGAAACCGTCCTTGTCGGCGAAGGCCTGGGCCGGGACGGTCTGCTTGGAGTCGATCATGAACCGGGTGCCGATGTCGTAGACCTGCACCAGGGCGGGGGTGCCCTTCTGCTGCACCGCGGCCTTGTACTTGGCGACCAGGTCGTCGTACTTGCCCTGGAACTGCGCCTTGACCTCGATCTTGCCCTGGTGGGCGGCGTTGAACTGGCCGACCAGCCCGGTGAGGACCTCGGCGTTCTTCCCCGTCATCGAGTGCCAGAACTCGACGCCGGTGACGCCCGAGGCCTGGTCGAGCGCCTGGGCGCCGGGGGCGGCGTCGGAGGAGCCGCCGGAGCCGGAGGTGGAGTCGCCGGAGCTACAGGCGGTCAGGGACAGGCCGGCCACCAGCAGGGCCGCGAGCGCGCGGGCACTCTTCTTCACGGGAGGGTTCTCTCTCTGTCGGGAGGGACGTGCTCGAAGGAGCGGGAGGAAGCGGCGGAGCGGGTCAGCGGACGGCGCCCGCGGTGAGACCGCGGACGATGAAGCGCTGGCCGAAGACCACCAGGGCGAGCGTGGGCAGCAGGGAGAGCACGACGCCGGCGAGGATCAGGCCCGGGTCGGACATCTCGGAGTCGCGCAGCGAGGTGAGGCCGATCTGCAGGGTCTGCATGTTCGCCGTGCGGGTGATGATCAGCGGCCAGAAGTACTGGTTCCAGGCGGACAGGAAGACGTAGATCGACAGCGCCGCCAGGGCCGGCTTGTTGAGCGGGACGACGATCCGCCACAGGAACCGCCAGTGGCCCGCGCCGTCGATCCGCGCGGCGTCGCGCAGTTCGCCGGGCAGCTGCCGGAAGGCCTGCCGCAGCATGAAGGTGCCGAAGCCGGAGGCGAGGAAGGGCAGCACCAGGCCGAAGTAGGTGTTCCCGAGCCCCCAGCCGGACAGCGTCAGGTAGTTGGGGATGATGATGGCCTCCCACGGGACCATCAGCGTCGCCAGGAACACCCCGAACACCACGGCCCGCGCCTTGAGCGGCAGGAACACGAAGGCGTACGCGGCGAGGACCGAGGTGAACAGCTGGGCGAGCGTGATGACGGTCGCCACGATCGCCGAGTTGGCGTACTGCCTCGCCAGCGGGACGGTGTCGACGGCGCCGGAGAAGTTCCGCCCGGTGACCGAGTGGGGCACCAGCGCCGGCGGGTAGGAGGAGAGTTCGGACGGGCTCATGAAGGCGCCGGCGATCGCGTAGTACACCGGGAAGGCCACGGTGACGACGGCGACGGCGAGCAGCAGGTAGACGGCGGCGCGGCCGAGCAGGTCGCGCGGCGAGCGGCCGGCCAGGACGCGGGGGCGCGGGCGCGGCGCGGCGGCCCCGTCCTGGGCCCCGGGCCCGGCCTCGGTGGCGGTCACGGTCATGCGTAGTGCACCTTCCGCTCCAGGACGCCGAACTGGACGGCCGTGCAGGCGAGGACGACCACGAGCAGCACCACGGCCTGGGCACTCGCGGTGCCGAAGTCGCTGGAGCCGTAGGCGAAGGCCTTCTCGTAGACGGAGTAGACGAGGGTCCGGGTGGCGCCGTCGGGGCCGCCCTTGGTGAGGATGTGGATCTGGCCGAAACTCTGCAGCGAGTGGACGGTGGAGACCACGGTCAGGAAGAACAGGTTCGGGCCGAGCATCGGCACGGTGATCGAACGGGCCAGCCGCAGCCCCGAGGCGCCGTCGATCCGCGCGGCCTCCAGGATCTCGCCGGGGATCGAGCCGATGCCGGCGGACAGCACCAGGACGTTGTAGCCGAGGCTCATCCACACCGTGGTGACGGCCACCGAGACCAGCGCGTACCGGGAGTCGGTCAGCCAGCCGATCGGGCCCAGCCCGACGTGCGAGAGCAGGCCGTTGAGCACCCCGCTGGCGGGGTTGAAGAACACCGCGAAGACCACGGACGCGCTGGCCACCGAGAAGGCGAAGGGCAGCGCGAACGCGGAGCGCAGCAGCCGCACGCCCCGGATCCGGTTCTCCAGGAGCAGCACCAGCACCAGCGCGCCCAGCACGCCGGGCACCACGGTGAGCAGCGTGAACAGGGCGGTGGTGACGAGCGTGCGCCGGAAGTCCGCCGAGGTCAGCAGCTCGGTGTAGTGCTTCAGCCCGACATAGCGGGAGGGCGCGCCGAACAGGTCGTTGGCGTGTCCGCTCAGGTAGACGGTCCGTCCCAGCGGGTAGCCGATGAAGAGGACGAAGACCACCAGGGAGGGCAGCAGGAAGGCCCAGGCGAGGCCGTGCTCACCCCAGCGGCTTCGGCGGCCCGGGTGGGGCTTGGTGTGCGGTGCGGTCGGCATGGGTTTGCGCGTCCCGCCTTTCGTTGCGTCGGTTCCGGCCGAAACCGTGTCCTGCCCACACGACGGATTGGAAACCCCACGGTGAGCAACGGGTGTCGGTGGGATTACGCGTTCGCGTCAGATTCGGCCGGTCGTGGGCGGACGGGCGTTGGGGCGCGTCCCCGGCCCGTCGCGGGCGGGCGAGGTGTGCGGCGCGCCCCCGCCCGTTCCGGTACGCCCTCCGGTGGCCCCGGGCTGTCGGTGGGGCGGGACTGTCGGTGGGGCGTCGTACGGTTCCCGGATGGACGACACCGAATTCGACATCCGGGCCGCGATGGCCGAATCCCTGCGGGGCCGCGCGGGCACCCGGGCGCTGGTCGAGGGCTTCGCCGCCTACTGGGGCGACCCGCTGCGGCCCGACGACGGCTTCACCGACGCCGAACTCGACGCCGCCGAAGGGCGCCTGGGCCTGCGACTGCCGGCCGCGCTGCGCGAGGCGTACCGGCTGTTCGGCCGCCGGGAGGACCTCACCGGCAACCACAACCGGCTGCTGCCGCCGGAGGAACTGTTCGTCCTGGAGGGCGCTTTGGTGTACCAGGAGGAGAACCAGGCGTGCGTGCACTGGGGCGTCCTGCTGGCCGACCTCGACCAGGACGATCCGCCGACGGTGGGCCGGCTCGACCTCGCGGACAAGTCGGCGGAGCGCTGGGAGCCCTGGGAGGAGCGCTTCTCGACGGCCGCGGCGGCGATGGTGATGGTGGAGAAGCTGTTGCAGGACGACGAGTTGAGCGTGTTCGCCGAGTCCGGGGCGGAGGTGCCGGAGGGGCTGGCGGAGCTGCCCCGGCTCGGCCGCGGCTGCCGCTGGTTCACCGGGCCGGACGTGCTGGTCGTCGAGCTCGACGAGGACTTCGTGGTGGCCCGGGCCCGGACCGAGGAGGCCCGGGACGCGCTGGCCGAGCAGTGACCTGACGGCCCAACACCTGGGTGCCGCCCGGCCGTTGGGCCACGAGTGGATCAGGCGACGGCCCAACGACGGGGCACCGAGCGGTCGTTGGGCCGCCGGTGGGTCAGGCGGTGGCGCCGCCGTCCAGGACGAGGTCGGCGCCGACGGTGAAGCCCGCCTCGGACGAGGCCAGGTACAGCACCGCGGCGGCGACCTCCTCGACCGCACCCGCCCGGCCGACGGGGAGGCTGTCCTTCATCCGCGCGGCCTTGTCCTCGGCGTTCTCGCCGGGCCGGGTGGACATGCTGGTGTCCACCGGGCCGGGGCTCACCATGGTGATCCGGACGCCGTCCGCGATGTGGTCGAGGGCGGCGCTGCGGGTCAGCGCGGTGACCGCGGCCTTGCTCGCGGCGTAGGCGCCGAGGCCGGGCACCCGCATGTGGACGCCGAGATTGGACGACACGTTGACGATCGCGCCGCCGCCGTGGGCCCGCATGTGGCCGATCTGGTGCTTCATGGCGAGCCAGGTGCCGGTCAGGTTGACCGCGAACACCCGGTGCCACTCGTCCTCGTCGATGTCGGCGACCGGGCCGACCGCGCCGAACACCCCGGCGTTGTTGACGGCGACGTCCAGACCGCCGAGGAGTTCGACGGTCTCCCGGACCAGCCGGGCGGCGTCCTGACCGTCCGCCACGTCGCCGGTCAGCGCGACGGCCTTGCCGCCCGCCCGCTCGATCAGCTCGACCGTCTCCGCGAGCGGGCCCGCGCTGCGGCCCGCGACCGCGACCCGGGCGCCCTCCCGGGCGAAGGCGAGCGCCACGGCCCGTCCGATACCGCTGCCGCCGCCGGTGACCAGGACGGACTTGTCGGTGAAACGCGTGGTCATGAGAGGTGCTCCTTGATCTGGATGGTGCGTTCTGGGGCGGTGTCGGTATCTGTGGCGGCCTCGGGAGTCGCCCGCGCCAGCGTGGCGACGGCGAGGGCGGTGAGGGCCAGGGCGGCGCCCGCCGCCGCGAAGGCCGTGGCGTAGCCGCCGACCACGCTCGGGCGGGTGGCGGCGAGCGCCATCAGGGCGGCCACCCCGGCGGTGGGGCCGAGTTCCATCGCGGTGTTGAGCACGCCCGCGGCGAGACCGGTCCGCTCGGGCGGCACGCCCGCGGTGGCGAGCACGGCCGCGCCGGCGAAGGCGGCCGCGGCCCCGGCGGGCAGCAGGAGCAGACCGGGCAGCAGCCCGGTGGCGTAGTCGCTGCCGGGGGCGAGGCCCGCCAGCAGGCCGAGCCCGGCCGCCGCGAGGGCGAGCCCTCCGGCGGTGACCGCGACGGCGCCGTAGCGGGCGGTCAGCGGCCCGGCCAGGCGGCCGGCCGTCAGCAGCGCCGCCGCGTACGGCAGGAACGCGGCGGAGGTGGCCAGCACGCCCCAGCCGCGGACCTGTTGGAGGTAGAGCGCGAGCAGCAGGAAGGTCAGCGCGGTGCCGGCGGCGGTCGCCATGACGGCGGCGAGGGCGGTGGCCCGGCGGCGGTCGGCGAGGAAGCCGGGCGGCAGCAGCGGGTCGGCGGTGCGCCGTTCGACGGCGGCGAAGGCGAGCAGCAGGGCGAGCCCGGCGGCCAGCGGCAGCAGCGTCCCGGGGTTTCGCCAGCCGTGCTCGGTGGACGCCACCAGGCCGTAACTGGCCGCGCAGACACCGGCGGCGGCCAGCGCGGCGCCGGGCAGGTCGGCCGTGGCGACACTCATGGAACCCCCTCCCCAAAATGACCGTTCGGTCCAGTATCGAGA
>NZ_JBHVWW010000029.1:47245-53558 GCF_042882025.1 Kitasatospora sp. NPDC058243
GGCAGCGAGGAAAGCGCTTTGCACCATCATGTCGTCGGGCAGTGCCAGGGTTGGCTAAGGGGTGGGGGCGGTGTGGGTGGGCGGGTCGGCGGGCGGTCGACCGGCCGGGTCGGCGAGCGGCAGCGAGCCGGAGCGGGCCAGGCCGACGAGGGCGACCAGGACGGGCACCGCGAACAGCCAGCGCCAGGAGACCCAGGCGGCGACGGCGCCGGAGAACAGGTTGCCCGCCGTGGCGCCGAGCACCGAGAGGCCGCCCCAGGCGGCCATCGCCCGCCGGTAGTCGGCGGGTTCGGGCCGCAGCACCCGGACCACGGCGACCGCCGCCGGGGCGGCCAGGGCCGCGCCGACGCCCTGGGCGAAGCGGCTCGCCAGCAGGACGGGGTAGCCGGGCGCGAGGGCGCAGGCGATCGAGGCGGCGCCGAGCAGGGCCAGGCCCACCCGCAGCAGCCTGCGGCCGCCGTGGCGGTCGGTCAGCCGCCCGCCGAGGAGCAGCAGGGCGCTGAAGGAGAGTCCGTAGGCGGCGCTCAGCAGCAGCACGCCGGACGGGCCGAGCCCGAACTCCCGGGCCACCAGGGGCAGCGGCACGGACAGGATCATGATCGTGAAGATCAGCGTGGCCTGCACGCCGCCGAGCAGCGCGAAGCCGGGCCGGTCGGCCGTGGCGACACTCATGGAACCCCCTCCCCAAAATGACCGTTCGGTCCAGTATCGAGACAGCAAGAGGCTACCTCCACCGTCGCCCCACCGCCGCCCCACGATTCGTCAGTCGATCCGCAAGTCGATCCGTCAGTCGAGCAGCACCAGCGCCTGCTCGGCGGCGTCCCGCACCCGGGACGCGCCGTCGGCCGTCTTCCCCATCACCCGCATGCCCTGCATCAACACCATCAGCATCCGGGCCAGCGCCCGGGGTTCCCGCCCGGCGGGCAGCTCCCCCCGCGCCTCGGCACGCACCAGGGCGGCGGTCAGCACCGTCTCCAGGTGGGCGAGGCTGGCTCCCACCTGGCGGGCCGCCGAGGGATCGTGCGGGGCGAGCTCGACGGCGGTGTTGGTGACGAAGCAGCCGCGCTCCCGGCCGTCCCCGGCCGACTCCGCCGCGAACCGGCGGACCAGCGCGCGGACGGCCGGCAGCACCGGGCCGGGCTGGGAGAGCTCGGCCAGCAGCACCGGGTCGGCCTGCTCGCCGTACCGCTCCAGCGCCCGCAGGAACAGTTCGTGCTTGCTGCCGAAGGTGGCGTAGATGCTCGCCCGGGCGATCCCGAGCTCCTCGACCAGATCGGCCATCGAGGTGGCCTCGTAGCCGCGCCGCCAGAACAGCTCAAGGGCCGACTGGAGCACCGCGTCCGGGTCGAATTCCTTCGTTCGCGCCATGGGTGAACGCTAACCCTTTCCAGAACGATCGGTCAAGATCCTCCCCGAAGGTCGCACACGTGGGATCTGACGGAGCATTGCCAAGTGGACTAGACCAAGGCTACCCTTACCGCCCCGTACCTCCTCCTCCCCCCACAGGAGGCCTTTCCCCATGCCCGCGAACCTTCCCACCTCTCCCCAGCAGGCGGCCGAGGCCGCCCGCCCGCTCGTCCTGACGGCCTTCCGGGTCGTCGTCGGACTGCTCTTCGCCTGCCACGGCGCCGCCTCGCTCTTCGGCGTCCTCGGTGACACCAAGGGCGGCGGCACCGTCCCGCTCGGCCAGTGGCCCGGCTGGTGGGCCGCACTGATCCAACTGGCCGGCGGCGCCCTGGTGCTGCTCGGCATCGGCACCCGGACCGCCGCCCTGCTCTGCTCCGGCTCGATGGCGTACGCCTACTTCACCGTCCACCAGGAGCACTCCCTGCTGCCGCTGCAGAACGGTGGCGAACCCTCCGTCATGTTCTGCTGGGCCTTCCTCGCCATCGCGGTGCTCGGCTCCGGCCCGTACGCCCTGGACCGGCTGCTGACCCGGCGCACCACGGCCGAGCCGGCCGCCCAGCCCGCCCCGGCCGGGGCACACCCGGGGCCGACCGGCTGAGCGCCCCCGGCCCGGCGGACGGCTGAGAACCGGGCCGCCGGACGGCTCGACGGACGGCACGACGGACTGACTGTGCGGGGTCAGTCCGTCGACGGCCCCGTCGTGGCCCGGGCCGCGCCCGCCCGGCCTCACACCACGGTCGGCAGCGGCGGTTCGACCGCGAGCGGAGCGGTGGAGCGGGCCCGGTGCTGGGCGGCCCACGCGGTGAGGGCCACCGTGCAGGCGTGGTCCAGGTGGCGCAGCCCGGACCAGTCGAGTTCCACCGGCCGGTCGGCCGGCAGCCGTTCCAGGGCGTCCAGCAGCCGGGGCAGCCGCAGGAAGGTCGCGTTGCCGCTGAGCCGGACGCGCTGCAGGGCCTCGCCGGACGGCAGGACCAGTTCCTCCAGGCCGATCTGCAGGTGCGAGGTCTGCCAGGCGGACTTGGCCACGGCCAGGCCGATGCCGATCAGCACACCCTCGAACAGGTCGGTGGCGATGATGGCGCCCGCGGTCACCGCGAGCACCAGCGCCTCGCCCCGGTGGCCGCGGCAGAGCGCGGCGATCCGCCGCAGCGGGACGAGCTTGGCGCCGGCGTGGACCAGGACGGCGGCCAGCGCGGTGAGCGGGACGAGCCCGAGCACGCCGGGCAGCAGCGCGGTGAACAGCAGCAGCCAGAGCCCGTGCAGAGTGCGCGAGGCCTTGGTCCGCGCCCCCGCCTGGACGTTGGCCGCACTGCGGACGATCACCGCGGTCATCGGAAGGGCGCCGAGCAGCCCGCAGACGGTGTTGCCGATGCCCTGGGAGGTCAGCTCGCGGTCGTAGTCGGTGCGCCGGCCGTGGTGCATCCGGTCGACGGCGGCGGCGCTGAACAGCGTCTCGGCGGAGGCGATCAGGGTGAAGGCGACGACCGTACCGAGGCCGGCGGTGCCCGCCACCGCGCCGAGCGCGGCACGGTCGGGCAGGTGGACGACGTCGAGCAGGCCGGACACCCGGACCCTCGCCACCGGCAGGTCGACGGCGGCCGTGACGGCGGCGGCCAGCCCGACCGCGGCCAGCGGCGCGGGGACGCCGCGGGCGACGCGCCCGGGCAGGTACTTCCAGCCGACCAGCACGAGCAAGGTGGCCAGTCCCAGGGCGACCGCGCTCGGGTTGGCCACGCCGGTGACCACGTCCGTCAGCAGGTCGGGCAGTCCGGCGATCTTCTCCGGTCCGGTGGCCGGGGCGCGGCGGTCGGCGAGCGCGTACAGCTGGCCGAACAGCAGGGTCAGCCCGATGCCGGCCAGCATGCCGTGCACCACCGAGGCGGACATCGCCCGGAACCAGCGGCCGAGCCGGAGCGCTCCCATCGCGATCTGGAGCAGCCCGGTGCCGAGGACGAGCAGGCCGAGGGCGGTGACGCCGAAGCGCTGGACGGCCTCGTAGACCAGGACGGTCAGCCCGGCGGCCGGGCCGCTGACCTGGAGGCTGCTGCCGGGCAGGACGCCGACGAGCAGGCCGCCGACGATGCCGGTGACCAGACCCAGCTCGGCGGGGACGCCGGAGGCGACCGCCACCCCGACACACAGCGGCAGGGCGACCAGGAACACCACCAGCGAGGCGGGCAGGTCGTAGCGCCAGGGGACGGCGCGCAGCACGGCGAGCGGGGGTCGGCGGCGGCCCGGCGGGGCGGCCTTGCCGGGGTGGCCCGGCGGGGCCTTGCGGCGGCGGGGCGTTCGGCTCACCCGGTCACCACCGGGGGGCGGGCAGGGAGACAGCGCATGGCGGCGTTCCTTTCGCGCGCCCGCCTCTGCGGGCACGCCGTCGCAGGGGGGTGAGGAAGTCGCAGGGGGGTGAGCAGGTCGCCGGGTGGGGTGAGGAGGGAGAAGGGAGGTGGACCACACGGGGGCGACAGCGGTACGGCCGCAGGTCCGGGCGGACCGGACGGCGGCGGCGGGTGTCGGGTCGGTGCGGCCAGGGGGTGCGTCCCTCGCTCGGGTGCGGCGGACCGGGCACGCTGGTCCTGGACGGGACCGGCCGCCGGAGCTCCCCCGCTCCCGGACCGTCCCGAATCCCCCTTGCCGCGGCCTCAGTTGGACATCACGGGCCCGGCGTGCCACCGACGGTACCCAGGGGTGCGGGGTGGGCCGACCTCGGGCACCGTCCCTTCACCCGCACTGCACACCGGCCGCGCTTTCCGCCGCGGAACGGCCGGTTCCCTGGGTACACCAGCGCGATCGGCGCCCACCTGTACGAACCCGACCCCGCCTCCCCGCCCCCGGACGCCCGCAGCGACCTGCGGTTTCACCCCCCGGGCCGGCTTCCACATTCTGTTGAACCTCCCCTTGACGCCCCGCCGAGCCCAGCCGTACCGTATTTCCACATACAGAAACCGTTCTTCCGTATGGTGGAATTCTGGAGATGAGCCCTCCGACCCACTGCGGGCCGACGCAGGAGAGACCCGATGCCTCGTATGACAGCCGCCCGCGCGGCCGTGGAGATCCTCAAGCTCGAAGGCGTTGAGGTCGCGTTCGGCGTGCCGGGCGCAGCCATCAACCCCTTCTACGCCGCGCTCAAGGCCTCCGGCGGGATCAGGCACACGCTGGCCCGGCACGTCGAGGGCGCCTCCCACATGGCCGAGGGCTACACCCGCGCCAAAGCCGGCAACATCGGCGTCTGCATCGGCACCTCGGGCCCGGCCGGCACCGACATGATCACCGGCCTGTACTCGGCGATCGCCGACTCCGTCCCGATCCTGTGCATCACCGGCCAGGCCCCCGTCGCCCGCCTGCACAAGGAGGACTTCCAGGCCGTCGACATCGCCTCGATCGCCAAGCCCGTCACCAAGGCCGCCACCACCGTGCTGGAGGCCGCACAGGTCCCCGGCGTGTTCCAGCAGGCCTTCCACCTGATGCGCTCCGGCCGTCCGGGCCCGGTCCTGATCGACCTGCCGATCGACGTCCAGCTGACCGAGATCGACTTCGACCCCGAGGCCTACCAGCCGCTCCCCGTCTACAAGCCGGCCGCCAACCGGATCCAGATCGAGAAGGCCCTCGCGCTGCTCCAGGCGTCCGAGCGCCCGCTGATCGTCGCCGGCGGCGGCGTCATCAACGCCGACGCCGCCGAACTGCTGCGGGAGTTCGCCGAGCTGACCGGCGTCCCCGTGGTCCCGACCCTGATGGGCTGGGGCATCGTCCCCGACGACCACGAGCTGAACGCCGGCATGGTCGGCCTGCAGACCTCGCACCGCTACGGGAACGAGAACTTCCTCGCCTCCGACTTCGTCCTGGGCATCGGCAACCGCTGGGCCAACCGCCACACCGGCGGCCTGGACGTCTACACCGCGGGCCGCACCTTCGTCCACGTCGACGTCGAGCCCACCCAGATCGGCAGGATCTTCGCCCCCGACCTCGGCATCGCCTCCGACGCCAAGGCCGCACTGGAGCTCTTCCTCCAGGTCGCCCAGGAGCTCAAGGCCGCCGGGCGGCTCAAGGACCGCAGCGCGTGGGCCGCCGCCACCCAGGACCGCAAGGCCCGGCTCCAGCGCCGCACCCACTTCGACGACGTGCCGCTCAAGCCGCAGCGCGTCTACGAGGAGATGAACAAGGCGTTCGGCCCGGACACCCGCTACGTCACCACCATCGGCCTCTCCCAGATCGCCGGCGCGCAGCTGCTGCACGTCTACCGGCCGCGGCACTGGATCAACTGCGGCCAGGCCGGCCCGCTCGGCTGGACCATCCCGGCCGCGCTCGGCGTCGCCACCGCCGACCCCGAGGGCCAGGTCGTCGCGCTCTCCGGCGACTACGACTTCCAGTTCATGGTCGAGGAGCTGGCCGTCGGCGCCCAGCACCGCATCCCGTACGTCCACGTGCTCGTGAACAACGCGTACCTGGGCCTGATCCGCCAGGCGCAGCGCACCTTCGACATCGACTTCCAGGTCAAGCTGGAGTTCGAGAACATCAACGCGCCGGAGCTGGGCGTCTACGGCGTGGACCACGTCCGGGTCGCCGAGGGCCTGGGCTGCAAGGCGATCCGGGTCACCGAGCCCGAGGGCCTGCTGCCGGCCTTCGAGGAGGCCAAGAAGCTGGCCGCCGAGTTCCGCGTCCCGGTCGTCGTCGAGGCGATCCTGGAGCGGGTCACCAACATCTCGATGGCCGCCGCCGACATCGACAAGGTCAACGAGTGGGAGGAGATCGCCACCCTCCCCGAACACGCGCCGACCGCCGTCAAGCCACTGGCGCTCTGAGCCCGCCGTGGGGGAAGCGGGGGAGGGGGGGGGGTGTGTCCTCCCCCAATGGGCCCAAGGGGGGGAGGGGGAAAAACAGAAAAAAACCGCACCCCACACCCCCGCGC
>NZ_JBHVWW010000029.1:53568-94707 GCF_042882025.1 Kitasatospora sp. NPDC058243
CCACCCTCCCAAAACACGCACCGACCCCCGTAAAACCTCTGCCGCCTTGACCCCGCCGGGGGCCACTGGGGGCAGTCCCCGTCCTACCCCCCCCCCGATTGGCCCGGAGGCGTAGCGGGTACAAACCGGAAGACGCTCGCGCCCGACCACCGTGCGCGGGCCCGGAGCCCCCGGGAGCGCACACCATGCCCTTCACCATGGACAGGGCCGAGCGCGAGCGGTTCCTCGCCGCACCGCACGTCGGCGTGCTGGCCGTCGACTCCGGCACCGGACCGGACCGGGGACCGCTGGCCGTACCGGTCTGGTACTCCTACGTCCCGGGCGGCCTGCTCACCGTCATCACCGGCCGCGACTCCGTCAAGGCCCGACGGATCCGGGCCGCCGGGCGGTTCACCCTCTGTGCCCAGCACGAGCAGCACCCGGCCGCGTACGTGAGCGTCGAGGGCCCGGTGGTGGCGATCGAGGACCGGCTCGACCCGGACGAGTGGGCCGCCCTCGCCAACCGCTACCTGCCACCCGAGGCCGCGCGCGACTACCTCGCCTCCGCCCGGGAACAGTTGGCCGCCGACATCACGGTCCGGATGCGCCCCGAGCACTGGTCGAGCGCCGACTTCTCCGCCTTCGGGGCCGATCTGCCGAAAGACCGGTAGGTCGGTCCCGGTCCAGGTGGTCGCGGCCACTACGGTGGCTCGGCGAGACTCCGTTCCACACACCTGCCGAAAGGACCACCCCCGTGAGCCTGTACGACATCCCGCTGCGCACCCTCACCGGCGAGCCCACCTCGCTGGCCGAGTACAAGGGCAAGGCGCTGCTGATCGTCAACGTCGCCTCCAAGTGCGGCCTGACCCCGCAGTACACCGGCCTGGAGAGGCTCCAGCAGCGGTACGCCGCGCGCGGGTTCACCGTGCTGGGCTTCCCCTGCAACCAGTTCGCCGGGCAGGAGCCGGGCAGCGCCGAGGAGATCCAGACCTTCTGCTCCACCACCTACGGCGTCACCTTCCCGCTGTTCGAGAAGATCGACGTCAACGGCGACGACCGGCACCCGCTGTACCGGCAGCTGACCCAGGTCGCCGACGCCGAGGGCGAAACCGGTGACGTCAGCTGGAACTTCGAGAAGTTCCTGGTCTCCCCCGACGGCACCGTGGCCGCCCGCCTGCGGCCGCGCGTCGAGCCGGAGTCGGCCGAACTGACCGCCGCGATCGAGGCCGTCCTGCCGGCCTGATCCACCCACCGACGGACCGGCCCCGGGCACCCGCCCGGGGCCGGTCCGTTGTTCCGTTCCCGGCCCGGCCGGCATCACCCACTGGCGCTGCTGATCCCAGCCCTCCATCGGTGTCCACTCGTGCTCCAGGATCGAGTAGGTGATCGAGTCACGCCAGGCGCCGTGGACGAAGACGTGATCGCGGATCCGCCCGTCCTCAGTCATGCCCGCTCGCAGTAGGGTGCGTGCGGAGGCCTCATTGAGCGGGGATCGGGCTGCCCAAATGCGGTGCATTCCCAGGACGTCGAAGCCGAGCGCGCACAGCAGATGGACGGTCGCCGTGCCGAGGCCCTTGCCCCACTCGGCGGGATGGAGGGCGAAGCCGACGGTGGCGGCCTGCTGCGGCTCGGTGGCCAATCGGGCGTAGCCGATCAGTCGATGCTCACCGAGGTGGGTGACAACAAGGCCGTACTCGGTCCTCGGGCCGTCCTTCGCCGTCATCCTTACCCCGGTCCTCGCCCCTTGGGGCGGAGCACATTGGCGCGTTGGATATCCCAAGGGCTGCCCAACGCGCCACCCTCGACCGGGGGGTCGAGGGCCAGTCATCTGGTGATCGCAGAGAGCCGCCTTCGCAAGGGCTCCTCCAGGTCGAGGTTGTCGCCTCGAGTAATGGTCTGCAGCAGTTCAGTGATGACGACAAGTTCGGCAAACTGCCCGGCTGGCGTGTCGAGGATGTGGGCGAGTCGGTGACGGACCTGGGCGGCGGTGTCCGGCACGAGGACGCTGTACGAGTACAACAGTGCCGCGTCGTACCCGGCAGGCGCGACGCCCCAGCCTTCCCAGTCGAGGACGGTGAGGGTCGGGCCCGTGAGGTTGGCCCAGTGCAGGTCACCGTGGGCCGTCGTCCAGGCAGGCACCCTGGTGTCGATCGGGATGCCCAAGTACTGGGGCATGGCGCGGTCCAGGTATTCCTGCCGGACCGCCACCCGGTCGCTGGGGACGGCGGCGATGGCGTCGAGGGCGGTGCTGAGCCCGTCCCACCAGGTGTGGTCCAGGTCAGGTGTTTCCCGGAGGATCGGCTCGTGGGTGGCGATGGTGGAGGCGGTGATCTTGTCGTACAGCTCCGCCAGGTAGCCGTGCTCGCCCTCGGTCCAGGTACGCCGCTCCCGCAGGCGTGGCCTGGGTACCGCAGAAGGCATGAGCCGTTCTGCCTCCTGCGGTCCCTCCCAGAGTTTTCCGCCGGCCTTGTCGGCCGGAGCGGACACCATGCGGAGCCAGCCCTCGCCGGACGCCGTGGCAACCGGGCGGCTGAGGGTGCGTCCGCGCCAGCCCCACGCTTCGCGGGAGCCGATCGGCCTCGCGTTGAAAACGGTTGCTGCTACGGCGTGCATCTCACGCATCCGCCTGGCGGTGTCCGGCTCAGGTTCCGAGTACATCAACGACCCTTCGGAGTACGTCCGGAGACAACGGCGGTCGGCCGACAGCTTCGACGGCCCCCATCCAGTGTTCCGGGTTCCCCGTCGACAGGAGTACACGCTTCACCCCTGGGGCTGAAGCAACGACGGCGAGGGCGGTCTCGACACTGGTCTTGCCCGGGGCGATCAGCTCGGACAGTTCAGGAGTGGCCAGGCCCGGGATCTCCCCGCCGTGGAGCGGGGCGGAGGCGAACACCTCCAGTCCCGCATCCAGGGCATCGGCCAACGGGCCGTGTCCGTCGAGAGCCTGAGCGATGGGCACGAGGTGGACGAGGGAGACCGGGAGCTGGATGGCCCACAGGTGATGATTCGGCCCGCCGGCCTTGATCGCGAGTTCGATCAGCATGGGTACTTCGAAGAGGCCACTGCTGAAGCCGCGCCAGGTCGCCACACCATAGGCGCTGATGATCTGTTGGCTGCACGCCTCCTCCAGAGCCAGGAAGGCGTTGTAGAGCCGGCCGGTGATCTCGCCGTCCGGGCAGGCGTGCTCGGGGTTGTGGACGAACACCAGGTCGGGTACCCGGCTGAGCATGAGCTTGGAGCGCGCGAGCTGCCAAGCGATGTAGTCCGGGGTGAGGCAGTACCCGCGCTGGGCGTCCGCCGCGGACAGGGCACCGGCTCGTACCCCGATGTGCCTGGTGCCGACCGGGACGAAGCCCACCTTCGTGGAGACGCACAGATTCGGGTAGGCAGCCAGAGCCACTGCGAGCGACGCCTCCGCCCGGCCACCTGCGTAGTTGGGCGCCGTGTCCACCCAGTCGGCACCTCGGGAGGCGGCCATCAACGCTGCCTCGGCCACATCGAGGCAACGGTAGGTGCCGAGGCCCAGCCGGGCGGTCATCGTAGGCCTCCGATCGCGGCGGCCTGGCCGTCGACCAGCTCCGTCACGACACCGGCCGCCTGTCCGAGAGCAACGCCCGCGGCCTGCGCGAGATCGGCCAGCCGGTGAGGTTCCCCATCGGCGAGGAGCGCGAGCATCGGCTCGGCCCTGGCGGCAAACGTCCACTCCTCGCCGCCAGCGGTCAACCGGACGGTGTCGTCGGGCAGAGCCCTGAGCACGGGCCGCGTGGTGACCAGGCGTACCTGCAGGTCGGCATCCGGCGGGGCCGCCATGATGTGGGGCAGCGACGGCACGAGCCGGGCTCGCTCGGTGGCGTCGCGAGCGGAGGAGAAGCGGGCGATCAGGTCGTCGCTCTCCAGCTCGGTCGCGATGAGCTTGCCGATTGTGTCGAGGAAGGCGCGCTGCTCCTCGGCGGCCCCGAAGCGCGGGACGTCCGCCCGGACGGTCTCGTGGGCACGCAACATCTCCGACAGCCAGGTGATCAAGTCGGCACCCGTCGTGCTCTGCAGCCCGCACGTGACGTGCAGCGAGTGCTGGCCCTCGGAGGCGGCAACGGCGTGCCACCAGCCCCGAGGCAGATAGAGCACATCGCCGGCGGTGAGAACCAGATCAGCGACGGGCTCTTCGGGCGGCGGCTCGGGCGTCTCGACGTCACGGTGCATCGGCACCGTGCGGGTGGGACCGTAGATGCGCCAGCGCTTCGCGCCGTCGAGCTGGACGACGACCACGTCGTGATCGTCCCAGTGGACGCCGAAGCCCTCGATCCCGGTCCAGGAGGCGTACAGGTTGACCTGCACGCCGGTTCGCAGCCGGCGCTCAAGCTGGCTGGCCAGAGCACCGATGCCGGGGTGAAGTTCCTCGACAGCATCCAGGACCAGCGTGGCACCCTCGGCGAGCCTCTTGTGCAGCTCGGAGGGCTGGAGCTGGTACCAGACGGTGCTCCGCCGGGTGGTGATCGGCCGGGAGTACGTGTGCGCGGGCACCTGCTCCCCATTGGCGGCGAGGCGGAAGCGAGGCGGTTCGAACCGGTGGTGGGTCAGGATGGTGTTGAGGTCATCCCAACTCATGAGTCCGGCGAGCGACGCGGATTCGCCGCGTGCGACCTTGAAGCTGCGGCCGAGCGTCTGGGCGAGGAAGTCATCCCCGCCCAGACGCTCAACCACCGAGAAGTGCTCGGCGGTCATCGTGATACAGCCGTCAGTCGTTGGTGTCGGTTCGGCCGGTGGAGCCGCCGTCCGACGGCTGCTCGCCACGCGAGCGGGCCGCGGCGACCTTCGTACGGGCGACCAGCAGGCCGTCGCCCTCCGGCTCGGTGCTGGTCGTCAGGTTCTCGGGCATGAAGCACTCCTTCAGGATCATGGGGCGGGCGGCTGCCCAGCCCCCGTCGTTGGTGCAGCGATGGATCCGTTGCCAGGACAAGCCGCTGGCAAGGAACCTCAGGTGCTTGTGCCGCACGGCTGTTGACCAGCGCGGCCACCTGCATCCCCCCAAGCCCGCGTCGGGGCGGAGGAAGCCTTGTCAGGCACTGGTCGGGACGACGTCCCGTGCCTTCGGGGCCGCGGCCCTCACCAGCGTGGTGAGTCGCTCGTCGCCCGAGACGGCAGTGGTGGTGCCGACTTCGAACCAGATCCGCTTGCCGGCGGGGTCCGGGTCGGCGCCCCAGTTCGTCGCGAGCGCTGCCACCAGGAACAGCCCTCGCCCGTCGGTGGCATCGAGATCGATCCCGCCGATAGCCGGCAGTTCGTGGCCGACATCCGTCACTTCGACGCGCAGCCGTTCACCGTCCCAGGACACGCACACGACGCACGGGGCGTGAGTGTGGGACACGGCGTTGGTGATCAGCTCGCTGGACAGCAACTCGACATCGCGGAGCGCGTCCTCGACCAGCGGCAGTCCCCAACCACGCACGGCCCGTATCACCCGCCGCCGTGCGTCCGGCACGGCCTCGGCACTGGGCAGCACGCGAAAGCCGAACGGGGCAGGGGTGACCGCTTGGCGAGTGGTGACGGACATGAGTGCGGACCTTTCACCGGGACGAGGTCGGCAGCGGGCCGATTCGCGCCGGGATTCACCCGGCAGGTATCTACGGAACCGCCTCCAACGCCGGTGAACCAGAGCAGAATTGAAGCGGCAATGAGGCATCCGTGCTGCAAACCCGGGCATGACCTGGCCTGTTACGGCTGCAGACGAACTGACGTACCTCTGGAGGACGCGCGATGGCATCCAGGAGGTCCCGGCTGATCCAGCGCAGGGAGGCGGTCGGCCACACCCAGGAATCCCTGGCTGAAGCCCTTGATGTGGACCGTACGACCGTGGGGCGATGGGAGAGCGGCAGGGGTGCCCCACAGCCCTGGATGCGGCCGAAGCTCGCCCGCGCCCTGGAACTCTCGGTCGACCAGTTGGCCGACCTGCTGGCAGCATCCCCTGCAGCCGCCAAAGCAGTTCCACCGCTCAGCAGCGTCGGCGAAGCGTCGCTTCCTGTGCCTGACCTGCGCACGGAACGCCACAACGATCTCGTAATGGCCGTGGCAACCGACTCGGCGGAGTCCGCGTTCTTCCTCCGCTTCGCGAGCGCCTCCAACGTGGATGACACGCTGCTCGAACAGATCGACGCGGACATCGCGAGGCTGGCAGGGGACTATGTGAGCAAACCGGTGTCCGAGCTCTTCCACGACATCGGGACCCTCCGGCGAGGAGTGTTCGACTTACTCCGAGGCCGCCAACACCCGTACCAGACAAGCCATCTCTACCTGCAGGCCGGGCGCCTCTGCGGCCTGGCCACTCATGTCGCCCTCGACCTCGGCCAGTACACGGCCGCAGCTACGCATTCGCGAACGGCCTGGCGTTGCGCGGAGTCAGCCGGCCACAACGGTCTCCGGGCCTGGATCCGATCCGTCCAGTCCCTGATCGCCTACTGGCAGCAGGACCACCGCCAGGCCGCCGAGCTGGCCAGAGCCGGACTGCCGTACGCGGACAGCGGGACGATCGCAGCTCGTCTGCTCAGTCTCGAAGCACGGGCCACCGCCGCGCTCGGAGACAGCGCGAGCGCGCTACGAGCCGTGGAAGCTGCCGAGGCGGCGCGGAGCACAGTAGCCGCCGTGGATCTTCCCGGTGTGTTCACGTTTCCCGAGGCCAAGCAGTGGACCTACGCCGGCACCGCCCTCCTTGCCCTGGGCGCCCGGTCGCATGTGAACCGCGCCATCGAGGCGTCCTCCAGGGCCATCGACCTGTACGAGTCTGCACCGCGGCAGGAACAGTCCTCCGGTGACCTGCTGGCCGCCCGCCTTGACCTCGCCAACGCCCACCTCGCCCACGGCGACCTCGACGGCGTGCAGGAGAAGCTCTCGGTGGTGCTGGACGCCGCACCGGACCGGCGAACAGCGAGCATCTCCAGCCGCCTTCGGGCGCTGAGCACTCGTCTTGCCGAGCCCGCCTACGCAGGCTCCCCGATCGTCCTGAGTCTCCGTGAGAATGTCAGAGAAGCCTGCTCTCGACCCGCACTCACGAATCCTCCGGAGCTGCCCCAGTGACGAGCAACACCGCACAGCAGGACGCCGCAATCGCCGACAAGTCCATCCTCGCGAACAGCGCCTACGCCGACGGACGCCACTTGGCCGCCCGCCAGTCCATCTACCGGTGGCAGCAACCGCATTACGACCTGCCCGGGATCGTCCTCGAAGAGCTGGCCGGCACAAGCGGGATCGTCCTCGACGTCGGCTGCGGCAACGGCAAGTTCGTCAGTCGCCTGCACAAGGACCGTCCGGACCTTCAGGTCATCGGGATGGACATCTCGACGGGCATCCTCGCCGACGTCGAGAAGCCGGTTCTGGTGGCCGACGCCCAGTTCCTGCCCTTCGCCGACAATAGCGCCGACGCCTTGTTGGCCCTACACATGCTGTACCACGTCGGTGACATCGAGGCCACGATCAAGGAACTGGCCCGCGTCCTCCGACCTGGCGGTGTGCTCATCGCCTCGACCAACAGCGACACCGATAAACAGGAGTTGGACCGGCTCTGGGCCCGGGCCGCAGGCGACATCCTCGGGATCCCCGAGGGGCCGGCGCGGGTCTCCCTCAGCTCCCGCTTCTCCCTGGAGAAAGCCCCCGGCTACCTCGGGACAGCGTTCAAGGACATCCGGGTGCGGGAACTACCTGGCGCCATCGAGATCACCGATCCTGCGCCGATCGTTTCCCACCTCGCCTCCTACGAAGCGTGGGCTGACCAATGCGGCGTCCCTTTCCGCGAGACGGTCAGTCGGGCAGCAGAGATCGCTGCCGCCGCCATCAAGACAGAAGGCTCATTCAAGATCACGTGCCTCGGTGGCATTCTGACCTGCAGGCGGTAAGACGGCCAAGCGAGGTGGTCGCTGCCTAAAATGACAAGGTGATTTCCTCACGCCATCATGACTGCTCTGACTCATCCGGCCTCCTCCAGGGCGGAAAGAGCAGTCATTCACATGCCTTCTTTGTGTCTCGGATGAAATTAGGATGATTGCCGCTGTGCAGCTCTATCCACGCGGTTCCCGCATCCATCTTTCCAATCTCGGCGCAGAGACTTCCAAGTGGCCCCGCCTACTGGCTCGATAATGTGAGCCAGTCCAGATCTGCTGACCGCAGCCGCTGTGGCGTCGGCCTATGACGATGTGTTACATGGCGTCGGCCTGCTGCGTACTTGCTAGACAGAAGGCGGTCCCCGGCCTTCACCTCCAGCTTGCTCCCCTCGGCCATGCCCCCTTCTCCCGGTCGACACGGCGTCTACTCGCATTGGTCATTTCATGACGAACCTTCACGTTGTGCCATTCAAGAAGAAGAGCCGACACCGTCGTCGCCCGCCTGCGGCCCCGGGTCGAGCCGGAGTCGGCCGAGCTGACCGCCGCGATCGAAGCCGTCCTGCCGGCCTGATCCCCCCGCCGACGGAACGGGCCCCGGGACCCCCCCCAGGACGGTTCTTCTTTTCCCCGGGAGGGGGTGCGCCCAGGGGGGGCGGGCCAGATGATCGGGGGCCGACCGAGTCGGGTCATGGTCCACACCGTGCGCCAGCGCATCGGCTTTCGCCGACCGCACGGTGTGCGCCAGCCCTCGGCGAAGCCCGAGAACCAGGCCTTCAACCCGGTGGCGTTCCTGGTGCGGGCGACCGTGAGCGCGACCCACACGCCGAGGTAGACCGGCACCAGCAGCGCGGGCAGGTGGCGGCGCGCGAGGTACACGCGGTTGCGGGCGTTCACCCGGTAGAAGAACGCGTGGCGGGTCGGGCTGGTCCGCGGGTGCTGCAGCAGCAGCTCCGGTGCGTACAGCACCCGCCAGTCCGCGTCGATTGCCCGCCAGGCCATGTCGGTCTCCTCGTGCGCGAAGAAGAACGCGTCCGGCCAGTCCCCGACCTGCCGCAGCATCTTCGTCGACAGACCATGGCCGCCGCCGAGGAAGCTGGTCACCTCGCCACCGCGCATCGGATCGCCGGCCCGCAGTCGGGGAACGTGGCGGCGCTGGGTCAGTCCGGTCTCGTCGGCGATCCGGAAGGACACGATGCCCAGCCCGGGGTCCGCCTCGTACAGCGCCTCGATCCTCGCGAACACGTCGTCGGCGACGAGCAGGCCGTCGTCGTCCAGGTCGATCACCACGTCCACGTCGCGCAGGTGCTCCAGCGCCACGTTCCGGCCACCGGTCACCCCGAGGTTCTCGGCCAGCTCGACGCCCTCCACCCACGGCGGCAGCTCCGGCAACGGGCAGCCCTGGGCGACCACCACCGTCCGCGCCGGCCTCACGGTCTGCATCTCCACCGAGGCCAGCAGCTCGGCCAGTTCCTTCGGCCGCGTGCCCATGGTCAGGACTGCCACGCCCAGCTTGACGCCCACCGAAACTCATCCCTTCGAGGAAGCACACATGACCCGACGAACGCACCGCTCGGGCGCCGCGTCACTCAGGGAACTCGCCGAGAGGCGGATGCTTCCGAACCACCAGATCATGGACCAGCCCACACTGAACCGGATCGCCGGGATGCGGCCCGAGGTCTTCGCCGCGCCGCCCACCCTGCCACACTCGCCACTCATGTCGGTACCGGACGTCACCTGGTACTACCTCTGCGAACTGCGAAAACGCACCAGAAGGGGGCCCTGTCGGCGACCGACAGGGCCCCTCTCATCGCTGCGCAGCACCCCGTTCCGGAACGGGCGGAGATCAGCCCGTACCGAAGCGTGGGCGAGGGCGTATCACTCGCCGTCAGTGCCTACCGGGACCTGGTCCTCCCGGATAATGACGTGCTCCTCACCGTCGACCGTGATTTCAGTGCCTGCGTACGTGCCAGACGGAGTCTTGTCCTTGCTGTCCTCAGCCATGTCTCCTCCTTCAGTTCGACACATTGTCGACCCGCACCGATCCTGCCATGACTGACAGTCACCGGGCTGTCAGCTTGACAGATCGGAGTGAGCCCTGTCGATGCCGACTAGGGCACGTATTTGGTTGTGATCAATGGGTGGTGTTGGTGAGGTCTTTGATCCAGATCATCGCGCCGCGAAGGTGGAGGCCGGCGAGGTAGCTGGCGGGCGTCTTGTCGTAGCGGGTGGCGATGCCTCGCCAGGCCTTCAGCTTGTTGATCAGGCGTTCGACGGTGTTGCGTTCCTTGTAGAGGTCGACGTCGTGGTTGACGGGCCGGCCGCCTTTGCTGCCCTTCTTCTTCCGGTTCGCGGCTTGGTCCTTCTTCTCCGGGATGACCGCCTTGACCTTGCGTTGACGCAGGTGGGCGCGGTTGCCGCGGGACGAGTAGGCCTTGTCCCCGGCGACCGCGTCGGGCCGGGTGCGGGGGCGGCCGACCGGCCCGCGGACCCGTAACTTCTCGAGGACGGGGATGAGCTGCGGGCTGTCGGCGGCCTGCCCCTCGGTCAGCACGAACACCAGCGGGCGGCACCTGCGGTCGCCGGCGACGTGGATCTTGCTGGTCTGACCGCCTCTGGAGCGTCCGAGCAGCGCGACCTTCAGTCGCAGCCTGCGCCGCCGCCGGACACGTCGCCGCTCCTCGCGTCCCGGATCATCTGCGGCGTCCTGTCCGTCTTGTTCCTGCGGGCCGCCCCTTTTTGCCGGGCCTTCTCCGCCTCGTCCGCGGCCTTCTCCAGGGCCTCCAGGGCGTCGGGCCCCAGATGCATCCCGGCGGCATCGTGGTGGGCCCGAACGGTGGTGGAATCCACGCTGACCAGCGACAGATCCACCTCGCCCCGCCTCGCGGTCTCCGCGATCGCGCCCTCCAGCAGGGCTTCGAAGACGCCCGCGTCACGCCACTGCCGGAAGCGATTGGAGACGGTCGACCACGCGCCGAACTCCCCCGGCATCTCCCGCCACTGCCCGCCCGTCTTGAACCGCCAGATCACGCCCTCGAACTGCAGCCGCAGCCGCTCTGGGTACGGGCCGTACTCGCCGATCGGCAGATACGGCTCGATGAACTCCCACTCAGCATCCGATAGTTGCGCTCGCGTCACGCAACATGGTCTACCGGATCAGGACCCGCCCACGCAGCCGAATCCCACAAATTGATCACAACCAAATACGCACCCTAGTCGACAGCATTCGCAACCTGATGGGACGTCAGAATTTTGAGAATTCCACGTCACAGCAACAGGCGTGTCCCCGGCGGGAGTTCACCGGACCCGGCAGCATGGTGCAGATGCGCCAGCAGCGTCGTGCGCAGGGCCTCCGCTGCGCGGGTCAGCGGCACCTCGTGGCCGTGTGCGACGGCGATGGTGCGGCCCAGGCCCGGGGCGGCGAAGGGTGTGACGGACAGTCCCGAGCGGGCCGCGACCATTCCGGGGACGACCGCGGGGCCGAGTCCGGCCCGGACGAAGCCGAGGACGGCGTCCATCTCGCCGCCCTCCACCGCGAACTCCGGCTCGAAGCCGGCCGCCCGGCAGGCCGCCAGGGTCGCCTCCCGGACGTCGTAGCCCTCCCGGAACATCACCAGCGGGCGCCCCCGCAGCTCTGCCACCCGCGCCTTGCGCCGGGTCTGCCGCTCGGCGGAGACCAGCACCAGTTCCTCGTGCAGCAGCTCGGTGACGGCCAGCGCCGGTGCGGCCTCCCCGCTCGGCGGGGTGATGATCAGCGCGAGGTCCAGCTCCCCCGCCGCCAGCGAGCGGACCAGGTCGCGCGAGCCGCCTTCCCGGACCGCCAGCGCCACCCCCGGGTGGCGGTCCCGGAACACCCGCAGCACGTCCGGCACCAGGCTGGTGCACAGGCTCGGCGGCGCGCCGAGCCGGACCCGGCCGCGGCGCAGCTGGACCGTCTCCTGGACGGCCAGCCGGGCGCTCTCGGTGTCCGCGAGGATGCGCCGGGCGAGTGGCAGCAGCGCCTCCCCGGCGTCGGTCAGGGCGATGTTGCCCCGAGTGCGGTGGAACAGTTCGGCGCCCAACTCCCTTTCCAGTGACCGGATCTGCTGGGAGAGCGAGGGCTGGGCGACGTGTGCCGCCTCGGCGGCCCGGGTGAAGTGGCGGGTCTCGGCGACGGCCAGGAAGTAGCGGAGTTGCTGGAGCTGCACCCGACCAGGATAGGCCGCATCGATAGGCCACGGCTATCGTCACGAGCCGCAGCATGTCTTGGACGCACCCTGGTGGCCGTCCCTACCGTTGCAGCCATGACAACCGCGACTCGGACGGCCCGGCATCCGTCCACCCTGGCGACGCTCTGGCGGTCGACCGTCGGCAAGAAGGCGGTCATGGCCGTCACCGGACTGGCCATGCTGCTCTACCTCGTCGCGCACATGCTGGGCAACCTCAAGGTGTTCGCCGGCCCGGACGACATCAACGGCTACGCGGCCTGGCTGCGCACCATCGGACAGCCGTTCCTGGGCCACGAGTGGTTCCTGTGGATCGCCCGCTTCGGCCTGCTGGCCGCCGTCGTGCTGCACGGCGTCTCGGCCTACCAGCTCAGCCGCCGCGACCTCGCCGCCCGGCCGAGCAAGTACGTCCACAAACGCCGCCGGGCGAGCTACGCGACCCGGACCATGCGCTGGGGCGGGGTGATCCTGGCACTGTTCATCGTCTGGCACATCCTCGACCTGACCACGCTGACCGTGAACCCCGCCGCCGAGCACGGCCGCCCGTACCAGAACATCGTGGCCTCGTTCGGCCAGTGGTACAGCTGCCTGATCTACATCGTCGCGATGCTCGCCGTCGGCCTGCACATCCGGCACGGCTTCTGGAGCGCCGCGCAGACCCTCGGCGCCAACAACGCCCGCCGGGACCGGGTGCTCAAGCTGACCGCCAACGGCCTGGCGCTCGCGCTGACCGTCGGCTTCCTGTCCGTCCCCGTGGCCGTGATGTTCGGAGTCGTCAAATGAGCTACCTGGACTACACCGTCGGCGAGCCCGTCGCCGACACCAAGGCCCCCGCCGGGCCGATCGAACAGCGCTGGGACCAGCGGCGGTTCGAGGCCAAGCTGGTCAACCCGGCCAACCGGCGCAAGCACACCGTGATCGTGGTCGGCACCGGCCTGGCCGGCGGCGCGGCCGGCGCCACGCTGGCCGAACAGGGCTACCACGTCGTCCAGTTCTGCTTCCAGGACTCCCCGAGGCGGGCTCACTCGATCGCCGCCCAGGGCGGCATCAACGCGGCGAAGAACTACCGCAACGACGGCGACTCGATCCGCCGGCTGTTCTACGACACCGTCAAGGGCGGCGACTTCCGCGCCCGCGAGTCCAACGTGCACCGGCTCGCCCAGGTGTCGGTCGAGATCATCGACCAGTGCGTCGCCCAGGGCGTCCCGTTCGCCCGCGAGTACGGCGGCCTGCTGGACACCCGTTCCTTCGGCGGCGTGCAGGTCTCCCGCACCTTCTACGCGCGCGGCCAGACCGGCCAGCAGCTGCTGCTCGGCGCCTACCAGGCGCTGTCCCGGCAGATCGCCGCCGGGAACGTGGAGATGCACCCGCGCACCGAGATGCTCGACCTGCTGGTCGTCGACGGCCGGGCGCGCGGCGTCGTCGCCCGCGACCTCGTCACCGGCGCGATCAGCACCCACACCGCCGACGCCGTGGTCCTCGCCAGCGGCGGCTACGGCAACGTCTTCTACCTCTCCACCAACGCCAAGAACTCCAACGCCACCGCGATCTGGCGGGCCCACCGGCGCGGCGCCCACTTCGCCAACCCGTGCTTCACCCAGATCCACCCCACCTGCATCCCGCGCTCCGGCGACCACCAGTCCAAGCTCACCCTGATGAGCGAGTCGCTGCGCAACGACGGCCGGATCTGGGTGCCCAAGGCGCAGGGCGACACCCGGCCGCCGGCCGAGATCCCCGAGGACGAGCGGGACTACTACCTGGAGCGGATCTACCCGGCCTTCGGCAACCTGGTGCCCCGCGACATCGCCTCCCGGGCCGCCAAGAACGTCTGCGACGAGGGCCGCGGCGTCGGCCCCGGCGGGCAGGGCGTCTACCTGGACTTCGCCGACGCCATCCGCCGGCTGGGCCGGGACGCCGTCGCCGCCAAGTACGGCAACCTGTTCGACATGTACGAGCGGATCACCGCCGAGGACCCGTACCGGGTGCCGATGCGGATCTACCCCGCGATCCACTACACGATGGGCGGACTCTGGGTCGACTACGACCTGCAGACCACCGTCCCCGGCCTGTTCGCCGTCGGGGAGGCCAACTTCTCCGACCACGGCGCCAACCGGCTCGGCGCCAGCGCGCTCATGCAGGGCCTCGCCGACGGCTACTTCGTCCTGCCGCCCACCCTGAACGACTACCTGGCCCGCAACCCGCTGCCCGCCGTCCCCGCCGACCACCCGGCGGTCACCGAGGCCGAGGCCGAGGTCGAGGACCGGCTGAACCTCATCCTCGCGGTGGACGGCGACCGCACCCCCGACTCCTTCCACCGCGAACTCGGCGAACTCCTCTGGGACGAGTGCGGGATGGCCCGCGACGAGGCCGGACTGCGCCGGGCCCTGGCGCGGATCCCGCAGCTGCGCAAGGAGTTCTGGCGCCGGATCAAGGTGCCCGGCACCGGGCAGGAGCTCAACCAGTCGCTGGAGAAGGCCAACCGGCTCGTCGACTACTTCGAGCTCGCCGAGCTCATGTGCCTGGACGCCCTGCACCGCGCCGAGTCCTGCGGCGGCCACTTCCGCACCGAGAGCCAGACGCCCGACGGCGAGGCCGCCCGGCGCGACGAGGAGTACGGCTACGCCGCCGCCTGGGAGTTCACCGGCACCGGCGCCGCCCCCGTCCTCCACCGCGAGGCCCTCGACTTCGCGTACGTCCACCCCACCCAGCGGAGCTACGCATGAACCTCACCCTGCGCATCTGGCGCCAGCCGGGCCCGGACGCCCCCGGGTCGATGACGACCTACCAGGTCGGCGGCATCAGCCCCGACATGTCCTTCCTGGAGATGCTCGACAGCCTCAACGAGGAGCTGATCACCAGCGGCGACCAGCCCGTCGCCTTCGACCACGACTGCCGCGAGGGCATCTGCGGCGCCTGCGGCATGGTCATCAACGGCCAGGCCCACGGCCCCGAGCGGACCACCACCTGCCAGCTGCACATGCGGCACTTCCGGGACGGCGACACCATCGACGTCGAGCCGTGGCGGGCGGCGGCCTTCCCGGTGGTCAAGGACCTGGTGGTGGACCGCTCCGCCTTCGACCGGATCATCGGCTCCGGCGGCTACATCTCCGCCCCCACCGGCAGCGCCCCCGACGCGCACGCCACGCCCGTCCCCAAGGAGGCCGCCGACACCGCCTTCGAACACGCCGAGTGCATCGGCTGCGGCGCCTGCGTGGCCGCCTGCCCGAACGGCTCGGCGATGCTGTTCACCTCCGCCAAGGTGGTCCACCTCAACGTGCTCCCCCAGGGCGCGCCGGAGCGCGCCTCCCGGGTGCGGGACATGGTCACGGCCATGGACGCCGAGGGCTTCGGCGGCTGCACCAACACCGGCGAGTGCGCCACCGCCTGCCCCAAGGGCATCCCGCTGCCCAGCATCGCCGCGATGAACCGCGAGTTCCTGCGGGCCGCGCGCGGTTGACGCACCGCTTCGATCGGCCCCGTGCCCCGGCCCCGCGCCCCCGGGTGCGGGGCCGACGGCGTGCAGCGGGGCGTGTGGGGCATTCGCACGCTCCCCCGAGGGGTGGTGGATCGTCAGGTCCCGCGCCCGCGCCCGGGAATTCGCGCTACCGTGGTCCTCCGCTACGGAAGGACGGCATATGCCCGAGGTTCAGTCCTGTTCCGGTTGCGGCGGGTCCGGGGGGACCCAGAAGACCGAAGCCACGGTCGAACGGGACGAGGAAGGGAGCATGGTGCCGAGGATCCACACCTTCTGGTCGCCCTGCGGTCGGTGCCACGGATCCGGGACGGTGATCGCCGGATGAGGCTGGTCTTCGAGTGTGTCGAGTGCGGCGGACACTACCTGCCGCCCGAGAGCATGGCGTACCCGGACGGGCCCGCCTCCCCGATCTGGTGCTCGCACTGCCAGGCGGCCAAACGGTCCGCCGGCGTCCAGGAGGACCCGCTGCTCACCCGCGTGGCCCTGGCCGCCGCCCGGGCCGCACTCGCCCGGCGCACCGCCGAGGGCGAGCCCGCCGCGCGCGCCGACGTCCGCCCGTCCCGGCCGCCGCTGTCCCGCCGGGCCCGCTCCGGCCCGGGCGGGGTGCGCAGCAAGCTGGGCTGAGCCCTCAGCCCCCGGGCTCGCGCTCGCGGGAAACCACCCCAGCCCGGATTCACTCTAGAAGAGCGCCTCCTGGGTGTCCGGCTCCGGCGGGCGGACCCGCTCCTCCAGGGCCACCCCGGACGTCGGACGGCCGGAGACGGGCGCGAGCGTCCAGCCGGTGAGCAGCCGGGTGTCCAGCAGCAGCGGCCCCGAGCCGTCGGCCTGGTCCAGGAACAGGTGGCGGCCCACCGGCGGCCGCAGGGTGCCCGCGATCACCGCCCCGTCGGCCAGGCCGCCGACCTGCCGGTACGCCTCCGGTGCGCCGTCGGACAGCCCGAACCGCGCCACGTGGTCGACCACCGGGCGCTCGGCGAGCAGCTCCAGCGCGTGGCCGGCCAGCAGGCGGTGCGCCTGGGCCCGGGCCTCGGCCAGCACGGCCCGGCGGTACGGCTCGTCGCCGTGCGCCCACCAGTGCTCGGTCTTCAGCCTGGCCTTGAACCGCTCGCGGGCCAACCCGGAGGCGGCGACGGTGAGTTCGGCGCGCCGGATGGCCGGCAGCCCGCCCCGGGCGGTGAACGCGTAGGCCAGCGCGCCCTGTTCGAGCAGTCGGCTGTCACCGCGCTGTTCGGCCGTCAGGCCGATCTTCAGCAGGCCGTCGCCGAACCAGGCGAGGTAGAGCAGGTACGTCCGGCCGTCGTCGAGGATCTGGTCCCGGGCGAGGACCAGGCCCCGGTCGACGCTCTGGCAGGCCGGGCACTGCACGGCGGCGCCGTCCGGCGCGATCACCGCGTGGTGCGGGCACGGGGTGCGCTCCGTCGCCCCGGCCAGCCAGGCGCCGGTGCAGCGGCGCGGCCCGCCCAGCAGCCAGCCGACCTCCGCGCCGGGCGTGACGGCCCGCTCGTGCGTCTGGCCGCCGCGCACGGCGCCGAGCAGGGCGCGGCCCTCGTGCCAGCTCAGCCCGGTGGAGACCCAGCCGGCGGGCCGGTCCGGGTGGTGCTGCGGTGCGATCGTCACGGGCATCCCTCCCTCTCGAACCAGTGCAGAGTACCCGCCACCCCTGACAGTGCTCCCGTGACAGTGCCCCCTGCTAGCCTCCGCGACCATGACGCCCGAGCCCGCCGCCCAGTCCCCCGTCACCGCCGACGACCTCGCGCTCGTCCTCCGGCTCGCCGCCGCCACCCTGCGCGCGGCGCCCGCGGACGCCGACTGGTCCCGGCCCGCCGGGACGGTCACCTGGGACTGCTGGACCACCGTCGAGCACCTCGCCGACGACCTGCTCGCCTACGCCGCCCAGCTCGGCCCGGCCGCCCCGCCGCGCGAGCGGTACGTCCCCTTCGCCACCGAGCGCCGCTTCCCCGGCGGGCCGAACAACTTCGTCCGCGCCGACCGCGCGAGCGGGCCCGACGGGCTGGTCGAGGTGCTGGAGGCGAGCGGCGGGCTGATGGTCGCGATCGCCCGCGCCGCCGCGCCCGAGGTCCGCGCCTACCACCCGTGGGGTGTCGCCGACCCGGCCGGGTTCGTCGCGATGAGCCTGGTCGAGACACTGGTGCACCTGCACGACGTCGCCCAGGGCCTCTGCCTGCCCTGGGACCCCCCGGCCGACCTCTGCCGCCGCGTCCTGGCCCGCCTCTTCCCCGACGTCCCCGTCACCGCCGCCGACGCCCCCTGGCCGACCCTTCTGTGGGCCACCGGCCGCGCCCCGCTGCCCGGCCGGCCGCTGCGCACCGACTGGCGCTGGCACGCCCGGCCCGGGGACGCGCCCCAGGTGCACTGACCGGTGCAGTGCAGCCGTGCTGCTCGCGGGGCTTGGCCCGGTGGGGTGTTCACGTTCTATTGTTGCGGGCGCGGTTGGCGGCGCGGCCGGGAGGCGTGCGGCGCGACCGGTCCGGCGTGCAATGAAGGGGTGGACGGTGGCGGGGCGGCGGAACGACGGAGTGCTGGCGATCTGGGCGGAGGCGCAGCGACAGCAGCAGCGCCGGGAGGAGGCCCGCTGGCGTGCCGAGGCGGCGCAGCAGCGCCGGCTGGAGCGCGAGCAGCGGGATGAGCAGCGGGCGACAGCCCGCAACGAGCGGGAGGCACAGCGGGCCTACCAGCAGTCCCGGGAGGCGGAGGCGGCCCGACTGACGGCCGAACTGGAAGCCCGGGTCGAGGAGTTGCGCGGGTTGCTGGCCGCCGGGCTGGCGGCTCCGGCGTTCGGCCCGCAGGCGCTGCTGGCGCCGCGCCCGGTGCCGCCGTTCGACCCGGGCCCGCTGGGCCGGCCGGTGGAGCTGCCCGATCAGGGCGGCCCGAAGTACCACGTGCCGCCGCCGGACCAGGTGCAGGCGCGCAATCCGGGGGTGCGGCGGCAGTACGAGCAGTACCTGGCGCAGGCCCGGGCCCGGTTCGAGCAGGACTGGTACGCCGCCCAGGCGCAGGAGGCCGACCGGCAGCGCCGGCTGGCCGCGTACCACCAGGAGTACCTGGCCTGGGCGGCGCAGTGCCGCCGCCAGGACGAGGACCGCGCCGCCCGTACCGAGGAGTTGCTGCGGCGGCTGCGCGCGGGCGAGCCGGAGGCGGTGCAGGAGTACTTCACCGCCGGCCTGTACGCCTCGGCGGCCTGGCCGGAGGGCTTCCCGCACCGCCTGGTGGCGGCCTGGGAGGCGTCGACCCGGCAGCTGGTGGTGAACTGGGAGCTGCCCGGCCCGGACGTGGTGCCGGCCGCCGGCCGGGTCCGGTACGTGAAGACGGACGACCGCGAGGCGGAGGTGGCCCGCCCGGCGACGGAGCGCAAGGCGCTGTACCGGGAGGTGCTGGCGCAGTCGGCGCTGCGGCTGGCGGCGGAGCTGTTCCGGGCGGACCGGGACGGGATGCTGGACTCGGTGGTGCTGAACGGCTTCGTCCTCGGCATCGACCCGGCGACCGGCCGGGAGGCGGAGCGCTTCCTCGCCACCCTGACCGCCTCCCGGGCCGAGTTCGCCGGGCTGGCGCTGGACCGGGTGGCGCCGGTGGACTGCTTCCAGGGCCTGGGCGGCAAGCTGTCGGCACGCCCGGAGCGGCTGGACGAGGTGCGGCCGGACCGGCTGCCGGAGACGGTCGGCGGGAGCCTGGCCGGGCACGGCGGCGACGACGACCCGGACCTGTTCGAGATGGACCCGATCGAGTTCGAGGAGCTGATCGCCGAGCTGTTCCGGCTGCGCGGCTTCCGGGTGATGACCACGGCCCGCAGCGGCGACGTCGGGGTGGACGTGGTCGCCGAGGACCTGGACCCGGTGACCGGCGGCAAGATCGTGATCCAGGCCAAGCGCTACCGCAAGACGGTGTCCCCGACGGCCGTGCGCGACCTGGAGTCGACCGTCCGGCACCACGGGGCCAACAAGGGCATCCTGGTGACCACCGCCGGCTTCGGCCGCGGCTCGTACAGCTACATCGAGGGGAAGCCGCTGACGCTGGTCAGCGGGCCGGAGCTGGTGGAGCTGCTGGCCGAGCAGGGGCTGCGGGGGCGGCTCGGCGGCGGCTCCGCGGAACAGGAGAAGCCCGCACCGGCGGCCGCGCCGACGGACCGTCACAGCAGCCTGACGGTCAGCTGGCAGAGCCGGACGGCCGGCGGCGACGCGGTGGAGCTGGACGTCACCGTGTTCCTGTGCGCCGCCGGGCGGGTGCTGAGCGACGAGCACTTCGTGTTCTTCAACAACCCGCAGGACCCGGACGGCGCCGTGCGGCTGCACCCGACCCACTCGGTGCCGGGCGAGCCGGCCCGGGCGGTCCGGCTGACCCTGGACCTGGAGCGGCTGGCGGCCACGGTGGACGAGGTGGTGGTCGCCGTCTCCACCGAGGAGGAGGAGCCGCGGGCCCTGCCGCTCGGCTACGTGCACGGTGTCGCCCTGGTGGCGACGTACGGTCCGGGCGCGGCCGGTCCGGCGGAGTGGGCGGCCGGCACCGGCGGCGTGCCGGACAGCGCGATGCTCATGGGTTCGTTCCAGCGTGCGGGCGGCGGTTGGCAGTTCAGCCCGTCGGGCCGCTCGGTGACGAACGGTCTGCTCGGGCTGGCGGGCGCGTTCGGCGTCGCGGTGGAGTAGCACCGGGACCATCGTCCGCAGCACAGGGACCATGGTCCTCAGGGATCGGTGTCATACCTGAGGATGAGAAGACCCCCGCCGAGCCGCCGAGACGGCGGGGGTCGCCCCTCCTCGGGACATACGCATCGCGCTCGAACGGATTGGGAGGATGGAACGGAACCCGATTGTCCGTTCCCGCCCTCAGGAGCACCCCCGTGACGACCCCCGCAACCGCCGTCCGTACCGGCCTGGCGGCCGCCCGCGCCACCGGCCTCAACAAGGTCTACGGGGACGGGGAGACCCGCGTCGTGGCCCTCGACAACGTCAGCGTCGACTTCCCGCAGGGCCAGTACACCGCCATCATGGGCCCCTCCGGCTCCGGCAAGTCGACCCTCATGCACTGCATGGCCGGCCTCGACACCATCAGCTCCGGCTCCACCACCATCGGCGACACCGAACTCGTCGGCCTCAAGGACAAGCAGCTCACCCAGATCCGCCGCGACCACATCGGCTTCATCTTCCAGGCCTTCAACCTGCTCCCCACCCTGACCGCCCTGGAGAACATCACCCTCCCGATGGACATCGCCGGCCGCAAGGTCGACAAGGCCTGGCTCGACCGCGTCGTCGACACCGTCGGCCTCTCCGGCCGCCTCAGCCACCGCCCCTCCCAGCTCTCCGGCGGCCAGCAGCAACGCGTCGCCTGCGCCCGCGCCCTCGCCGGCAAGCCCGACATCATCTTCGCCGACGAACCCACCGGAAACCTCGACTCCCGCTCCGGCGCCGAAATCCTCTCCTTCCTGCGCAACTCCGTCCGCGAACTCGGCCAGACCGTCGTCATGGTCACCCACGACCCCGTCGCCGCCTCCTACGCCGACCGCGTCGTCTTCCTCGCCGACGGCCGCATCGTCGACGAACTCCACCACCCCACCGCCGACACCGTCCTGGACCGCATGCGCCGCTTCGACGCCAAGGGCCGCACCAGCTAGAGCCACCCGCCAGCCCCGCGCCCCCGACCTTCGAGAACCCCCAGGACTGACACCCCCTCATGTACCGCACCGCTTTGCGCAACGTGCTGGCCCACAAGGGCCGACTGCTCATGACGGCGCTGGCCGTCATGCTCGGCACCGCCTTCGTCGCCGGCACCATGGTCTTCTCCGACACCTTCGGCAACGCGCTCAGGACCCAGAACTCCAAGAGCTACACCGACATCGCCGTCACGGTCAGCGACCGCGACGCCGCCCGCCAGGCCTACGACCACACCGGCGAGGACTCCGAGGGCCCGGCCCTCACCGAGGAGATCCGCAAGGCGGTCGCGGCACTGCCCGGTGCCGCCGAGGCGCGTGGCGTGGTCAGCGGCTTCGCCGGCATCGCCGACAAGAAGGGCGCGCTGATCGGCAACGGCTTCTCCACCACCGGCACCAACTACGTGCCGGGCGCCGACGGCACCGACCCGCGCTACCCGCTGGTCGACGGCCGCGGCCCGCACGGCTCGGGCGAGATCGCACTGGACACCAAGACCGCCGAGAAGGGCGGCTACCAGGTCGGCGACACCGTCCGGGTCGCCGTCAACGGCCCGGTGATGAAGCTCAAGCTCACCGGCACCCTGACCACCAACGACCCGCGCGTGCTGGCCGGCGGCTCGCTGGCCGCCTTCGACACCGCCACCGCCCAGCAGCTCTACCTGAGCCCGGGCCGCTACGCCGAGCTGGACGTCAAGGGCAAGCCGGGCGCGGACGACACCGCGCTGCTCGCCGCCGTCAAGCAGACCGCCCCGCAGGGCGACTCGATCGAGGCGAAGACCGGGCGCGAGCTCGCCGCCGAGCAGGACCGGATGATCCAGCAGGGCACCAAGGTCCTGAGCACCTTCCTGATGGTCTTCGCCTTCATCTCGCTGTTCGTCGGCATCTTCATCATCGCCAACACCTTCACCATGCTGGTCGCCCAGCGCACCAAGGAACTCGCGCTGCTGCGGGCGATCGGCGCCAGCCGCAAGCAGATCACCCGCTCCGTGCTGGTCGAGGCACTGCTGGTCGGCCTGCTCGCCTCGGCGGCCGGGCTGCTCGCCGGCATCGGGATCGGCGCCGGCATGCAGTCGCTGGTCAGCGCGATGGACGACACCATGCCGCAGGGCTCGCTGGTGATCAAGCCGCTCACCATCGCGGTGACCCTGCTGGTCGGCGTCCTGGTGACGGTGCTGTCCGCCCTGCTGCCGGCCCTGCGCGCCTCCCGGATCGCCCCGGTGGCCGCGATGAGCTCGGTCGAGCAGCCGGCCACCCAGAAGAGCCTGCTGGTGCGCAACACGATCGGCCTGCTGTTCACGCTGGCCGGCGCGGGCTCCCTGGCCGCGGGCGCGGGCGGCAAGGAGTACAAGCTGGTCGGGCTCGGCGCGGGCACCCTGCTGATCGGCGTGTTCGTGCTGACCCCGCTGCTGGCCAGGCCGCTGATCGCGCTGTTCGCCCCGCTGCTGCGCAAGGTCTACGGCACGCCGGGCAAGCTGGCCCAGGAGAACGCGATCCGCAACCCGCGCCGGACGGCGGCCACCGCCTCGGCGCTGACCATCGGCGTCACCCTGATCACCGCGCTGACCGTGGTCGGCGCCTCGGTGAACAAGGCCGTCGACGCGGCGACCGCGGACGACCTCAAGGCCGACTACACCGTCGCCATGCAGAACGGCTCGAAGCTCTCCCCCGAGGTCGCCGGCCAGATCGCCAAGGCGCCCGGCGTCAGCGCCATGAGCGTGATGCGCGAAGTCCGGGTGACGACCGACAAGGGCGACTCCGACTACGAGTTCCTGACGGGCGTCGACGCCGCGACCATCGACCAGCTGGCCACCGTCAAGGTCAAGCACGGTTCGGCGGACGCCCTCAAGCAGGGCAAGCTGATGATGAGCTCGGGCACCGCCCAGCGCCTCGGCTTCAAGGTCGGCGACACCATGGCCGTCACCTACCCGGGCGGGGCCAAGGGCTCGCTCACCGTCGGCGCCGTGCTGGAGGCCAACAGCGCGCTGGCCAACATCGTCGCCCCGGACAACGTGGTGGGCCCGCACGCGCTGCCCGGCTCCGGCCCGGCGAAGGTCCTGGTGAAGGGCGCCAACGGCGCGGACGAGAAGCTGAAGCAGGCGCTGCGCGACGCGACCGGCGGCAACCCGCTGATCGCCGTCAAGGGCGAGAAGGACATCAAGGCGGAGAACCGTCAGCTGATCACCGGCATGCTGAACATGATGTACGGGCTGCTCGGGATGGCCGTGGTGATCGCGGTGCTCGGCGTGGTCAACACCATGGCGATGTCGGTGTTCGAGCGGCGCCGGGAGATCGGCATGCTGCGGGCGATCGGCCTGGACCGGATCGGCATCCGCCGGATGGTCCGGCTGGAGTCGCTGCTGATCGCGCTGTTCGGCGGCGCGGTCGGGATCGGGCTCGGGATCCTGGTGGCCTGGGCGGGCACCCGCACGATGGCGGACTCGCTCAAGAACATCACCACCGTGGTGCCGCCGCTGCAGATCCTCGGCTTCCTGGTCGCGGCCGCGGTGATCGGCCTGCTGGCCGCCCTCTGGCCGGCCCACCGGGCCGCCCGGATGGACATCCTGGGCGCGATCAAGAGCGAGTAGGCGCCCCCCGCAAGCGCGCCGGAGCCCCGGACGGTCCTCGACCGTCCGGGGCTCCGGCGTATCCCGGTCCCACCGGGGTACGGCTGTCGGTGGTGCGTGCAAGGATGCTCGCGCGCACAGGGGCGAGGCGAAGGGGGCCAAGGCATGGAGACCAGCCGGTTCACGGGCGAGGACCCGCACGGGCACCAGCACGCGGTGAAGGTCGTCTCGGGGCGGAACAACACCCGGCGCGTGGTCTGCGAGAGCTGCGGCTACCGCAGGTCGGCGACGTTCGGCACGCAGGCGAAGGCCTCCCAGCACCTGTCGCAGACGCACGACGCCGGGTACGTCCGGCAGGAGTTTGCGCCGGGCCCGTGGATCGCCGCGGCCGTCGGGCTGGTCGCCTTCATCGTCTTCCTCTGCCTGTACGGGATATAGCGCCGCACACGACACCGCCCCGCCCGGCGGGGTGCCGGACGGGGCGGGGCGGTTCGCCGAACGAAGGGGTCAGGCGGCCGGCTTGGCGGCGACGGGCTTCGCCTTGCCGCTGAACAGGCCGAAGAACACGGCGAGGGTCGGCACCAGGTAGAGCAGCCAGACCACGAGCTGCAGCACCGTCGGGTCCGGCTGGAAGTTGAACACGCCCTTGAGCAGGGTGCCGTACCAGCTGTCCTTGGGGATGGTGCTGCTGATGTCGAAGGCCACGCTGTGCAGGCCGGGCAGCCAGCCGGCCTCCTGGAGGTCGTGCACGCCGTAGGCGAGCACGCCGGCTGCGACGACCACCAGCATCGCGCCGGTCCAGGTGAAGAACTTGGCCAGGTTGATCTTCAGCGCGCCGCGGTAGAACAGCCAGCCGAGCACCACCGAGGTGAGCAGGCCGAGCGCGGCGCCGATCAGCGGGTTGTAGCCGTCGTTGGTGGCCTGCACCGCCGACCAGATGAACAGCGCGGTCTCCAGGCCCTCGCGGCCGACCGCCAGGAAGCAGGTGACCACCAGGGCCGTGGTGCCCATGGCGATGGCCGCGTCCAGCTTGCCGTGCAGTTCGGTCTTCAGGTGCCGGGCGGTGCGGCGCATCCAGAACACCATCCAGGTGACCAGCCCGACCGAGATGATCGACAGCGAGCCGCCCAGCGCCTCCTGGGCCTCGAAGGTGAGCTGCGACGAGCCGAACTGCAGCACGGCGCCGAAGACCATGCTGAGCACCACGGCGGAGGCGACGCCGATCCACACCGGCGGCAGCTTGTCCCTGCGGCCGGTCTTGACCAGGTAGGCGATCAGGATGCAGACGACCAGGCTGGCTTCGAGGCCTTCGCGCAGGCCGATCAGGTAGTTGCCGAACACGGCACTCTCCTCGGGGGGTTGAACGGGGCGGGGGATCAGCCGAAGAGCGCTTGGCCCCACCACTCCCCGGGCTTTCGGACGCCCGCCGGGCAGGCGAAGTGGGCGGAGCCGACGTGCTGGATGTACTCGTTGAGCTTGTCGCCGGCCGCGAGCCGCTGCTGGAGCGGCACGAAGGCCTTGCGGGTGTCGCGCTGGTAGGCGAGGAAGAACAGGCCGGCGTCCAGGCGGCCGAGGCCGTCGGTGCCGTCGGTGAAGGAGAAGCCACGGCGCAGGATCATCAGGCCGTTGTTGGCGTCCGGGTGGGCCAGCGCGACGTGCGAGCCGGCGGGCATCGCCTTGAGGTCCGGCGCGTCGTGCTCCTTGACCTTGCCGTAGGGGGCGCCCTCGCCCTTGGTGCGGCCGAAGGTGTCCTCCTGGTCCTTGAGCGAGGCGCGGTCCCAGGTCTCGATGTGCATCCGGATCCGCCGGGCGACCAGGTAGGAGCCGCCGGTCATCCACTCGGGGCCGTCGCCGGGGGCGGCCCAGACGTGCTCGGCCAGCCCGGCGCCGTCGGTGCCCGCGATGTTGTGGGTGCCGTCCTTGAAGCCGAGCAGGTTGCGCGGGGTCTGGGCGTCCGGGGTGGTGGAGGAGGTCTTGCCGAAGCCGAGCTGGGACCAGCGGATGTTGACGGTGCCCATGCCGATCCGGGCCAGGTTGCGGATCGCGTGCACGGCGACCTGCGGGTCGTCGGCGCAGGCCTGGACGCAGAGGTCGCCGCCGCTGCGCAGCGGGTCGAGCTTGTCGCCCTTGAAGTTCGGCAGGTCGATCAGGGCCTCGGGGCGCTTGGCGCGGAGGCCGAAGCGGTCGACGCCGTCCTGGTCGAACAGGGTGGGGCCGAAGCCGATGGTGAGGGTGAGCCGGGAGGCGGGCAGGCCGAGGGCCTCGCCGGTGTCGTCCGGCGGTGCCTCGGGCAGGCCGCCGGCGGCGCTGGTGCCGACCTCGCGGCCGCCGGTCATCGCGGCGGCGGCCTTGGTCCACTCCTTGAGCATCTTGACCAGCGACTCGCGGGTCGCCTTCTCGGAGACGTCGAAGGCGGCGAAGTGCAGGCGGTCCTGGACCGGGGTGGCGATGCCGGACTGGTTCTCGCCGTAGAAGGGCACCTCAGCGCCGGTCTGGGCGGCCGGGGCCGGGGCCTGGTCGTCCTGCCGGGTGGCGGCGGCGACCGAGCCGACGGCGGCGGCGCCGAGCGCGACGCCCGCGCCGGCCCAGCCGATCACGGCCCGTCGGCTGACGGCGCCCCCGGCGGCAGCGGCCGGGGCGTTCGCGGTGCCCTCGGGGTTCTCGGGGTTCTTGGTGCCCTTGGCGTTCTCGGCGTCCATCGGCGGGCGGATCCTTCTCTGTGCTGACTCGCCGATGCCGTGGCGGCCGCTTCGGGCCGCCACGGCGTCGGTGGGGTGGGGACGGTGCTCGGGTGGGACCGCGGTCGTTACTTGACGACCACGGCGGCGGCCAGCTTCGACAGCGGCTCGCCCAGCGAGTTGACCGCGTCGGAGAAGGTCTTGCGCTCGGCCTCGGTGACCTTGTCGTAGGAGGTGAAGGTGCCGTCGGCCTGCTTGTACTTGGCGAGCAGGGCCTGGATCGCGGTGAACTCGGAGTCCAGGGTCTTGGACAGCTCCGGGTCCTTCTCGGCCGCGACCGGCTTCAGCAGCTCGTAGGCCTTCTGCGCGCCCTCGACGTTGGCCTGGAAGTCGGCCAGGTCGGTGTGGCTGTAGCGGTCCTCCTCGCCGGTGATCTTGTTGGTGGCGACCTCGTCCAGCAGCTCCTTGGCGCCGTTGGCCATGCTGGTCGCGGTGATCTCGGCCTCGGGGATCTTCTTCTGCCAGTCCTTGAGGTCGTTGACCAGCTGGTCGGCGAGCTTCTTCTCGTCGTCGCCGATCTTGGCGTCGGCCCAGAGCGACTTCTCCAGCTTGTGCCAGCCGGTCCACTCCTGGCCGGCCTCCAGCTTGTCCTCGCGGGTGTCGGTCTTGGGGTCGACGTCGCCGAAGCTCTCGGCGACCGGCTCGGTGCGCTCCCAGCCGGTGCGCGACGGCGCGTACAGCGACTTGGCCTTCTCCACGTCGCCGGCCTTGATCGCGGCGGCGAAGGCCTCGACGGCCGGGATGGTGGCGTCGGCCTGCTGCTGGGCGTACGTGCGGTACGCGTCGACGGCGGCGGTCAGGCGCGGGTCGACGGCGGCGGCGGTGGCGCCCTCGCCGGTCACGGTGATCTTCTGGCGGATGCCGTCGCCGACCATGCCGGGCTTGCAGGCGATCTCGTAGGAGCCGGCCTTGATCTCGGCGTTGATGGTGGCCTTGGTGCCGGGGCCGATGTTCTCGCGCTCGGTGACGATCTTGTCGCCGGCGCCGTAGACGTAGACCTCGGTGGTCTTGGCGCCCTTGTTGCTGATGTCCAGGACGACGTGGCCGGCCGGGAAGCTGGTCTTGGAGACCTCGCAGGCGGTGTCGGTCGCGTTGATCTTGACCGCGTCCGCGCCGCCCGCCTTGTCGTCCTTCTTCGTCGCACAGCCCGCCAGGGTGGCGGTCGCCACGGCGAGGGTGAGCAGCGCGGCTGCGGTGGAACGGCGACGGGCGGACATGCGGGCTCCAACGGAAAAGGGCATGGGTGTGCCAGGGCGGGGCAGGGTTGAGCACCGGTGGGGCGCCGGACCAGCGACAACCCCGCCTTAGCTAAGGCATACCTTACGTAAAAACTTTTTTACGTCTACACCCGCCCCCGTCGGAAGCGGGCCGACCGCCCCCGCCCCGCCCCGGACCCGTCAGCGCCCCGGCGTACGGCGCGCGGCCGCCCGGGCCGTCCACCGGCCCTCGTGCCGGCTGATCCGGATCGGGTGGCCGAAGGTCACGCTGATCAGCTCGGTGGTCATCACCTCGTCCACCGGCCCGGCCGCCACGCACTCCCCGTCCCGCAGCAGCAGGGCGTGGGTGGTGCTCTCCGGCAGCTCCTCCAGGTGGTGGGTGACCAGCACGCTGGCCAGCTCCGGGTGCTGGTGGCGCAGCAGGTCCAGGCTGTCCAGCAGCAGCTCGCGGGCGGTCAGGTCCAGCCCGGTGGCGGGCTCGTCGAGCAGCAGCAGGCGGGGGCTCGGCATCAGAGCGCGGGCGATCAGGGCCCGGCCGCGCTCGCCCTGGGACAGGGTGGTCCACGCCGACTCGGCGATCGCGCCCATGCCGAGCGTCTCGATCAGCTGCTCGGCCCGCTCCAGCACCTCGGGGCCGGGCTTGCGGTGCCACTCCGGCTCGATGGTGTTGGTGTGCCCGGTGAGCACCACCTCGCGGACGCTCAGCGGCGAGCGCAGCGGGTGCCGGGGGTTGACGTGCCCGAGGTGGGCGCGCAGCTCGCGGATGTCCACCCGGCCGAGCCGGCGGCCGAGCACGTCCACCTCGCCCCGGGTGGGGTGGGAGACCGCGCCGAGCAGGGCGAGCAGGGTCGACTTCCCGGCGCCGTTGGGGCCGAGCAGCGCCCAGTGCTCGCCCGGCTCGATGGCGAGGGTGATCCCGCGCAGCAGGTGGCGGCCGTCGCGTACGACGTCCACGTCCTGGGTGCGCAGCAGCGGGCCGTCGAAGGACGGGACGGACGAGCTCATGGGGGCGGACCTCCGAGGTGCGGCGCCGGACAGGGTGCGGGCGGGGCGCCGTACCGGACGGGCCGGCGCCGACCGTCTGCGTGCAGAGTACAACCGTCGCCGCGTGCGGAGCCGGGCCGTCCGAGGAGTGGACGCTCCAGAACCCTGTCGCCCGGCGGGAGTTGGGAGGATGATCGGGGGATTCGGAGGGGATGAGGGGAGCGCCGATGCCGACCGACGGGGAAACGGCCGAGGACCGGGCGGCCGACACGCTGCACGGACTGGTCGAACTGCGGGCCGGGCAGGCACCGCAGGCGGTGGCCGTCCGCTGCGGCGATGCCGAGCTGACGTACGGGGAACTGGACGAGCGGGCCGACGCCCTGGCCCGCCACCTGGCGGCGCGCGGCCTGGCCCCGGGCGGCCGGGCGGCGGTGGCGCTGGGCCGCGGCACGCAGGTGTACGTCGCGCTGCTCGCGGTGCTGAAGGCGGGCGCCGCGTACGTGCCGCTGGAGCCGAGCGCGCCGGACGCGCTGCTGCGGCACGTCCTGGCCGACGCCGCCCCGGACCTGGTGGTGACCGAGGAGAGCCACCGGGTGCGGCTCGCCGACGCGGGCCCGGCGCAGATCGTCTGCCTGGACACGGCCGACCTCACCGAAGAGCCGTCCGACCCACCGGGGGCGCCCACCGGCCCGACGGACCTCGCCTGCGTCCTCTACACCTCGGGCTCCACCGGCCTGCCCACCGGGGCCCTGGTCGAGCACCGCAACCTGCTGTCCGCGTACCGGGGTTGGCGCGAGGTGTACGGCCTGTCCCCGGCGGACCGGATCCTGCAGACGTCGAGCCTGGAGTTCGACGTCTTCACCGCCGACTGGGTCCGCGCGCTGGGCACCGGAGCCACCCTGGTGGTCGCCCCGCGCAACCTCACCCTGGACCGCACCGCCGACCTCGCCGGCCTGCCCGCCCTGGTGGCCGCCGAAGGGATCACCGTCCTGGAGCTGAACGCCCGCCTCGCGCGCCGACTGGCCGCCCACCTCGCCCGGAGCGACGCGTCACAGACAGGCGAACCCCTGACCGGTACGCCGCTGCCCGGCGTGCGGCTGCTCACCGTCGGCGCCGAGAAGTGGTACCTGGACGAGCAGTTGGGCCTCCAACGGCTGCTCGGCGACGGGACCAGAGTGCTCAACGTGTACGGCCTCGCCGAGGCCGGCGTGGACAGCACCTACTTCGACGCGCAGGGCACGGCGGCCACCGAGGACGGCGAGCGGGTCTCCCTGATCGGCCGGCCGTTCCCCGGAACCCGGGTGTACGTGGTCGGCCCGGACGGTACCCCGGTACCGCCGGGGCAGGCCGGCGAGATCGCGATCGCGGGCGGCGGCCTCGGCCGGGGCTACCTCAACCGGGCCGACGACACCCGCCACCGGTTCGTCCGGGCGGACTTCGACCCGGACGGCCGGGTACTGCTGACCGGGGACATCGGCCGGCTCCGGGACGACGGCGTCCTGGAGTTCCTCGGCCGGGCCGCGCACGTGGTCGGGCCGGTCCCCTTCGCCCGCAAGGCCGCGGTGGTCTCCCGGGTCGCGGCGGCGGCCCGGGCCGAGGGCCGGCTGCGCGCCCACCCGGCGGTCCGGGAGGCGGCCGTGGTGGAGCTGGAGCTGCGGCCGGGCCGGCGCAGCCTGGTCGGGTACGCGGTGACCGCGCCGGACGTGGACGGGGCGGACGGGGCGGACGGGGCGGACGGGGCGGACGGCTGGTCGCTCTCCCAGTACCTGGCGGCCCAACTGCCCGTCGGCGACGCGCCCGAGGCCGTCGTCCCGGTGCCGGAGCTGCCGCGCACCCGGGCCGGCAAGCTGGACCGCGCCGCACTGCCGCTGCCGGCCCCGCCGAAGCACGCCGCCGCCGGATCGGCGAAGGCGGGGTCGCGCGCGGGGAAGGGCGGCGGCGGCAAGGCCGGGGGCGGGCGCAGCGGCACGTCGGACCTGCCGGGCTGCCTGGTGCTCGGCTGCGTGGTGTTCTTCTCGCTCATGGCCTGGGTCAGCACCAACGTCTTCTTCCCCGGCGCGACGCAGCTCGGGGCGGTGCCCGACGCGTACCACTTCTGGTTCGAGCTGCTCTACCTGTGCGAGAACCTCGCCTTCGGCGCCGGGGTGGCCTTCCTCTTCTTCGGCTTCCCGGCGGTGCTGCGGCAGGGGCGGTCGTACAGGCTGTCCCTGCTCACCTACCTCTCGGTGGTGTGGCTGCTGGCCTCCTGGTGGCCACAGGACAACCTGTACCGGCTCACCGACGCCACCGACTGGCCGCGCGAGACGGCGATGGTGTTCACCTTCAACGTGCCGCTGATGGCGGCCGCGCTGGTGGTGCTGATCTTCCTGATCCGGCGACCGACCGCCCGGCGGTGACGGCTGCCCAGTCATGACGGTCTGCGCTGACGACCAGTCAGCGCAGCGCCTCGAACATCCCGGCCAGCCCGTGGTGCGCGGCCGTGAGCAGCGCCTGCGCGGCGTCCAGCGCCTCGGTGCTCGGCCCGGCGAGGGCAAGGCCGACGGCGGGCTCCGGGTCGTGGCCCGCCGTCGGGATCAACGGCAGGAGGGTGACGTCGAGCCGGGCGCAGCGCGGCCGCAGCCGGTCGAGGTGGTCGTGCAGCGCGCCCGGGGCGAGCCGGGCGCCGAGCGGCATCGCGTCCAGGGTGCGGACGAGGTGGCCCGGGCCCCGCACCTGGTCGAGGCGGGCCCGCAGCATGAAGGCCACGGCCGGGCCGGTGAGCCGCAGGTTGATCTCGGTGGGGGCGAGCCGGCGCTGCCGGTCGGTGACGAAGTCCACGTCGTACCAGCCCCGGTAGCCCTCGGCGGCCAGCCGCTCCCCCACCGCGAGGGCGAACCGGCGGGCCGTCCCGGCGGCGCCCCGGGGCACCGCGTCGGGGCCGACGGTGACGCCCTGGTAGCGGGTGCCGACGACGTGCATGTCACCGGCGCCCACCGGGTGGACGGCTCCGTCGGGGCCGACCAGCGCGTCGTAGGTGAGGTCGCGCAGCCGGGCGGCCGGGCCCGGGTCGACGTGCTCCTCCAGCAGCAGGCCGCCCTGGGCGGGCAGGAGTTCGGAGCGGACCAGGCGCCGCAGCAGGGCCCGGCCGCCGCCGGCGGCGAAGAGATCGGCCGGCTCCACCACGACGGTGCCGTAGCCGCCGACGCCGTGCGGGCTCTTCAGCACGGTGGTCAGCCCCCGGGCGGCGCGGGCGGTCAGCCGGCGGGCCGCCCGGCCCCGGCCGGCCGGGCGTTCCTGCCGGGGGACGACGACGCCCGGGTGGTCGGGGGCGAGTTCGGCGAACAGGTCGTGGGCCGCCGCCTTGGACTCGTAGCGGTGCACCGCGGCCAGTTCGGGGCCCTCGCCCTGGGCGGCGGTGCGGCCCCAGGCGACCACCGGCCGGCCGAGGGCGGCGATCCGCGCGGCCAGGGCCGGCCGTTCGGCGAGCGCCCGGGCGACCGTCCGCTCGGGCGCGACGCCGCCGTGCACCTCGACCGGGCCCCACTCCAGCTCCCGGGCCAGCCAGTCGGTCCACTCCGGGCCGACCTCGGCGGGCAGCACCAGCAGCGCGGGTTCGGGGCTGTAGCAGGTGGCCAGGCAGGCGTAGTGGTGCGCCTGCCGCAGCCGCCGGGCGCGCTGGGCGGCGCCCATGCCCGGGGCGAAGAACTGCTCGTTGAAGTCCGCGACGTTGCCGACGTGGACCGCCGCCCGACCGCCGGTCCAGGCCCCCACCCATCCGTCCATGGGGGCGAGCCTAGGGCCTCGTCAGGTCGTGCGTCATGCGTCGGAACGCGATCGGCCATATGCGGCACGGGTGTTGATTTCTGCTCACTTTTGATTTGAACAGGACACAACTTGGCAAAGATATGACCATTCCTCTAGCTCTACCTGACTGATCGCCGTCAATGTCGGTCGCAGCTCTTTTCCCTGCAGCTACCCCGACTGGAGTCAGAGTGAGCCCCACCTCCTCCTCCCGCCGCCCCCTCGCGGCCGGAGCCATCGCGGTCGTCGCCGCCCTCGTCGCCGTCGCCGTCCCCACCGGCACGGCCTCCGCCGCCACCGGCACGAGGGACGCCGCGATATCCCAGGCCCGCGCCAACGTCACCCACAACGCGGGGGTGTTCGGCTTCGGCGCCGGCCAGGACCTCGTCGTCAAGGACGTCGTCCTCGACGCCGACGGCACCCAGCACGTCCGCTTCGACCGCACCTACCAGGGCCTGCCGGTGGTCGGCGGTGACCTGGTCGTCCACCAGGACGCCCGCGGCCGGCTCAAGGACTCCTCCCGCGCGGCCGCCCACGACGCCGCCGTCAGCTCCACCGTCCCGAAGGTGCCCGCGCAGGCCGGCGCCGCCAACGCGCTCGCGGCCGCACCCGGCGTCCAGGACGCCACCAGCACGCCCGAACTGGTCGTCTGGGCCGCCGACGGCACGCCCCGGCTCGCCTGGCGCACCACCGTCGAGGGCACCGGCGAGCACGGCCAGCCGGCCGGCAAGGTGGTCGTCACCGACGCCACCACCGGCGAGCAGATCGAGACCTACGACGCCGAGCACCAGGCCTCCGGCACCGGCCACTCCGAGTACACCGGCGACATCACGATCGACACCACCGCCCAGAGCGGCGGCGGCTACACCCTCAAGGACGCGGTCCGCGGCCACGTCACCAAGGACGCCAACAACGTCGCGGCGAGCGCGCTCAAGGCCGGCTCCGGCACCGCGTTCACCAGCACCACCAACGTCTGGGGCGACGGGAAGAAGTTCTCCACCGACCGCTCCACCGCCGCCGTCGACGCCCACGCCAACACCGCCTGGACGTACGACTACTACAAGAACACCTTCGGCCGGAACGGCATCAAGAACGACGGCAAGGGCGCCACCGTCTTCGTCCACGTCGGCACCAACTGGGACAACGCCCAGTGGTCCGACAGCTGCTTCTGCATGATGACCGGCGACGGCGACGGCAGCACCGACCCCGAGCAGGTCGACCTCGACACCATGGGCCACGAGATGACCCACGGCGTCACCAGCGCCACCGCCAACCTGCGCTACAGCGGCGAGTCCGGCGGCCTCAACGAGTCCACCAGCGACATCTTCGGCACCATGGTGGAGTGGTACGCCAACAACAAGGTCGACACCCCCGACTACCTGTTCAGCGACCAGTCCACCCCGCCGTGGCTGCGCCGCTTCGACAAGCCCTCGCTCGACGGCCGGTCGGCGGACTGCTGGAGCAGCTCGGTCGGCAAGCTCGACGTGCACAACTCCTCGGGCGTCGGCAACCACTGGTTCTACCTGGCCAGCGAGGGCAGCGGCAGCAAGACCATCAACGGCTACACCTACAACAGCCCCACCTGCAACAACTCCACGGTGGCCGGCATCGGCAACCAGAAGATCGCCAAGATCTGGTACCGCGCGCTGACCGTCTACATGACCTCCACCACCACCTACAAGGGTGCCCGCACCGCCTCCCTGAGCGCGGCCAAGGACCTGTACGGCCTCAACAGCACCGAGTACAAGGCCGTCGCGGCGGCCTGGAGCGGCGTCAACGTCAACTGACGTACCGTCCCCGGGCGGTGGTGGTCAGGCCGTCAGATGGTCAAGCCGTCAGGCGGTCAGGCGGTCAGGCGGAGAACCCCACGTGGACGTGGTCGTGGTGGGTGTCGTCGGTGAAGAACTGGTTGCCCACGCCCGGGATCGCCACCGGACCGCCCACGTTGTACGAGCCGGCGGCGGCCGCGTCCCGCATGAAGGACTCGATCAGCTGCCGGGGCGTCGACGGGTCCACCACCGCCTGACCGTCGATCCGCCAGACGTCGAAGGCCCGGCCCAGCGGATGGTCGCTGGGCCGGGTCGTACCGAAGACGTCCAACGGGTGGCCGGTCCGCACCACGCTCACCGACAGCGTGTACGGGCCGGCCAGCCGGAGCATCGCCGCCAGCACGCTGTCGTGCACGGTGCCGCTGCGCAGGTCGGCGGCCGCCTCGGGCGGCAGCTCGATCCTCGACCCGGCCAGCACCTGCGCCACCGCCGGGGCGGGCGAGGCGGCGGCCGGGCCCGGCTCCCCCGGGTTCAGGCCGGTGACGGTCCAGCGCGGCGCGGCCCGGCTCAGCCGGACGTCCACCGTGGTGCCGCCCTCGGCGACCGAGCCGTCGGCCCGGCGGGTCCACTGCCGGCAGACCACCAGTACGCTCGCCGAGTCCGCGAGGATCCCGCCGTACTGGGCGTCGATCACCTCCAGGCTCGCCTCGGCGGCCGTCGGGGCCAGCGGCCCGGCCCGGTCCGCCAGTTCGGGCGGCAGGCCGAGCGCCGCCACCCGGGCCCGGGCCGCCTCCACGCCCTGCCCGCCCGGCGGCCAGGCGCCGAGCGCGGCGACCAGCTCGACGGCGCGGCGCTTGACGTCGGGCTGCACCTCGGACGGGCCGGGCTGCCAGAGCGCGGGGTTCGGCAGGGCGGAGACCGTCGGTGTCCCCGTCGGCGTCGGGGCCACCGTCCACGTCGACGTCTCCGTCGGTGTACCGGCCGGACCCGTCGTCACCGCGGGCCGCCCGGCCCCGCTCCCGCACCCCGCCGCGCCCAGCAGCAGCGCCGCCGCACCCGCCCTCAGCACACCGCGCCGGCCCGCACCCCGGGCACCGTCTCCGCTCGTCACGCGGCCAGTATGCGGCCGGGCGGCGCCCGGCGGGCGGACGCCGCCACGAGGGCCGGCCCGGGCCCGGCCCATGGGTCAGCCCGGCCCGTGGGTCAGCCCAGGCCATGGGTCAGCCCAGGCGGCGGATCGGCTCGCCGGCCAGGTAGGCCGCGATGTCCTCGACCGCCTCGCCGTAGTAGTGGCGGTAGTTGTCGCGCGACACGTACCCCAGGTGCGGGGTGGCCAGCAGCCGGGGCGCGGTGCGCAGCGGGTGGTCGGCGGGCAGCGGCTCGACGTCGAAGACGTCCACGGCGGCGCCCGCGATCCGGCCCCCGGTGAGCGCGGCCAGCAGCGCGTCCTGGTCGACGATCGCCGCCCGGGAGGTGTTCACCAGGTACGCCTCGGGCTTCATCAGGGCGAGTTCGGCCTCGCCCAGCAGTCCCCGGGTGCGCTCGCCCAGGGCGAGGTGGATCGAGACGAAGTCGGCGCCGCTCAACAGCTCCTCCTTGCCGGCGGCCCGGCGCACGCCGACCTCGGCGGCCCGCTCGTCCGTGAGGTTCTGGCTCCAGGCCAGCACGTCCATGCCGAAGGCCAGTCCGACCCGGGCGACCAGGCCTCCGATCTTCCCCAGGCCCAGCAGCCCGAGCACCCGCCCGTGCAGGTCGGCGCCGACGGTGCTCTGCCAGGGACCGCCCTCGCGCAGCGCCGTGCTCTCCGGCACGATGCCGCGGGCCAGGCCGAGCAGCAGCGCCCAGGTCAGCTCGACCGGCGGGGTGGAGGAGCTGGCCGTCCCGCAGACCGTCACGCCGTGCGCCTCGGCGGCCGCGTAGTCGATCACCGAGTTCCGCATGCCCGAGGCGACCAGCAGCCTGAGCCTCGGCAGCCGGGCGAACAGCGAGGCCGGGAACGGCACCCGCTCGCGCAGGGTCACGACGAAGTCGAAGTCGGCCAGGGCGACGGCGAGTTCGTTCTCCGATCCGAAGTGCTCGGAGAAGGCGGTCACCGCCACCCGGTCGGAGACCGGGGACCAGTCGACGATGCAGGTGGCGACGCCCTGGAAGTCGTCGAGGACGGCGCAGCGAAGGGTCCGAAGTGTCATGCCCGCACTCTCCCAGACGCCGGTCGGCGCCCGGCGTGCCAGGCCTCGGTCCGAGCTGCGGGTCTGCGGGTCTGCGGGATCGGCCCCCGGGGGTGGACCGGCCCCCGGTCACGCCGCGGCGGGCTGCCCGGTCGGCCTGGTCCTCGTCCCGGTGGCGAGCACCAGACCGAGCAGGCAGCCCGCCACCAGGCCGGCGCCGTGGTTGTTCCGCAGCGCGCACAGGAACAGGCCAGCCGCGGGGATGAGCAGCAGGTACCAGGTGCCCTTGAACGTGAGGCCCAGGGCGCTCCCGCGCAGCAGGCAGGTGACGGCCAGGGCGCCGAGCAGGCCGCAGACGGCCACGGAGTCGCCGCCGCCGCGCGGTGACCAGCCGGCCAGGCTCACCACGTGGGCGAGGACGCCGCTGGCGAGGAAGACGGCCAGGGTCCGCCACCATCCGAGGACCGACTCGGCGACGGCGCCGACCACGAGCAGGGCCGGCAGGTTCATCGCGATCTGCGCGATCCCGGAGGACTGCACCAGCAGGGCCGTCCCGGCCCGCCACCACTGCCCGTCGGACAGCGCACCCGGCTGCCGCATCAGATCGTCGACCAGGGTGGGCACGGCGTACTGGAGCACGGCCATCACCGCCATCAGCGCGAACAGTGTGAGGGTGACCCGGGGCCGCCGCGCCAGGGCGGCCCGGACCACGGCGAGCACCTCGCCCGGCCCGGCGCCCGCCGGAGCGCCCGCCGGAGCGCCGGCTCCCGGGCCGGCGGCGGAGCCGGCCAGCGCCAGCGCCTGAAGTCCCACGCTGACCACCACGGCAGCGCTCGCGTACAACCCGATCTCGTGCGGCGACATCGCCGACCCCCCGTTCACCCGACCCCGGGCGCTCCCGCCCGTCGACGAGCCCCATCATCCCGGCCGGGCGGGGCCCCGGACCAGGGCGGGTGATCATGGAAACGGCATGACGGTTGTCACAGTCCCGACAGGTCCGCCGTCACGGCGCCCTCCCCCGTGGACAGCAGCCCGCCGTCACCTACGCCCCCGTGGATTCCGCGGGGATTCGTACATTCCCGAATCGCTGGCGGTCAGGGCAGGGCAGTGGCGATCATGACGGCATGACTTCTGGCACCACCCCCGCCCCCGCCGCCGTCACCGCCGCCGCCTCCGGCAGTTGGACGCTCGGCGACCGCACCGTCCACCGGATCGGCTTCGGCACCATGCGCCTGCCGCAGACCGGCCGGGCGCTCGTCCCCGACGCCGTACCGCGCGACCGCGAGCAGGCCGTCCGGGTGCTGCGGCGCGCCGTCGAACTGGGCGTCAACCACCTCGACACCGCCGCCTTCTACTTCTCCCCGCTGCGCTCCGCCAACGAGCTGATCAACCGGGCGCTCGCGCCGTACGCCGACGACCTGGTGATCGCCACCAAGGTCGGCCCGGGCCGCGGACTCGACGGCGAGTGGGTGGAGCACGCCCGCACCCCGGAGCGGCTGCGCGGCCAGGTCGAGCAGAACCTGCGCCAACTCGGCCGCGACCACCTCGACCTGGTGAACCTGCGGATCGTCGGCACCGACTCGATCGCCGAACGCTTCGGCGCCCTCGCCGAGTTGCGCCAGGCCGGGCTGATCCGCCACCTCGGCCTCTCCAACATCCACCCGCACCAGCTCGCCGAGGCGCAGGCCGTCGCGCCCGTCGTGTGCGTGCAGAACCCGTACGGCATCGGCGCCTCGCCCGAACAGGACGCCGTGCTGCGGCTCTGCGGCGAGCAGGGCATCGCCTTCGTCCCGTTCTACGCGATCGCCGGAGCCGGGCGGGAGTCCGGCACGGGCGGCGCCGAACCGGCCCAGGTCCGGGCGGTGGCGCAGGCGCGCGGGGTCGACCCGGCCCAGGTCCGCCTCGCCTGGACGCTCCACCAGGGCCCGCACGTCCTGGCCATCCCCGGCACCGGCGACCTGGCGCACCTGGAGGACAACATCGCCGCCGGGGCCCTGCGCCTCTCCCCGGAAGAGTTGGCGCTGCTTCAGGAGGCGCACACGGGCTGACCCGGAACCGGGCAGGGCCGCGACGGCACCGCTCCGGGACGAGCTCAGGATCACCGGCGAGCACGAGAGCACGCACCCCGACACGGACGAGGGAGTCCCGGAGCATGGCCGAGTCCGCCACCCGCTACCGCTACCTGACCCGCCACGGCGAGGCCGCGCCGGACGGCAGCGGACTGACGGCCGACGGACGCCGACAGGCCGTCCCGCCCGGCTCCGAGGCCCAGCGCTGAGGCGCGGTACTGAGGCCCAGCACTGAGGCCCGTCGACAGGAATATGCAGACCGGTCTATTGTTTTCCGCATGGGAGTCAAGGGTGAGGAGACCCGGGCCCGGCTGATCGCCGGTACCCGGACGCTGATCGAGGCACAGGGCTACTTCGGGACCGGCCTCAACCAGATCGTGGCCGCGACGGGCGCACCGCGCGGCTCGCTCTACTTCCACTTCCCCGAGGGCAAGGACCAACTGGTCGCCGCCTCCCTCGCCCAGGCCGGGCAGGAGGTCGAGGACCTGCTCGCCGCGCTGGCCGCCGAGGGCGCCGACAGCGGAGCGCTCACCGAGCGGCTCACCGAGGTCTTCGCCGAGCGACTGGCACGCTCCGACTACACCAAGGGCTGCCCGATCGCGATCGTCGCCCTGGAGGTCGCCGGCACCAACGAGCCGCTGCGCGCCGTCTGCGCGGAGGTGTACGAGAGCTGGCAGCGCGTGCTGGCCGGCCGGCTGGAGGCCGAGGGCTTCCAGCCGGCCGAGGCCGCGACGGCGGCCGGGCAGGCACTCGCGCTGATGGAGGGCGCGGTCCTGCTGGCGTCGGTCCGGCGCAGCCGCGAGCCGCTGGACCACGCGCTGCACGCCGTCCGCCACCTGCTCGGCGCCAAGCCGGCCGCCCGCACCCCATAGGGCTTCGCGGAAGCGGAGCCGCCGCCGACCGGTGCGCGGCTCCGCCCCTCCTCCCGATTCCTTGTGCCCGAATTCTCCTGTGCCCGAGTTTTCTCGTGTCCGAAAAATATGCAGACCGGTCTACAGATTCCAGCTCCAGGAGTTGCCACATGCCGCCCCTCCCGCCACCGCCCCACACCCTCGTCCTCGGCGCCACCGGCTTCCTCGGCCGCTGGCTCGTCCTCGAACTCCTCACCCGCGGCGAGCCCGTGGCCGCCGCCGTCCGCGGCGCCGGCCGTGACACCGAGCTGCGCCACTGGCTGCGCACCCACGGCGCCGACGACACCGCGCTGACCACCGTCGCCGCCGACCTCACCCGCCCCGGCCTCGGCCTCTCCCCCGAGGACGACGCCCGACTCACCGAGGTCCGCGACGTCCACAACCTCGCCGCCCGCTACCAGTTCGGCCTCACCCGCGCCCAGGCCGAACCCGCCAACGTCCACGGCGCCCTGCACGCCCTCCACTGGTCCGCCACCCGGCCCCGGCTGCGCCGCCTGGTCCACCTCTCCGGCTACCGCGTCGGCCGCGACCCGCAGCCGCAGTACCCGCCCAGCCCCCGCGCGACCACCGCCGCCTACGCACGCCTCGGCGCGTACGAGGCCTCCAAGCTGCTCGGCGACGCCGCCGCCCGGGTCACCGCGCCCCGACTCGGCGTCCCGCTCACCACCGTCAACCCCAGCAGCGTCATCGGCCACTCGCGGACCGGCGAGGCCGGCCAGTACCTGGGCCTGGCCCAGCTCGTCCGCCAGCTCCACCACGGCCGCCTGCCGCTGCTGCCCGGCACCCGCCGCACCTTCCTGCCCGTGGTCACCGTCGACCACCTGGCCCGCTTCCTCGCCGCCGTCCCCGCCCACGACAGCGCCGCCACCCCCACGCCCGACGGCTCCGCCACCCCCGACGCCACCCCCACGCCCGACGGCTCCGCCGTGGTGACCCACACCGTCCTCGACCCCGCCACCCCCGTCCTCCCGGACCTGATCGCCCTGCTCGCCGCCCACCTCGGCGTCCGCCCGCCCCGCGGCCTGGCGCCCGTCGCCATCGTCCGCCGCCTCCCCCGCGCCCTCACCGGCGCCGACCCGGAGACCCTCGGCTTCCTCTCCGAGGACCGCTACGACACCACCTCCGCCGACCACCTCGCCACCGCCGCCGGCCTGGTCCACCCGCCCCTCGCCCCGGCCCTCCGGCACTGGGCCGACCGGCTGGTCGCCGAGGACTTCGGCGCCCCGCCCCGGTGAACCACCGCGCGCCGCGCAGGTCTACGTCGAGCGCGAAGTGGCCCGGCTGACCGGTGGCGGACTGCCGCTGTCAGCCCCCGTGGGCGGGCAGGGTCCGGAGGAAGTCGTCGAGGAACTCGTTGAAGGCGTCCGGGCGTTCCATGTTGGGGTAGTGCCCGGTGCCCTCGACCGTCGTCGTACGGCCGTTGGCGACGCTGCGGATCAGGCGCTCGGCCATGCCGATGTGGTCGTCGGAGTCGATGCCGCCGTTGATCGCCAGCACCGGGACGCCGATCTTCGCCGCCCGCGCCCAGGTGTCGGCGACGGGCACCTGGTGTTATCCGCACCTGTTTCTGAGCGTCATCGACATCAGCGACAGGCGTATCTCGGCCGTGTCCTTCCTGTCAGCGTCGCCTTCAGCGGCGTGTGCCGCTTGAAGGGAAACCGTGGGGGGAGGGGGATTTGTGGGCAGGCCAGAGAGGGGGGTCTGTGAAAAGGTGAAATGGGCGGGTCCCGCGGGGGAAATCCAGATTTTCGGGGAC
>NZ_JBHVWW010000030.1:0-4541 GCF_042882025.1 Kitasatospora sp. NPDC058243
CCGTCGCCATGGCGATGTTCCCGGTGGCCTGCGCCGTCGGCGTCGGGCTCTACCTGCGGGGCCAGGACAACCAGCGGGCCCGCGCCGTCCAGCGGGCCCGCCGGGAGCAGCGGCTCGACGTGGGCAGGGATCTCCACGACTTCGTCGCCCACGAGTTGACCGGGATCCTGCTGGAGGTCCAGGCCGCCCAGGTCAGCGCCTACGACGAAGAGGAGAACAGCGAGCTCCTGTCCCGCCTGGAGGCGGCCGGCCTGCGGGCGCTGGACTCGATGGACCACACCCTGCAGACCCTGCGCGACCCGGAGGCGCCCGCGCTCGCCGAACCGCCGCCGACCAAGGTCCACGGCCTCGCCGACCTCCCGGAGATGGTCGACCGCTTCCTGGCGTCCGGCACGGCCGGCGGTTCCCTCGAACTGGAGCCGGGCCTGGCGGGGACCGCCCCGCGCGCGATCCAGGACGCGGCCTACCGCGTCGTCCTGGAGGCGCTGACCAACGTCCGCCGGCACGCCCCGAGCACGGGCCGGCTGGAGGTGGAGGTGGTTCGCGTCCCGGGCCCCGCCCTGCGGGTCACCGTCACCGACAGCGGACGGCAGGGCGGCCCCGGCGGTCTGCCTGCCCGCCGCCCCGGCGGTGGGGGCACCGGCCTGGCCGGCTTGTCCGAGCGGATCGGCGCCCTCGGCGGGGACCTGTCCGCCGGCCCGCACGCCCACGGCTGGCGCGTCCGCGGGGTGCTGCCGCTGCGACCCGACCGGAGGGGGCGGGGCTGACGGGGCGGGGTTGACGGGTTCCGACGGTCCGGAGACTGCCCGCGTACGGCGCTGATATCTTCGGGCGCCGCCTGTCGGTGGGTGGGCACCGGTGGCCGCACCGGCGTTTCCGTCGCCAGTGCCATGGCGCTGGACGTGGACACAGAAGGTGGGAGGACACGCGAAGTGTCAACAACGCCAGAGTTCCGTGGCTTTGACCTGGTACGGCGTGGCTACGAGCGCCAGCAAGTCGACCGCTACCTCAGCGCCCTGTCCGAAGCCGGTTCACCGCCGCCCCCGCCGGCGTTCGAGATCGTGCGGCGCGGCTACGACCGCGAGCAGGTCGACGCGCGCATCGCGGACCTCCTGCGCGGCAGGGGCACCAAGAGCTAGATCAGTCGGGCTAGATCAGGCGGGCTGGGTTCGCGGCAGGTCGGTTGAGACCAGTTCGGCGGCGCGTATGGGGTCGCCGTCCGCGCGGGTGAGCAGCGCCTCGATGTCGTAGCCCGTTGACTCCGGGGCGGCGTGGATGTCGAGGGAGCGGCCCCAGCCGCAGCGTTCCATCGAGACGGCGGCGTCCAGGTCGGGGCGGAGCCGGTGGAGCGTGCAGACCAGGTCCCAGGCGAAGGCGTCCAGGCGGGCCCGCCGCACCGGGTTGCAGGCGTTCACGGCGTCGGTGGTCCAGTCGTCGCCGGGCTCGTACTCCGGGAGGGGCGGCAGGAGTTCGGGGTCGCCCGTGATCGGCTCCGCGCTGAACGTGAGGACGTGTGCGCCCTCGGGGTTGCCGATCAGTTCGGCCAGGAGCGGGACGACGCGGGGGTCGTGCCGACTGGCCAGTCCGTGGATCGCTTCCATGCGGGTCTCGTCGTGCTCGTCGGCCGTCCGCTCCCAGAGCGCGGCCCGGATCGCGGGGCTGTCCGCCCTGGACTGGACGCCGAGGGTGAACGTCGCCCAGTCGCGGACGTGCGGGTTCTGGTCCTGAGTCAGCCCGATGAGGGTGCGGATGTCCGGCCCGTCCGGCAGGCCGGTGAGGACCTCCGCGAACGAGCGGGCCACTCCCTCACGGACCTCGGCGTCGGGGTGCCCGGCGAGGGTGACGAGGACGGGGACGGCGCGCGGGTCGTGCGTCTTCTCGATCGCGCGTGCCAGGGCGCGCAGCACGTGCTCGTCGGTCTCCCGCTGGGCGAGGGCGACGAGCGCGGTGGCCGTTTCGGTGCGGACTGCCTCGTGGTGGTGGATGGTGTCGCGCAGCAGGTCGCAGCCTGTCGCGCGCTCGATCGGATCGGCGGAGCCGATGAGTTCCAGGCCGAGCGGAAGTGCCGCCGCGTCGGCGGACGCCCGCCACAGCAGCGGGCCGTACTCGTTCCAGCCGTCGTGGTCGTCCGGGTCGTCCGAGGCGGTGATGGCGCGCATTGCCGACAGTGCCTGGGAGACCAGTTCCGCCACGGTGTCCGTTTCCATGCGGGCATTCTGGTGCACGAAACCGCGGGTGCGCGCGGGAATTGTTGGCCCGACCGCGCTTCCGGTCCACGGCTGCGTCGACGCCGGCGGGCGTGTGCGGGTGTCGCAGGATGCCCCCGGGAAGGATCTTGACGTGGTCATGAGCAGGGGCGATCATGGCGGAGCGCCGCGCAACACCGATGTGCAAGAAGGTCGTTGAAGGCGCTCGGCCTGGGTCGTCAGGGGATTTCCCGGACAGGACCCATCCCTTTCGAAGGGTCGGCGGTGCGGAAGCCGGCCGGCTGCGGAGTCGGCCTTGACGAAAGGGAGTTGGTGGACGTTACGAAGTCGTGGGTCCGTTGGTGCCGATCCGTTCGCTCGGTTGCGGACTTCGCGGTGGGATGGTTCGGCCATGGCCGGACTGCGGCCGCCGACCCCCCGGTGGCGCCGATGCTGCTCGCCGCCGCCCGGAACAACTCGTCCTGGTGCGAGGCGATGTGTCGGGCGCACGGGTTCTCCGGAGAACTCTCCGACGTCGCGTGGGTGAATCTGAAGAAGAACCTCACGTACTACCCGAATCTGGTGATCCTGAGCCCGTCGATGTCCGGCTCTGAGGTTCTCGACGTACTGCGGGAGGCGTCGCTTGGGCCGCTTTTCGTCAAGGACAGTTTCGCCAACGCCGACCTCCTCCCGGGGAACTATCGAATTCTCATCGAGGCGGAGTGGATCCACCGGCCGGCCGCAGTCGCGGCCTCGGCGTCGGTGGCGTCACGGGGCGGCGCCGACCAGCGGTGGCGGCGTATCACCGGTGCCGATGAGTTGCGCACATGGGAGCGGGCATGGGCGGGCGGCGACACATCGGTGAACACGTTCCCCGAAACCCTTCTGCTCGATGACGACGTGATCTTCCTCGGGGGATTCTCGGGCGACAGCCTGGTGGCGGGAGCCGTGCTTCACCTGAGCCATGGTGTGGCGGGGGTGACGAACGTCTTCGGCCCCCCGGGGGAATCCGCCCGGACATGGGCCGGTCTCATCTCCTGTGCTCACGAAGAGGCGCCGGGAATCGACCTGGTCGGATATGAGCGGGACGCGGAGCTGGCGGCCGCCGAGGAAAACGGATTCGCGTCGCTTGGGCCGGTTCGGATATGGCAGCAGATCGCCGGAAGCCAATAAATACCTGCCCGTCCCGCGCGGAGGGGTGCAGAAGAAGCCTGAAGAAGTCCGAAGAAGTCCACGGGGAGATCAGGAATGAATTCAACGACGGAAACAGAACTCGGCGGCGCGCGCAGAACCCTGCGTTTCACCATCCGCTATCTCAGCTATCCGATTCTCATGGTGCTGACACTCGGGGCGTCCATCACCCTGGTCGACACCTCGTTCCCACAGTGGGCCATCGTGCCGATGGTCACCCTCTTCGCCTCGGTGTACGTGGCCGTCCTGGAACGGGTCCAGCCGTTCTACGAGGGCTGGAACCGCTCGCGCAAGGACGTCGTGTCGGACGCCACCTCCAGTCTGGTGGCCCTGCTGGTGGTCGCCCGGCTGATCGAGCCGCTGTTCCTCTCGGTCCTGTTCGCCGGATCCGTCCTGCTGTCCGAAGAGCTGGACAGCACGTTGTGGCCGACGAGTTGGCCTCCCGTCGCCCAGGCCGCACTGGCGCTCCTGGTGGGAGAGTTCTTCTACTACTGGATGCATCGGTGGATTCACGGTTCGCGGGTCTTCTGGCGCTTCCACGCGGTGCACCACAGCTCGGAGCGGCTCTACTGGCTCAACTCCGCCCGGTTCCACCCCATCGACTTCTTCCTCGACGACGTGGCGATCGTCTTCCCGCTGGCCCTGACCGGGTGGACGCTGCACAGTCTCTCGGGCCTGATCATCCTTCTCACCTTCTACAACTGCCACGGCGTCACCATGCACTCCAACATGGACGTCCGGCTGGGCCCGCTGAACTACCTGGTGCCCGGACCGGAGGGGCACCGCTGGCACCACTCGCGGGACCTGCGCGAAGCCAACAAGAACTTCGGTGGCAAGGTCGTCCTGTGGGATCTGCTGTTCGGGACCTTCTACCTGCCCGGTGACCGGATGCCGCCCGAGGACATCGGCCTGGCCGACCAGGTCCGCCTGCCGGACTCCTACCTCGGCCTGCTGCTGGCTCCGTTCCGCTGGTCCAAGCTCCCGCTGCGCACGCCCGAAACGGCGCCCGGCGCCGTCCTGGTCGAGGAAAAGGCGGGCAGCGTCTGATCCTGTGCCGGGGCTGGGGGGGGGGGGGGGGGGGGGAAGGGCCCCCTTGGGGGGGGGGGTGGGGTGGGGGGGGAGAACGCGGGGTGGGGGGTGTGTGTGCTCCTAGCTCCCCAAGCG
>NZ_JBHVWW010000030.1:4551-65924 GCF_042882025.1 Kitasatospora sp. NPDC058243
CTTGGCTCTTTTTTGGTAGGGGAAGGGGTGGGAGGTGTCTGCTCTTGTGCTGGGGTTGCGAGGGGGGTCGGGCCGGCCGCTTTCCTGCGCGGTCGGGCGTTGGGCGGGCTGAGCCGGTCCCTGGTGGAGGCTGTTCGCGCTACTCGACATCGGAAGGCCATTTTTTGTTGCGGGTGGCGGGCGGACCTCAACTCCTGACGGCCTCTGCGATCTGCAGGGCGGCCTGGGCGGGCGTGAGGTGCGTGGTGTCGACGACCTCGGCCTCGGCGTGCAACCAGGTACGGGCCGCTTCGGCGTAGGGCTCAAGGTGGTTGAGGCGGAACCGGGAGTTGGGGCCGACCACAGTGTCCCCCGCGATGCGGCCGCGGAGGGTCTCCTGGTCGGCGTGGAGGACGAAGTGCTGCACCGGAATGGCGTGGTGGGCGAGGCCCGTGCTGATCTCGCGCCAGTACTGCTCGACCAGGACGGTCATCGGCATCACCAGAGTCCCGCCGGTGTAGTCGAGCACGTGGCGGGCGGTCTCGACCACTAGTGGCCGCCACGGCGGCCAGTGCTGGAAGTTGTCCGTCCCGGGCAGGCCCGGCGTGATGTCCATGAGTGTCTCGCCGACCTTCTCGGCGTCGAACACCCGGGAGTCGGGGATCAGTTGCTGCACGAGTGCACTGGTCGTGGTCTTGCCCGCGCCGTGGGTGCCGTTGAGCCATACGATCACGGGCTCGACGTTAGCGGTGCGCGGGCCGTAGGAACGGGCACAGCGGAAACCCGGGCGAGTTCGGCACGGACTGGCCCGGCGGCGTGCCCGTACAGGTGCACGCGAAGGAGGCCGACCCGTTCTTCGCCGAGGACCGCGACGTCGCCCGCGCCCGCAACGGCCGGTGCAAGAGGCCATTTTGGCGGGGGAAACGCAACTTCGACAGGGGCTGCGGAGGCGGCTATCTTCACCTGGTCCTCGGCGATCGCCCACGGTCGTACGGGAGTTCCTTCGAGCTGAGCCGCCCGCGGCCGGGCCCGCACCAGGCACCCCCAACCAGGGAGAGACGCATTCCTCATCTTGCGCTGTACACGTTCGGCGTCCTGAAGTCACCTCTCGCCGATCCCGCACCTCTCACGCGCGAACTCCACGACACCGGCGAGGCCGTCTACCGGAGGATCAGCGAGCACCCCGGGTACCTCGCCCATGCCGAAGCGGCAGACGGCGGCCGGGGCACGCACTTCGACCTGGACTGGGGCGCATGGGGGGAGTTCGCCGTACCGGCCTGGTACGGCAAGGGCCGTACGGCGGAAACCACCGCCCTGGCCGCGACCCTCTCACTTTGGACCGACCCGCACTCCGCCTTCGACGCCATCTACACCGACCTGCACCGTGAGGCGCTGAACAGGCGTCACGACTGGTTCGAGAGGACCGGACGCCCGGCTTACGCGTTCTGGTGGGTGCCCGACGGAGTGATACCCGTCTGGCAGGACGGGGTTTCGAGGCTGGAACACCTCCACGACCACGGCTCCGCGCCGCACGCCTTCACCTTCCACCACGCGTTCGCCCCGGACGGAACTCCGGCCAGGGTCGGAGGCATCGGGCCGAAGAGCGACCAGGTCCGCTGACAAGGAAGCCTCAACGACCAGTTGGTGGAAGTGGAGGCGGTGGCCGTGCTGCCGTGAACCCGCACTCCTGCGGACATAGGGGGATAACCCCACCCAAGACCGGGTGGATAGCAGCATCGTCGCAGGTGGTTTGTTCCGGAGAGGGTGGGGGTAACGGCGCGATCCGCCGTTTCCCTCGACGAACAACCGGAGTTGACACATGCGCAAGCAGGCGCGGCAGACCGTCCATCCGTCCCGGCACCGGAAGGTCCTGGTGGCCGCCATGGCCGTCGGTGCCCTGGCGACGGGGGTACTGGCCCCGACCGCGGCGTTCGCGGCGCCGAAGCCGGACATCGTCCAGCAGGGCCTCGACGCGCTGGTGCGGGACGACGGCATTCCCGGCGCGCTGGCGAGCGTCGAGAAGGGGCACGGCCGCGCCCGCAACTACACCGCCGGGGTGGGTGACCTGGCCACCAAGGCGAAGGTCCCGGTCGACGGCCAGGTGCGGATGGGCAGCAACACCAAGACGTTCACGGCGACGGTCGTGCTGCAACTGGTCGGAGAGGGGAAGATCGACCTCGACGGGCCCGTCGAGACCTACCTGCCGGGCCTCCTCCGCGGGGACGGCATCGACGGGCGAAAGATCACCGTCCGTCAGCTCCTCCAGCACACCAGCGGGCTCCCGGACTACCTCAAGGGCGATGTCCCGCCCCGCTACTACGAGCCGCGCGACCTCCTCGACACCGCACTGAAGTTCAAGGCCGACTTCGCCCCGGGCGACCGGTCCAAGTACAGCAACACGAACTACATCGTGGCCGGACTGATCGTCCAACGGGTCACCGGCCGCCCGCTCGCGGCGGAGATCGACCGCCGCATCGTCAAGCGCATCGGCCTGCGCCACACCTACTTCCCCGCCCCCGGCGACGTGACCATCCGCGAGCCGCACCCCAAGGGCTACTACCGGGACACCCCGGACGCGCCGCTGGGCGACGTCACGGAGACGGACCCGTCCTTCGGCTGGGCAGCTGGTCAGATGATCTCCACCAACTCCGACCTCAACCGGTTCTTCTCCGAACTCCTCCACGGCGACCTGCTCCGGCCCGCCCAGCTCGCCGAGATGAAGAAGACCGTCCCCGCCGACTACCTCGGCCCCGGCGCCGCTTACGGGCTCGGCCTCGTGAGCAAGCCCCTGCCCTGCGGCGGCGGGCTCTACTGGGGGCACGGCGGCAGTTTCCCGGGCTACGAGACCCGGGGCGGCGTCACGGAGGACGGCAGCGCTGCGGCGAACATCGCCGTGACGAACCGGCCGGCCGACCCGGCGGCCATGAAGCACGTCGAGGGCCTGGTGGAAGCCGCCCTCTGCCGCTGAGGCCGCTGAGGCCGCTGAGGCCGCTGAGGCCGCTGAGGCCGCTGAGGCCGCTGAGGCCGCGGACGTCCCGGCGCCGAGGCCGCCCGGCGCACTTCGGTGCCGGGCGGCCCCGGTTTGTTGGCTATCTTCCGGCCTCGAATGGGCCAGGGGCGCGGTAGCTGGACTTTTGCCAGTTGGTGTCGGCCGGCCGGGGTCCCGTTGTTTGGCGCAGGAAGTCGGGCTGGCCGACTTCCTGTGCTGTGGTGTGTCCAGGGCGTGTTTCGAAAGTGCTGGTCACAGCCACTCATTGACGGCTGCGACCAGCACCGTTGTTTCGTAGCCGACGGAGCCCGGAGCCCGGAGCCCGGAGCCGAACGGACGGGACGTCAGCGCATGCCGCCGGAAGCGAGGATGACATCCCCGGTGATCCAGCGCGCGTCGTCGGAAGCCAGGAAAGCCACCAGCGGGCCGTAGTCGTCCGGGGTGCCCGTTCGGCCCAGCGGGGTGCCGGCGATCGCCTGTGCTTCCTGGGCCGAGCCGGGGAATCCCATGGCCCTGGTGCCCTCGGTGTCCGACGGTCCGGGCATGATCGCGTTGACCCGGATGCCGCGCGGGCCCAGCTCCTTGGCCGCAACGATGGTGAACGCGTTGACAGCGCTCTTGGACGCGACATAGAGCGAGGCGTACGGCGGGTGGGTGAGTGTGCCGGCCGTCGAGACGTTGATGATCGAAGCGGCGCCGATGTCGTCCTGCGCGGCCAGGGCCTGCGTAGTGAGGATCGTGCCCAGGACGTTCGTGGTCATCTCGCGCTGGAACTCCTCTTCGGTGATGCCCGACAGCGGCGCGAAGGCGGCGACGGCCGCGTTGTTGACGAGCACGTCGACCGGTCCGTACTCCTCGCGCGCCCGATCGAACAGATGGCGCACTTCGTCGTTGCGGGCCACGTCGGCCCGGACCGCGATCGCCCGGCCGCCCTCGGCGGTGATGCCCGCGACGACCCGCTCGGCGCCCTTCGCATCCTCCCGGTAGTTCACCACGACGGCTGCGCCGGTCCCGGCCAGCGCCTTGGCGATCCCCGCGCCCAGGCCCTTCGATGCGCCCGTGACGATCGCCGTACGCGCGTTGCTGCTGCTCACAGTGGCTCCTCGAACGTTGGTGCTTACGAGGTCACCGTAGGAAAGCCAGTTGCTGCTGGGAAGTACCTACTTTTTTGTAAGCTCCTGCTGTGATGGAAACTCGGCAGGTCGCGACAGCCGCCCGGCTCCTGGCCCACGACACCTTCGACAACAAGTGCGCGCTCAGGCCGATCATGGACCAGACGACAAGTCGCTGGGCGACACTGATCATCTCGGCCCTCATCGCCGGCCCGCACCGCTTCGCCCAGCTGCACCAACGAGTCGGTGGCATCAGCCAGAAGATGCTGTCGCAGAACCTCAAGGCACTGGCCCGGGCCGGGCTCGTCGACCGCCAGGTCGCGCCCACCAACCCGCCCCAGGTCACCTACAGCCTGACGGAACTCGGTGTCAGCCTGGCCGGGCCGCTGACCGAACTGATCCAGTGGTTCGGCCGGCACGGAGGCGAGCTGCTCGCCGCCCAGGAGCACTACGACAGCCAGCAGGCGTCACCGCGCGAGTGACGGGCCAGTCCCATGGGCCGGTTCGGCGGAGTCTCGCGGCAGCGCCAGCCGCCCTGGCCGGAGAGCACAGGTCCCGTCCCCGATTCAGCATCCACCACACCCCCGAACACGCCGGCCGGCTCGACCAAGTCGAGCTGTTCTTCTCCACCCTGACCCGACGTCTACGACGCCGCGGCCAGTTCGCCTCCCGCGACGAACTGGCCGCGGCCATCGACACCTTCGTCCTGGCCTGTGACGAACACGACGCCAAGCCCTACTGCCGGACCTACGACGGCAGCCCACTCAAAGCCGCATGAACCCCCGAAGGATCAACGCGGCGCTGCACTAGTACTGGAAGAGCACTTCCGGATTGTTCGGTGAGGGGCCGTCCAGCAGCGGACTGTCGATCCCCTTCAGCGTCTGGTCGAAGAACGCTGCCACGTACTCGCGGGTGATCGCCACCCCGCGTTCCGGGGAGAGGGGCGGCGTCGGGAACCCGGCCTGCTCCAGAAGCAGGTCCAGGTCGGCGAAGCTGAAGTGGTCGGCTCCGGCGACCGTCAGCCACTTCTTGTAGCCGCCGAGGGCGGCCCAGGTCTGCCCCCACGAGGTGTCGTGGCCGCCGACCGAGTGGTAGTCGGCCGTACCCAGCATGAGGAGCGGCCGGTTGATCTGGCCGGGCATCGGGGCCGGGTGGAAGCTGCCGTCCATGTTCACTCCGGCCCGTACCCGCGGGTCGGCGATCATCGTGGCGGCGGCCGCCGCTCCGCCGAGGGAGTGCCCGGCCATGCCGATCTCGTGCTTGTCGATGAGGTGCGCCAGGGGCCACGCGGTATTGCCGTGCGTCAACCGGTCGATCACGAAGGACACGTCCAGCGCGCGGCTGGCGGCGACGGAGTCGAAGTCGAGCGTCTTCGGGTCATCGCAGATCGCGCACGGCGGCGTCTGGCCGTTCGCCAGCGTCTCGCCGCTGTCCTCGTAGGTGTGGCCGACGAGCGCGACGACGTAGCCGTGACTGGCCAGGTCGGTCGCGAGCGAGGTGAGCGTCATGCGCGGGTCCTCGTACGCGGGTGAGAGGACCACCAGCGGATGCTTGCCGCGCTGCGGCCGCGCGCCGTCGAAGGCGTGAGTGGTGACGCCGGAAAGGTTCTGTGCGGTGACGCCGTAGCTCGCCGGCAACTTCCGCCGCTGGATGACTCCGGCTGCCTCGGCGAGGCTCATGTAAGGGGCCGGAGTCCCGGTCCCGGGGACGGCCGGGTAGACCATCGTGACGGTCAGTTGGCGGGGGCCGGATGACGGCACCCACGGGTCGGGACGGCTCTCGTCGGTGAGGTGGATGACGTCCTCGCCGGCGGCGTAGGGGCCGGTCGGCGCGGGGAGCGCGCCTTGGAAGGACCGCGTGGGCGCGGTGGCCGTGGCCGGTGCGGTGTCTAACGCGTGCGTGGCCACCGGTGTGGTCGTGGCGGCGAACCCGGCGCCGGTTCCGGTGACGAGGGCGGCGAGCGCCAACACCGCGACAGCGCTGATACGGCGATTGCGTTTCATGGGATCGACGCTAGGTTCCGCAGCTCCGTATCGAATCAGCCCATGGATGTAGACATTCTGGTGTCGTTCGTAGCCTCCGCGAGGTACCGGAGTCATCCGCCGGGATTATGTCGTGCGGCGCGGGGTTCCCTTCGCCGGCATCGTCGAGCGCCACCTTCGTCTTGGGCTACGACGAACACGACGCCAAGCCCTACCGCTGGACCTACGACGGCAGCCCACTCAAAGCCGCATGAACCCCCGAAGGATCAACGCGGCGCTGCACTAGGCGTGGTGGTCGAACTCGCCGGCTTTGGCGGCTTGCAGGAAGGCGGCGAAGTGGGTGGGGATGGTGAGGTGGCCCTGGTCGGACTCGCGGAGTTCGACCAGGCCGTCGGCGGCGCGGATCTCCACGCACTCGTTGGTCGCGCCGCTGTAGCTGGACTTCTGCCAGTTGGTGTCGGTCATTTGGGGTCCCGTCGGTTGTTTGGCGCAGGAAGTCGGGCTGGCCGACTTCCTGCGTCCTGGAGTTCTGCCGCTACCCGCGCTCACTCCGCCTGGCGGGGGTGCGGATCGCGATCGTCTGTGACAGCTGCTCCCCGCACTTGACGGCGAGACGGTGCCGACAGGTCGGGACGTGGGCGTCCTCGGACAACGTCGAGATTGCCCACGCCCCGACCAGCAGCTCGTGGCTCAGCCGTATCGAGGCTCAGCTCACCGTCCTGGCGCGGTCTCGCTTACTTCCAGTAGTAGTAGTCGGCGCCGAGGTCCGGGTTGACTTCGCCGGAGAGCACCTTCTTCTTGGTGTTGTTGCAGATCCAGCTCTGGCTGACCTCCCAGTCCTGGTCGTCGCGGTTGACGATGGAACGGACCTTGCCGCCGGGCACATCGGCGCAGGAATGGATCTTCGGGTTCTGGTAGGCGTCCATGGTCCCGCCGAAGTTGGCCTCCGGCCAGAAACACACCCAGCCCGAGTAGCAGTCATCAGGCCCGCTCGCCTTGACCGTGCTGGGCGCCGGGGCCGCGGCCGTCAGGGCCAGGGCGGCGGCGGCCCCCACCCCCGCGATCAGGAACCGTCGTGCAGTGGAGGCGATACGCATGGGAGACCCCTCGATCGAGCCGACTCCGCACGGTGCGGAGTCGATCACTCCGTGCATCCCCCTCGCGAACATCCACGACACGTACAGAACACGCCGATCACCGGCCGCCGGAAACAGGAGCAGCCTGGATGGTGGAAGCAGATGCCGCTGGCCAGCCGGCGTGAGTCACCTTGCCCGCTTACCGCTCGAACAGAGCGAACACTGCGCGGCGCAGGAAGTCGGGCTGGCAGACTTCCTGCGCCGTGGTGTGTCTAGTACTGCGACCGCATCTGTCGTTACCGCTGGCGTTCGGCGTCGTTGGTATGACTGTGTGCTGACGAGCTGACGGTTGAGCAGGTCGAGTCGTGGTCCGAGGTGATAGTGGGCTTCCATGCCCGCTTCGCGCACCGTTTCGGCAGGCCACCTCATCGTCACACCCCGCCACCACGCCAGCGAGCACCATCTGCGCTGGTCACGCTTCCGCCGACGCAGCCAGGCCCGAGCCCGCCGCTCCCACTGCAAACACCGAGGCCACAACCCCCAGATGCGGTTGCAGTACTAGTCGCCGGGGATGCCGCCTACGGCGGGCACGGCGAGAATGTCGAGGGAAAGGGTGAGGTGACGGGCGGTCATGCCTTTGTCGACGGTAATACCGAATGCGTACCTGTCGATTCTGGTGGTGGCGCGGAACCGGATTCCATCGGCTGTGAATTCCGGCTGCTCGACGGTAAGTTCGATGGGCCGCGTGGTGGCTTTGACGGTCAGCTCTCCGCGCAGGACGTACCCGGTGTCCGTGGACTGGACGGCGTTCGAGGCGAAGGCCATGTGGGGGTGTGCGGCTGTGCCCAGGTACTTGGGTGAGCGCACGACCCTGTCGCGGGTACCGCTGTCGGTCGAGAAGCTGTCGGCATCGATGACAGCCGTGGCCGACGACTGCGTGGGCTCGGCGGCGACGTGCACCTGCCCCGAGGTAAGGCCGAACGTTCCGCGCACGGCGCCCAGGCCGAAGAAGTGGCGCGTGGTGAAGGCGATCGTGCTGCGTCCGGCGTCGATGGTGTAGGTGCCGACTGCAAGGGTGGTCGGTCGGTCGTCCGAGGTGTGCGGCACATGAATCCTTAGGCAGGGGCAGTCGGTTCCGCGGTGGGGACGAGGACGGCTGGGAGTGCTCCGTGTCAGAGGCCTCCGGGGCCTGTCCGCCCGGTCGTGGTTCCGTCGTTGCGCAGGCCCACGGGAAGGTCTCTTCGGCGTTTGACGTCGAGTTCCGGTACACGCGTGTCAGGCGCTGCTCCACCCTACTTGCGTTGATGCGCAGTTGCCTGGCGATTTGGAGATCGGTGCAGTCCATCACGGTCAGTTGCGGCGACCCGTCGCTCGGAGCCGGCGATGGAGGTGCCACCGTCGGCACCCCGAGGCCGTCTCGAAGCGGCCGTGAATAGGCCACCGACTCCAGCTCCGGGTAGGGAGATTCGATAGGACCCGCTCGGCGTCCCGCCGCACTGCGGGGCGCCGAGTCCCGAGTTGCAAATCGTCCTACCCGAGGGGCGACTCGACCTGTTCGACCATCAGCTCATCAGCACACAGACATACCAACGAGCCCAACACCACATCCGTCACGCAGATGCGGTTGCAGTACTAGGCGTGGTGGTCGAACTCGCCGGCTTTGGCGGCCTGGAGGAAGGCGGCGAAGTGGGCGGGGGTGGTGGGGATGATGAGGTGGCCTTGGTCGGACTCGCGGAGTTCGACCGTTCCGTCGACCGTGCGGACCTCGACGCACTCATTGGTCGCGCCGCTGTAGCTGGATTTCTGCCACTTCGACTCAGGCATAGCTGTCTTCCACTTCCTTCTCGATTGATTTGATGAGGTCCCGCGACTTCTCCTCGGAGAGTGCAAGGGAGTCCATGCGATCGAAGATCGCCCGATGTTTGGCCAGGTCTGCCGGGGACTCGAAGAACAGGACGCCTTGAGCGACATCCATCTGGACGGTATCCAACTCGGGGACGGGGCCCTTCGCGAACGTGAGGTTCTCGGAGGCGCCCGGGAAGGTGGCCATAGCGAAGGGCACTACGCGGATTGAGATCCCGCTGTGCTTGGAGTCTTCGACGAGCGCGTCCAACTGCTCGGAGAGCACCTTGGGTCCGCCGAACTGCATCCGCAGCGCTGCTTCGTGGATGAATGCCTGAAGTGGAGTCTTGCCCGAGCGGACGATCTGCTGTCGCTGCACCCGGAAGGCGGTTCGGACGTCGATGTCCGGGCGGGACAGCGGGGGATAGACGCGCGTGAAGACCGCGGAGGCGTAGGCGCCGGTCTGCAACAAGCCGGGGATGTAGGTCGTCGTACAGGTGGCGAGCGCGGTCGAGTAGCTTTCGATTTCCGCGACCTCGATGAAGTCTGTTGTCAGGACCTCGCGGTACTCCTCCCACCAGCCTCTCCCGCGCTCCGTGATTATTTCGGCGAGAGCGTCGATCAGCGGGCGATTGGCGCAGTTACAGGCGGCGGCGATGGTGCGGAGACGGTCGACACTGATGCCGATCCGTCCGGATTCCATCTGGGTTACCTGGGCTGGACTCATGCCAACGATACGGCCGAGCTCCGAGCCACCGTAGCCAGCCTGCTCGCGCATCCTCCGTAGCTCGGTGCCAAGCCTGCGCTGGCGGAGTGTCGGGTTGGAGCGTGGAGGCATGGGTTCCTTCCGAAGGTGCAGTCCGGCCAAGTGTGCCGCGCCTTTCGAGCGCTGGTCCACCAGTTACCACCATAGGGGGAACTTCCCGAAACTGTAGAAATTTGGATACTCAGCTGCGCTATGGTCGATGACACAGCGATCCGACGGTTCGTCAGTAATGCTTGCTGGCCTGCGTGTCCGTCGCTTCCTCCCTCACCATCACGCCTCGGGAGAACTCCCATGCGCCACCTCAACACGCCCTCCCTCGCCATCGCCCGCCAGTCCCTCCGGGACGCGATGGGTCGTTGCGGGTACCTGCCCTCGGTCACCGACGATGCCGAACTCGCGCTCGTGGAACTGCTCGTGAACGCCTGGAGGCACGGCGGCACCCCCGCGCCGCTCGTCCTCATCCTCGCCGTCGGCCCCACCCTCCGGGTGTCCGTCAGTGACGAGAGCCCGGTCCTCCCGGAAAAGCAACAGCCGGCGCCCCTCGCCCAGTCCGGCCGGGGCCTCCAGCTCATCGAAGGCCTCACCCACCGCTGGGGCGTGGATCCCCAGGAACGCGGCAAAATGGTCTGGTTCGAGCTGGACGCCGCCTGATGTCCTTCCCGCTCCCGCGCCGTCGCCCCATGCTGCCGACCGACCCCCGGATCCGGCACTACACCGACGACCACATCCACACGCTCCTCGCCGAAGTCCAGGAACGTGGCCGGAGGTTCGGCCTGATCTGGCCCTCGGCCACCACCGACAAGACCATCGACGGCCGCATCCTCGTCCGCTTCAACGCCGCCCCCGCCTCCACTCTCCTCAACCTCCTCTCCCTCCTCCTCGCCGCCGAGCGAGGCGACGACTCGTGCGTTTCCTGATCGCCACCGCCTTCGCCGTCCTCCTCGCGCTCGCGATCGCCACCGTCGCCCTGGGCGTCATCACCGCCCTCCGCGCGACCCCGCCCGACGAGGACACCTAACCCCCAGCCCCCTCACCCCCACCTCCCCAGCCCCCGCCGCCCAGCCGTCGGGGGCTAAGGGACGATTGGGCACGTGGCACAGCGGAGATACGAGTACGCCCCGGCAGGCACCCTGCCCGGGCTGTTGCAGCGCGGCCGGGGCCTGGGCGCGCAGATGGCGGCGGAGGACCCGGCGGCAGCCGCCGACCTGGTCTACGGGTGCATCCGCTGGGACTGGCGCTGGAACCGACAGGTGGACGACCGGCACCTCTACCTGGCGCGGCTCGTCCGGGACCTGGAACTGCCGGTCGGACCGATCGTCGACCTGCTGACCGGGGACGAGGACACCTGCCTGCGGGCCACCGGAGTCCTGGAGCTGCTCGCACTCGCCGACTCCGCCGAGGCCCGGGAAGCACTCCGTACCCACGTCCGAGAGGGCGAGCACCGGGTGGCTGGGCAGGACGTACGCCAGCGGCGTGGCCCCCGCGGCTCGATGGACCCCGTCCCCGAGCAGGACAGTGCGAGCCCGCGCGCCCTGCTGTCGGAGCACGGCGGCGAGAGCGATCCCGGTCTGAACATGCTGACGGGAGAGCTGGAGCGGCAGTGGGCGGCCCAGGAGTGGTGTGGCCCGATGCACACCGCCCGGGGCCTGGCCCGGTTCGGCCCCGACGCCGCCGGGGCCGCGTCGCTGCTGCGCCGCTTCTGGCTGTGGACGCCGCACTCCTCCGAGCGCCCCGCCTACCTGGAGGCACTGGCCGCCGTCGCCCCCGTCGGGCTGGCCGAGGTGTACACCGAGTGCCTCTGGGACTGCGAGGCCGGCGCCCGCCTGCCGGCCGTCGCGCACGCCCCCGACCGCCCCCACGTCCGGGAACGCCTCGCCCACCTGCGGGACGATCCGATTGAGCAGGCGGAGGTCCGCGAGGCCGCCGGGGCGCGACTCGCCGGGCTGAGCTCGGGAGGCTCCGAGCCGGAGGGAGCCGACTCCGAAGGGGAGCTAGAGTAGACGGGTGAACGTGTGAGTGATGGTCCGGACCCCACGAGGTGGTCCGGGCCACATCCGTTTCCAGGCACCTTCCGTGACCTGCGCGTACCTGCGCGTTCGCCGGCCCACCAGACCCGCACTCGCCTCCGGAGGCCCCGCCTTGAGCGATCAGCCGTTCGCGCATCTGCACGTCCACACCGAGTACTCGATGCTGGACGGTGCCGCCCGGCTGAAGCAGATGTTCAAGGAGGTCGAGCGGCTGGGCCAGACCCACGTCGCGATGACCGACCACGGGAACATGTACGGCGCCGCCGAGTTCCACAAGCAGGCGACCGCGGCCGGGATCACCCCGGTGATCGGCATCGAGGCGTACGTCGCGCCGGAGTCCCGCTCCAACACCAAGCGCATCCTGTGGGGCCAGCCGCACCAGAAGCGGGACGACGTCTCCGCCTCCGGCGCGTACACCCACAAGACCATCTGGGCCCGTAACAAGGAGGGCCTGCACAACCTCTTCAAGCTGACCTCGCGCTCGTACGCCGAGGGCTGGCTGGTGAAGTGGCCCCGGATGGACAAGGAGCTGATCTCCGACCTGTCCGGCGGCCTGATGGCCACCACCGGCTGCCCGTCCGGCGAGGTGCAGACCCGGCTGCGCCTGGGCCAGTTCGACGAGGCGGTGAAGTCGGCCGCCGACTACCAGGACATCTTCGGCAAGGAGAACTACTTCCTGGAGCTGATGGACCACGGCCTCGACATCGAGAAGCGGGTCCGCGACGGGCTGCTGGAGATCAGCAAGAAGCTGAACATCCCCCCGGTCGTCACCAACGACTCGCACTACACCACCGAGGCCGACGCCGGGGCGCACGACCTGCTGCTCTGCGTGCAGACCGGCAAGAACCTCTCGGACCCGGACCGCTTCCGCTTCGACGGCACCGGCTACTACATCAAGTCGGCCGCCGAGATGTACGCCCTGGACTCCTCGGACGCCTGGCAGGAGGGCTGCCGCAACAGCCAGCTGCTCGTCGCCTCCCGGGTCGACACCGAGGGCATGTTCAAGTTCCGCAACCTCATGCCGCGCTTCCCGATCCCGGAGGGCTTCGAGTCCGAGGCGGACTTCTTCAAGTCCCAGGTGTGGAAGGGCATGGACTGGCGCTTCCCGGGCGGGTACGACGAGGAGCACAAGAAGCTCGCCGAGTACGAGATGGACACCATCATCCAGATGGGGTTCCCGGCGTACTTCCTCGTGGTCGCCGACTTCATCATGTGGGCCAAGGAGCAGGGCATCGCGGTGGGCCCCGGCCGTGGTTCGGCGGCGGGCTCGCTGGTCGCGTACGCGATGGGCATCACCGACCTCGACCCCATTCCGCACGGCCTGATCTTCGAGCGCTTCCTCAACCCCGAGCGCATCTCCATGCCCGATGTCGACATCGACTTCGACGAGCGCCGGCGCGGTGACGTGATCCGGTACGTGACCGAGAAGTGGGGATCCGACAAGGTCGCCATGATCGTCACGTACGGCACCATCAAGGCGAAGGCCGCCATCAAGGACTCCTCGCGCGTCCTCGGCTACCCGTACGCGATGGGCGACCGGATCACCAAGGCGATGCCGCCGGACGTGATGGGCAAGGGCATCCCGCTGTCCGGCATCACGGACAACAGCCACCCGCGCTACAGCGAGGCCGGTGAGATCCGGGGGCTGTACGAGAGCGACCCGGACGTGAAGAAGGTCATCGACACCGCGCGCGGCATCGAGGGCCTGATCCGCCAGCCCGGCGTGCACGCGGCCGGCGTCATCATGTCCGCCGAGCCGCTGACCGACCACATCCCGGTCTGGACCCGGCACACCGACGGCGTCACCATCACGCAGTTCGACTACCCCACCTGCGAGGGCCTCGGCCTTCTCAAGATGGACTTCCTCGGCCTGCGCAACCTGACGATCATGGACGACGCCGTCAAGGCGATCGAGAAGAACAAGGGCATCAAGATCAACCTGCTTGATCTGCCCCTGGACGACAAGCCGACCTACGAACTGCTGGCACGCGGCGACACGCTCGGCGTCTTCCAGCTCGACGGCGGCCCCATGCGCTCGCTGCTGCGGCTGATGAAGCCCGACAACTTCGAAGACATCTCCGCCGTCCTCGCGCTGTACCGACCGGGCCCGATGGGCGTCAACTCGCACACCAACTACGCGCTGCGCAAGAACGGCCAGCAGGAGATCACCCCGATCCACCCGGAGCTGGAGAAGCCCCTGGAGGAGATCCTCAAGCCGACGTACGGCCTGATCGTCTACCAGGAGCAGGTGCAGAAGGCCGCCCAGATCCTCGCCGGCTACTCGCTCGGCCAGGCCGACCTGCTGCGCCGGGCCATGGGCAAGAAGAAGAAGGAGATCCTGGAGGCCGAGTTCGTGCCCTTCCAGAAGGGCTGCCGGGACCACGGCTACTCGGACGCGGCGATCCAGGCGGTGTGGGACGTCCTGGTCCCCTTCTCCGGCTACGCGTTCAACAAGGCGCACACCGCCGGGTACGGGCTGGTCTCGTACTGGACGGCCTACCTCAAGGCGAACTTCCCGGCCGAGTACATGTCCGGCCTGCTGACGTCCGTCAAGGACGACAAGGACAAGTCGGCGATCTACCTCAACGAGTGCCGCAAGATGGGCATCCAGGTGCTGCCGCCGGACGTCAACGAGTCGGACTCGGACTTCACCCCGCACGGTGACACGCTCGTCCGGTTCGGCCTCACCGCGATCCGCAACGTCGGCGGCCCCGTCGTCGACTCGATGATCCGCACCCGCAAGGCGAAGGGGAAGTTCAGCTCCTTCCCGGACTTCCTCGACAAGGTGGAGTCGGTGGTCTGCAACAAGCGGACCGTCGAATCGCTGATCAAGGCGGGCTCCTTCGACTCGCTCGGGCACACCCGCAAGGGCCTCAGCGCGCAGTTCGAGCCGATGATCGACAACGTCGTCGGGGTCAAGCGCAAGGAGGCCGAGGGCCAGTTCGACCTGTTCGGCGGGGACGCCGTCTCCGACGAGCCCAGCTTCGGCCTCGACGTCGTCTTCTCCGAGGAGGAGTGGGAGAAGTCCTTCCTGCTCACCCAGGAGCGCGAGATGCTCGGCCTGTACGTCTCCTCGCACCCGCTGCACGGCATCGAGCACGTGCTCGCCGACAAGGCGGACTGCGCGGTGGCCGACCTCGCCGAACGGCCCGACGGCACCATCGTCACCATCGGCGGCATCATCTCGGGCCTCCAGCGCAAGATGACCAAGCAGGGCAACGCCTGGGCGATCGCGACCGTCGAGGACCTCGCGGGCTCGATCGACTGCATGTTCTTCCCCGCCAGCTACCAGCTGGTCTCGGCCCAACTCGTCGAGGACGCCGTGGTGTTCGTGCGCGGCAAGCTGGACAAGCGGGAGGACGTGCCGCGCCTGATGGGGATGGAGCTGACCGTCCCGGACCTGTCGAACGCGCACGCCGAGGCGCCGATCATCATCAACATCCCGAGCGTGAAGATCACCCCGCCGCTGATCGCCCGGCTCGGCGAGGTGCTGGGCAGCCACCGGGGCACCACGGAGGTCCGGGTGCGGCTGGAGAGCCGCAACAAGACGACCGTGCTGCGGCTGGACCGGCACCGGGTGAAGTCGGACCCGGCGCTGTTCGGGGACCTCAAGCAGCTGCTCGGGCCGAGCTGCCTGGCGGGCTGACGTGCGCCTGATCCCCCGTGCCTCTTAGCGAGGCGCGGGGGATCAGCCGTGCCCGCCCAGGCCCGGGGGGACGGCCGTGTGCAGGGCGGAGACGAAGGCCGAGATGGCCGGGTGGGAGCCGGCGCCCGCGCGGAAGGCGGCCCGGGTGCGGCGGTACATCGGCAGCCGGGTGAGGACCACGCCGGGCGGGGGCTGCGCGGCGCCCAGCTGCGGGACCAGGGCCACGCCCTGGCCGGCCGCGACCAGGGCCAGGACGGTCGCGAAGTCGTCGATCTGGTGCCGGATCCGGGGCGCGAACCCGGCGGCCTCGCAGGCCCGGACGGCCATGCTGTGGCAGAGCGTGCCCGGCGGGGCCATGATCCACGGCGCGCCGCGCTGCTCGGCGACCGTACCCGGGGCGCGGGCCGCCAGGTACATCGGCTCGGTGAACACCGGGCGGGTCACCGCCAGGCCCGGCTCCGGATCGGCCGGGACGAGGTCGTACTCGTGGACCAGCGCGACGTCCAGCTCGCCCGCGCGCAGCGCCGCCGCGACGCCCGCCGGATCCACCTCCGTCACCATCGGCTCCAGGCCCGGATGCCAGGCGGCCAGCTCGCCCAGCACCGCCGGGATGATCGCGCGGGCCGCCGACGGATAGGTGCCGATCCGCAGCGGGCCGGCCAAGCCCCGCCGGGCGTGGGCGAGTTCGGCGCCCGCCTGCTCCAGCAGGGCGAGCACCGCCTCGGCGTGCCGGACGAGGTTGCGCCCGGCCGGAGTGAGCGCGACCCGCCGCCCGGTCCGCTCCAGCAGCGGGACGCCCGCCTCCTTCTCCAGGACGGACAGCTGCTGGGACACCGCCGAAGGGCTGAAGGAGAGCGCCTCGGCGACGGCGGCGATGGTGCCGAGGTGGGCGAGTTCGCGCAGCAGGCGCAGGCGTCGGACGTCGAGCATCGGCTCAGCTTACGAGAAGCATCACGAATGTGAACTGGACCTGGGCGATCGGCGGGCCGCAGGATCGTGGCCATGGAACTCACCGGCATCCACGTCCCCCTGATCACGCCCTTCGCCGCGGACGGCACGGTCGCGCTGGACGCCCTCGCCGTGCTCGCCGCCGAGCTGCTGGAGGCCGGCGCGGCCGGGCTGGTCGCCCTCGGGACCACCGGCGAGCCCGCCGCGCTGAGCGAGGACGAGCGCTGGGCCGTGGTCGAGACCGCCGCGGCCGCCTGCGCCGCCCGCGGGGCCCTCCTGACCGTCGGCGCGCACGGCGGCGACACCCGCTCCACCGCCGAGTCGCTGGCCGCGCTCGGCAAGCGGGTGCCGCAGGCCGCGGCCGCGCTGGTCACCGTCCCGGCGTTCCTGCGGCCGGGTGAGGCCGGGACGGTCGCGCACTTCCGGGCGCTCGCCGGGAGCAGCCCGCTGCCGCTGGTCGTCTACCACATCCCGTACCGCACCGGGCAGCAGCTGTCCGCCGCCGCGCTGCTCGAACTCGCCGCACTGGACGGCGTGGTGGGCGTCAAGTACGCGACCGGGGGAGTGGACCAGACGGCGGTGGAACTGCTCGCCGCCGCCCCCGCCGACTTCGCGGTGCTGACCGGGGAGGACGCCTTCCTGTCGCCGCTGCTGGCGCTCGGCGCGGCCGGCGGCATCCTCGCCTCCGCCCATCTGGCCACCGCCCGGTTCGTCGAGCTGACGCAGGCCTGGCAGGCCGGGGACGCCGCCCGGGCCCGGGCGCTCGGGCACCGGCTCACCGGGCTGGCGCTGGCCGCCTTCGCCGCGCCGAACCCGACGGTGATCAAGGGCGTGCTGCACGCCCAGGGCCGGATCCCCACCCCGGACGTCCGGCTGCCGCTGCTGCCGGCCGGCGGGGCGGAGGTCGAGGCGGCGCTGAAGCTCGTGAGTGGTCTGGACCACTAGTCGCTCTCACACCGTGGAACACCAGGCCGCCGCACCCTCGTGACAAGGCATGATGGGCAGAGTGCGGCTGTAGACAGCACCATCCAGAGGAGTAGTCGGAATGAAGATCGGCATTGTCGGGGCCACCGGCCAGGTCGGCGCAGTGGTCCGCGAGATCCTGGCGGAGCGCGCTGGTCGTGAAGGCGGACTGGGCCCGGTCGAGCAGCTGCGGCTGTTCGCCTCGGCCCGCTCGGCCGGACGCACCCTGCCCTGGCAGGGCACCGAGGTCACCGTCGAGGACGCGGCCACGGCCGACTACACGGGCCTGGACATCGTGATCTTCTCGGCCGGCGGCTCCACCTCCAAGGCCCTCGCCCCCAAGGCCGCCGCGGCCGGCGCCGTCGTCATCGACAACTCCTCCGCCTGGCGCCGCGACCCCGACGTCCCGCTGGTCGTCTCCGAGGTCAACCCCGGCGCCATCGCCGACCGGCCCAAGGGCATCATCGCCAACCCGAACTGCACCACCATGGCCGCCATGCCCGTGCTGCGCCCGCTGCACGAGGAGGCCGGCCTCGCCGCGCTCGTCGTCTCCACCTACCAGGCCGTCTCCGGCAGCGGCGTGGCCGGCGTGGCCGAACTCCAGGACCAGGCCGCCAAGGTCGTCGACGGCGCCGCCGCGCTCGCCCACGACGGCTCCGCCGTCGAGTTCCCCGAGCCCAAGGTCTACCAGCGCCCGATCGCCTTCAACGTGGTGCCGCTGGCCGGCTTCATCGTGGAGGACGGCTCCAACGAGACCGACGAGGAGCAGAAGCTCCGCCACGAGAGCCGCAAGATCCTCGGCATCCCGGACCTCAAGGTCGCCGGCACCTGCGTGCGCGTCCCGGTCTTCTCCGGCCACTCGCTCCAGATCAACGCCCGCTTCGAGCGCCCGATCAGCCCCGAGCGCGCCGCCGAACTGCTCGCCGCCGCCCCCGGCGTCGAACTGTCCGACATCCCCACCCCGCTCCAGGCCGCCGGCCGGGACCCGAGCTACGTCGGCCGCATCCGGGCCGACGAGACCGTCGAGCACGGCCTGTCGCTGTTCGTGTCCAACGACAACCTGCGCAAGGGCGCCGCGCTCAACGCCGTCCAGCTGGCCGAGCTGGTCGCCGCCGAGCTCAAGGGCTGACACCCGGCCCCACCGGGCCGCGGGCGCTCGCACCCCGCGGCGGGCGCCCGCTCGCACTCCCCGGCGTGACCAAGGGCGGGCCCCGTCGTTGAACGGGGCCCGCCTTTGCGTTCCGTTGGGCTTGCCGTTGCGGTACCGCGACATCCGTCGAGGTTCGGCGCGCGAACCAGGGGGAAAAGGTGACCCAACGATCGGGCGGCCACGGGGGCCCCTCACCCCACCACGTCCGGACGACGGGCGGATCCGCGCCCACCCGGCCCGACCCCCACACGAGGGCGAGTGGAAAGAGGTGCGCGATGGACCGCTGTGTCGTCCTGGTGGATGCCGGATACCTGCTGGGCGCCGCCGCCAGCCTGCTCGCCGGTGACCCATCCCGTTCCAGAGTCACCGTCGACCACACCGCGCTGATCACCGCGCTGCGCGAACGCGCCGAAGCCGAGACCGGGCTTCCGCTGCTGCGCATCTACTGGTTCGACGCCGCCCCCGACCGGCGCCCGATGCCCGAACACCGCCGGCTGCGCGTCCTGCCCCGCGTCACCGTGCGGCTCGGCGCCCTCACCCGCGCCGAAGGGCGCTGGGTGCAGAAGGGCGTCGACGCCGCCATGCACGCCGAACTCTCCGAACTCGCCCGCAACCGGGCCTGCGCCGACGTCGTCCTGATCACCGGCGACGGCGACCTGCTGCCCGGCATGATGACCGCCAAGGAACACGGCGTGGCCGTCCACCTGTGGGCGCTCCAGGCCGCCGACGGCGACTTCAACCAGTCCGAGGACCTGGTCGGCGAGGCCGACGAGCGAAGAGTGCTCGACCGCGAGTGGATCGAGGGCTCCTTCAGCCTCCGGGACAACGCCAACGTCTTTCCCGCGCCCGGCGCCCGCCAGGAGATCGCCAAGATCCTCGCCGCCCCGCCCGTCGCCCCGCCCGTGGTGGCACCCGCCGCGGCGCCGGTCGTGGCGCCCCCGGTCGTCCAGCCGGCCGCCGTCGCCCCGGCCGCCGTGCCCGCTGCCGCCGTGCCCGCTGCCCTCGGGGCCTCCGCCGTCGGGGCCGCTGTCGTCGGGGCCGTCCCAGGGGCCGGGCGGCCCCAGCCGGCCGCCGCGCTCAAGGTCGTCCCCACCCCCAAGGACCTCGCCGGGCGCACCCCCGCCGTCGCCCCGGCCGTCAACGGGCACGGCGGCACCGGACTCGCGAACGGCCACGGCGGCAACGGGCTCGTCAACGGGCACGGCGCCAACGGGCACGGCGGCAACGGGTTCCTGAACGGGCAGGCGAACGGGCAGGCGAACGGGCACGGCACCAACGGGCAGGCCGTCGGCACGACGGGCGCCCCCGGACAGGCCGGCCCCGTCCTGCGCTGGTCCTCCGACCGCGGCTGGGTCGACCGCCCCGCCCCCGAACCCGCCGTCACCGCCGGCGACAGCCTCCCCACCCTCGCCCACCTCACCACCGCCGAACAGCGCTGGGCCGACCGCGAGGAGGACATCACCTCCATCGGCGGCGACGCCCACGAAGTCGGCCAGGTCTTCGCCCGCCGCTGGAGCGAACGGCTGGGCGACGTCGAACGGCTCACCGTGCTCTGGCCCGACTACCCCCGCATCCCGCACCGGGTCGACGGCGAACTCCTCCGCTACGCCGCCCGCTTCGGACTGCTCGCGCACAAGGACGACCAGATCGACGAACACGACCGCTACGCCATCCGGGCCGGATTCTGGAAGGAACTGGCGGTGCGGGTGCCCGGCGGATCGATGGTGGTCGTGGACGACTGACGGGCGCACGGCCCGGGTTGGACCCGGCGAGCCGCGTGCCGGTTTTCGGTGATCAGGCCCCCTTGTCCGGTTCGCCCGGGCGAACGCGTAAAGTCTTCGGTCGTGACCGAGTCGGCAGGGCGAGTACCCCAGAACACCCCGCCGTGCGTCGCCGTGCGCGACCTCGTCAGGACCTACCGCACCGGGCGCGGAGCCGCCGCGGGCGAGATCCGGGCCAACGACGGAATCAGCCTCACCGTCCGCCAGGGCGAGATCTTCGGGCTGCTCGGACCCAACGGGGCCGGCAAGTCCACCCTCGTCCGCCAGCTCACCGGTCTGCTGCGGCCGGACTCCGGATCCGTCGAACTCCTCGGCCACGACATCGTCCGCCACCCCGAACGGGCCGCCCGGCTGCTCGGCTACCTCGGCCAGGAATCCAGCGCCCTCGACGAACTGACCGTCGCGCTCGCCGCCGAGACCACCGGACGGCTGCGCGGCCTCACCCGGGCCCAGGCCCGTACCGAAGCCGCCGACGTCCTCACCGAACTCGGGCTCGAACCCCTCGCCCAGCGGCCGCTCGCCAAGCTCTCCGGCGGCCAGCGCCGACTCGCCTGCGTCGCCGCCGCCCTCGTCGGGGAACGGCCGCTGCTCGTCCTCGACGAACCCACCACCGGCATGGACCCCGTCGCCCGGCGGGCCGTCTGGACCGCCGTCGACCGGCGCCGCACCGAACGCGGCGCCACCGTCCTGCTGGTCACCCACAACGTCATCGAGGCCGAGACCGTGCTCGACCGGGTCGCCGTCATCGACGACGGGCGGGTCATCGCCTGCGACACCCCCGGCGGGCTCAAGGCCCTCGTCGACGGCGACGTCCGGCTCGACCTGGTCTGGCGGGACGAGGCGCCGCTCACCGTCCCCGCCGTCGCCGAACTCGCCGAACGGGCCGAACGCACCGGCCGCCGCTGGACCGTCCGCACCACCCCCGAACAGGCCCGCGAACTGGTCGCCGCCGTCACCACCGGCCCGGCCTTCGCCGCCCTCGACGACTTCACCCTCGCCACCCCGAGCCTTGAGGACGCCTACCTCAAGCTCGGGGGCCGCCACGGAGGACTGGCCAAGTGACGCTGCTCTCGGTGCCGCCGCAGGCCACCGCCCCCGCGACCGGCGGCACCCCCGCCCCGCTCGCCCCCGCGGCCCGGCTGCTGCCCGCCCTCGCCGCCGTCTACCGGGCGCAACTCGCCCGGGCCCGGGTGGCGCGGATCCCGCTGCTGTTCGTCGCCACTTTCCAGTCCGTCGGCATCCTCGTGATGATGCGGGGCGTGGTGGACGCCGGGCAGACCTCGGCCGCGCGGTCCGTGGTCGCCGGGTCCAGCGTGCTGGTGGTGGCGTTCGTCGCCCTCAACCTGCTCGCCCAGTACTTCGGGAAGCTGCGGGCCACCGGCGGACTCGACCACTACGCGACGCTGCCCGTACCCGCCGCCTCCGTGGTGCTCGGCGCGGCCGCCGCCTACGCCTCGTTCACGCTGCCCGGGACGGTCCTCACCGCGGCCTTCGGCGCCGTGATGTTCGGGCTGCCGCTCGGGCAGCTGTGGGTGCTGCTGGCCGTCGTCCCGCTCGCCGGAGCCGCCCTGTCCGGGCTCGGGGCCGCCTGCGGGCTGCTCGCGCCCCGGCAGGAGATCGCCACCATGCTCGGGCAGCTCGGCATGTCGGCGGCGCTGCTGCTCGGCGTGCTGCCCGTCGACCACCTCCCGCAGCCCGTCCTGTGGCTGCGCGACCTGCTGCCCTCCACGTACGGCGTCGAGGCCTTCGCCCGGACGTTCGAACCCGACCCGGACTGGGCGCTGATCGCGGGCGACCTCGCCGTCTGCGCGGGCGTCGGCGTGGTGTCGCTGGCGATCGCCACCTGGGCCTACCGGCGGGCCGTCTCCCGGTAGGGGGTGTCCCGGGGGTCGCCCGGGGTCCGGCTCCGCGCGGTGCGGAGTCCGGCTCTGGGAGGCACGGGCGGCGGCTCGTCCCGGCCGCGATCGTGAAACGATGGGGCCTGTGACCGTACCGAACACACCTCCGGACCCCACCCGCGCCGCCGCGGACGCGGTGCCGGACATCACCCCCGATCCGTACGCGCCGCCGCCCGCCCCCGACGCCGGGACCCCGCCGCCGGCCGGCCTCGCGGTCGCGCAGTCGCCGGGCCCCACGCTCAAGGAGCGGCTGCTGCCCGAGCTGCGGCTCGGCGCGGGCACGGTACTGGCCTGCATCGCGGTCGGACTGGTGATGGCAGGGCTGTGGGTCTGGCTCGCGCCCAAGGTGCCGCTGGTCGTGGACGGCGACCGCATCCTCTACGCCGACCCCGAAGGCGAACAGCGGGCGGGGGCCGACGCGGTCTTCGCCCTGATCGCGCTCGGCGCCGGCCTCCTGACCGCGCTCGGGGCCTTCCTGGCCACCCGGCATCGCGGCGGCGGCATCGCGGTCGCGCTCGGACTGATGGTCGGCGGACTCCTCGGCTCGGTCGGCGCCTGGCGGCTCGGCCGGTGGCTCGGCCCCAGCAACGACCTGATCGCCGAAGCCCGGCGGGTCGGCAACGGCGGGCACTTCGACGCGAGCATCGACCTCGGCGCGCTGGGGGCGCTGCTGGTGTGGCCGATGGCGGCGATGGTGGTGCTGCTGGCGCTGTCGGCGGCGTTCGGCAAGCGCGAGGAGGACCCGCCGCCGTACTGGGCCGGGCCGTACGGGGCGGCTGCGCCGCAGGCCCCCGCGGACGGCGCGGCGTGGGCGGACGGCGCGGCGCGGCCGCAGGACGCCGTGCGGGCGGACGACGGTGTTCGGCCGGAGGACGCTGCGCGGCCGGGGGAGCGCGGGCAGGGCTGACCGCGTAGGCCCGGGCCCACCCGCGGGTGGGCCCGTCGGCCGGGGTCAGCGGGCGATCGGTGCGGTGCGGGCGCCGGTGAGGGTGACGAGGTCGGCCGGGGAGAGTTCGACCTCCAGGCCGCGGCGCCCGCCGGAGACGTAGACGGTGGGGTGGGTGAGCGCACTGGCGTCGACCACGGTCCGCAGCGGGCGGCGCTGGCCGAGTGGGGAGATGCCGCCGAGGACGTAGCCGCTGCTGCGCTCGGCGGCCGCCGGATCGGCCATGGCGGCGCGCTTGCCGCCCACGGCGGCGGCGAGGGCCTTGAGGTCGAGCTGCCCGGCGACCGGGACCACACCGACGGTGAGCACGCCGTCCACGTCGGCGACCAGGGTCTTGAAGACCCGCTCGGCGGCGACGCCCAGGACCTCGGCGGCCTCGCCGCCGTAGGAGGCGGCGGCCGGGTCGTGCTCGTAGGCGTGCACGGTGAACGGGACGGCAGCGGTCTCCAGGGCGACGGTGGCGGGGGTGCCCTGCCCGCCCTTCTTCGGCTTCTTCGCCATGTGGGGCTCCTTCTTCGCCGTGCGGGTTTTCCGGGCCAGCGTGCGGGCTTCCCGGGTCAGCGTGCGGGTTTTCCGGATCAGCGTGCGGGCTTCCCGGATCAGTTGGGGCTGAACGACTGGCGGGTGAGGTCGACGGCGGGCAGCGACGGCAGCCAGCTGAGCACGGAGCTCTCGCGGCGCAGCAGGTCGAGTTCGGTGCGCAGCCGCTGGGCGGTGTCGGGGCAGGCCAGCAGCTGCTGCTTGACCGGGGTCTCGAACACCGAGGCGGCGGCGACCAGGTAGGAGAGCACCTGCGGGTCGTCCGGGAGCTCCTGGCGCCCGACGGTGCTGGCCTCGCGGGCCCCGGCGAGGCGCTTCTGGTAGACCCGGAAGGCCCGCTCGACCTCGGCGGCGAGGGCGCCGGAGCCTTCGCCGGGCTGTTCCTCGACGAGTTCGGCCTCGCCGGTCAGGTACGGGCCGGAGACGTCCGCCGAGCGGAGCCGGAACCGGGTGGTGCCGGTGACCAGCAGCTCGTAGCGGCCGTCCGGCTGCTCCTGGACGGAGGCGACGTCGGCGACGCAGCCGATGTGGAACATCGCCTCCAGCGGGTCCCCGGTGGCCGTGCCGAGGCCGCCGAGCGGCCCGGTCGGGCCCTCCTCGGGGCGGACCGGGGAGACCTCGCGGCCGTCCTTGATGGCGAGCACGCCGAAGCGGCGCGGCGTGTCGGCCGGTAGTTGGAGCAGGTCGGCGACGAGACGGCGGTAACGCTCCTCGAAGACGTTCAGGGGCAGCACGAGGCCCGGGTAGAGCACGTTGTTCAGCGGGAAGAGCGGGAGCCGTTCTGTCACGGCGGACAGCGTAGTTCCCCGCGCGGTCGCGGCGCGTCGGGGTTGCGCCCGAGGGCGGCCCGCCGGGGCGGTCAGCCCCGTTGCAGCATGCGGGTGGCGCCGGCCACGACGGTGGTGGCGAGCAGCCAGCCGACGATCACCAGCCCGGCGGTGACGTACTGGCTGAGGCCCCCGGGGTTCCAGCCCTGCTGGCCGAGCTCGACGACCGGGACCAGCTGGCTGAGCGTGTACAGCACCGGGTTCCAGTGCGGGTGCTCGTCGGCCTTCAGCGGCTGCAGCGGGTGGGTGGCGAACCAGACGCTGCCCAGCGCCCAGGCGAGCAGCAGCCACAGGCCGGCCCGGCCGGGGCGGTAGCCGTAGCCGACGGTGGCGTCCTGGACCCGGCCCCAGATCCGGGCGGGCAGCGGGAGGGTCCGGTGGCGGCGGCGCTGCTTGGCGTACAGCACCTCGCGGGCGTCGTCGTCGGCGCCGTCGCGGCGCAGGGCGGCGGCGAGCTGCTCGTAGGACTCGGGCTGGAAGTCCACCGAGGAGCCCTCCAGCCAGGCGATCCGCTGCTGGACGCTGAAGGGCCCGACCGGGCGCAGCACCTCGTAGACGAAGCCGGTCAGGCCCAGGTGGCGCCCGCGCGGCCAGGCGTCCGGGGTGTCGACGAGGTTGCCGACCCGGGCGCGGGAGAGCGAGACGGTGCCGGTGGGGCGGACCCGGCAGGTGAACCGCAGCTCGGGGGTGTGGATGCGGCGCAGCGAGAGCTCGTCGTCACCCTCCAGGTGGAACTCGCCGGAGATCAGGCAGGCGCTCTCGAAGCGGGCGTCGGAGAGCCGGACCCGGCCGAAGGCGCGGAACGGGGTGCTGGGGGCGCCGGGCGGCGGGTTCTGGCCGTAGCCGGAGCCGTAGTAGCTGCGGGAGCCGAACCAGCCGCCGTCGGCGGAGCTGGTCAGGTAGAGGGTGTGGCCGACGGTGAGCCGGACGGCGTTGAGGCAGGTGCGGTTCTGCGGGACGGCGTGCAGCTGGGCGCCGCGCAGCGACAGCCGGCCGCCTATCCGGGCCGTGCGCAGGCTCAACTCGCCCTGCACGTCGACGCGTTCGGCCTCGAAATCCTGGTGGACGGCCAGGCCGTCGGCGGACAGCGCGCGGCCGTAGCGGTCGCCGCCCAGGACGGTCTGGTTGAGCAGCAGGTCGGTGCCGACCTTGGCGTCGGTGAGCCGTACGCCCTCGGGTATCCGGCAGCGGGCCAGATGGAGGTCGCCGGTGGTGGTGAGCCGGGAGGCCTCCAGGCGGGGGATCAGGCAGGTGACGAAGCGCAGCGTGGAGGCCGAGGCCTCCGAGATGAGGATCTTGCGTTCGAAACGGCACTCGCGGAGCTCGACGTAGTGGCCGATGGCGCCGCCGGCCAGGTTGAGCGCGCCGGTGACCAGCACGCCGTTGAGCCGCAGCGAGGCGACCCGCCCGGTGGCGGCGGCCGGGCCGGCCAGCAACAGATGGGCGAGCACCTTGGCCCGGACGGTGCGCCCGGGGCCCCAGGCGGCGTCCCCGAACGGGTCGTCGGTGGCGGCGTCGCCACTCCGCCGGTCGAAGACGTTGCCGCGACGGAAGGCCTCCCAGAGCTCACGCTCCGTATCGGTCCAGCCCTCCGGGGCGTGCTCCAGCATGCTTTTCCCCGTCCCCCCGGTCGTCTCGCCTTTCGTATCACGGACTGAAATGCGGGACCAGGGGTTCCGGCCACTCCTTACACTGGGTGGCGTGATCTCTCGAATCGACCTCCGCGGCTCGCTGGACGACCCGCGTGACCTGCTGCCCCGTGCCGAGTTCGACGTGGCGGCCGCCCTGGAGAAGGTGCGGCCGATCGCCGAGGACGTACGCCATCGCGGGGTCGCGGCCGTGATCGAGATCACCGAGCGCTTCGACGGCGTCCGGCTGGAGTCGACCCGTGTCCCGGCCGAGCAGCTGACCGAGGCCCTGGAGACGCTGGACCCGAAGGTGCGGGCCGCGCTGGAGGAGTCGATCCGCCGGGCCCGCGCCGTGCACGCCGACCAGCGCCGCACCGAGCACACCACCCGGGTGGTGCCGGGCGGCACCGTCACCCAGCGCTGGGTGCCCGTGGAGCGCGTCGGCCTGTACGTGCCGGGCGGGCTGGCCGTCTACCCGTCCTCCGTGGTGATGAACGTGGTGCCGGCCCAGGAGGCGGGCGTCCAGGGCATCGCCGTCACCTCGCCGCCGCAGAAGGCCCCTTTTAACAGTGACTGGGGCGCCGGCCGCGTCCACCCGACCATCCTGGCGGCCTGCGCGCTGCTCGGCGTGGACGAGGTGTACTCCGTCGGCGGCGCCCAGGCCGTGGCGATGTTCGCGCTGGGCACCGAGGAGTGCGCGCCGGTCAACATGGTCACCGGCCCCGGCAACATCTACGTGGCCGCCGCCAAGCGCTTCTTCGCCGGTCGGATCGGCATCGACTCGGAGGCCGGCCCGACCGAGATCGCCGTCCTCGCCGACGACAGCGCGCTGCCCTCCGACGTGGCCGCCGACCTGATCAGCCAGGCCGAGCACGGCCCGACCTCCGGCTCGGTGCTCGTCACCGACTCGCCGGCGCTGGCCGACGCGGTCGAGGCGGAACTCGCCGTCCAGGTCGCCAGGACCAAGCACAGCGAGCGGGTCGCCGAGGCGCTGGGCGGCCGGCAGTCCGGGATCATCCTGGTCGACGACCTGGAGCAGGGCCTCGCCGTGGTCAACGCCTACGCGGCCGAGCACCTGGAGATCCAGACCCGGGACCCGCACGCGGCGGCCGCCAAGGTCGTCAACGCGGGCGCCGTCTTCATCGGCCGCTGGACCCCGGTCTCGCTGGGCGACTACGCGGCCGGCTCCAACCACGTGCTGCCCACCGGCGGCTGCGCCTGCCACTCCTCCGGCCTGTCCGTGCAGACCTTCCTGCGCGGCGTCCAGGTCGTCGAGTACGACCGGGACGCGCTCGCCGACGTCGCCGCGCACGTGGTCAACCTCGCCAACGCGGAGGACCTGCCCGGGCACGGCGACGCGATCAAGGCGCGCTTCGACTGGACGGTGCCGGGATCGTGACTGCTGCTACTCCTTCTGTGACTCCTGTGACTTCTGAGGCTGGTGCGACTCCGGTGGCTGGTGCGACTCGGGTGACTCGGATCGACGACCTCCCCATCCGCGACGAGCTGCGCGGCCAGTCCCCGTACGGCGCGCCTCAGCTGGACGTGCCCGTCCAGCTGAACACCAACGAGAACCCGTACCCGCTCCCCGAGGAGCTGGTCGCCCGGATCGCCGAACGCGTCGCCGAGGCCGCCCGCAACCTCAACCGCTACCCCGACCGGGACGCCGTCGAACTGCGCGAAGGCCTCGCCGCGTACCTCGGCCGGACCACCGGCTTCGCCGTCACCCGGCAGCAGGTCTGGGCCGCCAACGGCTCCAACGAGGTGCTCCAGCAGCTGCTGCAGACCTTCGGCGGCCCCGGCCGCAGCGCGCTCGGCTTCGAGCCCTCCTACTCGATGCACGCGCTGATCTCCCGGGGCACCGGCACCGAGTGGATCTCCGGCCCGCGCAACGACGACTTCACCATCGACCTGGACGCCGCCCTCGGCGCGATCGCCGAGCACCGGCCGAACGTCGTCTTCATCTGCTCGCCGAACAACCCGACCGGCACCGCCGTCGCCGCCGACACCGTGCTGCGGCTGTACGAGGCCGCGCAGGCCGCCGGGCCCAGCCTGGTCGTCGTCGACGAGGCGTACGTCGAGTTCTCGCACCGGGCCTCGCTGCTGCCGCTCATCGAGGGCCGCCCCAACCTGGTGGTCTCCCGCACCATGTCCAAGGCCTTCGGCGCGGCCGGGCTGCGCCTGGGCTACCTGGCCGCCGACCCGGCCGTGGTGGACGCGGTGCAGCTGGTCCGCCTGCCGTACCACCTGTCGTCCGTCACCCAGGCCACCGCGCTGGCCTGCCTGGAGCACACCGACACCCTGCTCGGGTACGTCGGCCGGCTCAAGGCGGAGCGCGACCGGCTGGTCGACGCGCTGCGCGGGCTCGGCCTGGAGGTCACCGACTCGGACGCCAACTTCGTCCAGTTCGGCCGCTTCGCCGACACCCACGCCGTCTGGCAGGCCATCCTCGACCAGGGCGTCCTGGTCCGTGACAACGGCGTCCCCGGGTGGCTGCGCGTCACCGCCGGCACGCCCGCCGAGAACGACGCCTTCCTGGACGCCGTCCGCACCGTGATCAAGGAGCTGTAACCCGTATGTCCCGCATCGGACGCGTCGAACGCACCACCAAGGAGACCGCGGTCCTGGTCGAGATCGACCTCGACGGCACCGGGAAGACCGACATCTCCACGGGCGTCGGGTTCTACGACCACATGCTCGACCAGCTCGGCCGCCACGGCCTCTTCGACCTCACCGTCAAGACCGACGGCGACCTGCACATCGACACCCACCACACCATCGAGGACACCGCCCTCGCGCTCGGCGCCGCCTTCAAGCAGGCGCTCGGCGACAAGGTCGGCATCTACCGCTTCGGCAACTGCACGGTGCCGCTGGACGAGTCGCTCGCCCAGGTCACCGTGGACCTCTCCGGCCGGCCGTACCTGGTGCACACCGAGCCCGAGCACATGGCGCCGATGATCGGCTCGTACGACACCACGATGACCCGGCACATCCTGGAGTCCTTCGTGGCCCAGGCGCAGGTCGCCCTGCACGTCCACGTGCCGTACGGGCGCAACGCCCACCACATCGTGGAATGCCAGTTCAAGGCGCTCGCCCGAGCCCTGCGCTACGCCGCCGAGCGCGACCCGCGCGCGGCCGGAATCCTCCCCTCGACCAAGGGTGCACTGTGAGCAAGGCGACCCTCGCCCTCATCTTCGTCGGCCTCTTCCTGGCCGGCGGCGTGATCTCGTTCTGGAAGCAGAAGCTGCCCAAGGGCGTCATCCTGGTGCTCGCGTTCGGCTCGGTCATGTGCCTGGCCTCCGGCATCATGCGCCTCTAGCCGCATGGACGCTGGATACATGGGCTCTGGACACGTGAGCTCCGGACACGTAGAGAGACTGGACACCTGAACATGGGCAAGAACGTCGTCGTCCTCGACTACGGGTCGGGCAATCTCCGCTCCGCGCAGCGCGCGCTCGAACGGACCGGGGCGGACGTCACCGTCACCTCCGACTACGACACCGCGATGAACGCGGACGGCCTGCTCGTCCCCGGCGTCGGCGCCTTCGAGGCCTGCATGCGCGGCCTGAAGTCCGTCCGGGGCGACTGGATCATCGGCCGCCGGCTCGCCGGGGGCCGCCCCGTCATGGGCATCTGCGTCGGCATGCAGATCCTCTTCGAGAAGGGGGTCGAGCACGGCGTGGAGACGGCCGGCTGCGACGAGTGGCCCGGCGTCGTCGAGCCGCTGGACGCCCCCGTCATCCCGCACATGGGCTGGAACACCGTCGACGTGCCCGAGGGCAGCCGGATGTTCGCCGGCCTCGACCCGCAGACCCGCTTCTACTTCGTGCACTCCTACGGTGTGCGGCACTGGGAGCTGGAGACCCACAGCGCACGGATCCACGCCCCGCTCGTCACCTGGGCCACCCACGGGCAGCCCTTCGTCGCCGCCATCGAGAACGGCCCGCTCTGGGCCACCCAGTTCCACCCCGAGAAGTCCGGCGACGCCGGCGCCGCCCTCCTGACCAACTGGGTCAACACCCTCTGAGCTCGGAAGAGTTGTGACTATGAGCCGCCTCGAACTGCTTCCCGCCGTCGACGTCCGGGACGGCCAGGCCGTCCGCCTGGTCAAGGGCGCGTCCGGCACCGAGACCTCCTTCGGCGAACCGCTCGCCGCCGCCCTCGCCTGGCAGAACGCCGGCGCCGAGTGGCTGCACCTGGTCGACCTCGACGCCGCCTTCGGCACCGGCACCAACTACGAGCTGCTGCGCGAGGTCACCGGTCGCCTCGACATCAAGGTCGAGCTGTCCGGCGGCATCCGCGACGACGAGTCGCTCGCCAACGCGCTCGCCACCGGCTGCACCCGGGTCAACCTCGGCACCGCCGCCCTGGAAGCCCCCGAGTGGGTCGCCAAGGCCATCGCCGAGCACGGCGACAAGATCGCCGTCGGCCTGGACGTCGTCGGCACCACCCTGCGCGGCCGCGGCTGGACCCGCGACGGCGGCCAGCTCTTCGAGGTGCTGGAGCGGCTCAACCAGGAGGGCTGCGCCCGCTACGTCGTCACCGACGTCAACCGGGACGGCACCCTGACCGGCCCCAACCTGCAGCTGCTGCGCGACGTCTGCGCCGCCACCGACCGCCCCGTCGTCGCCTCCGGCGGCGTCTCCTCGATCGACGACCTGCGCGCCATCGCCGGCCTGGTCGGTGCGGGTGTCGAGGGCGCCATCGTGGGCAAGGCACTCTACGAGCAGAAGTTCACCCTCGAAGAGGCCCTGGAGGCGGTTTCAGGATGACGGAACGTCGGATCGTACGTGGCAGGGTCGGCGGATTCTCCCCCTGGGAGGACCAGTTCGGCTACTCGCGGGCGGTCGCCGCGGGAGACCACGTGCACGTGGCCGGCTCCACCGCCTGGGTGGACGGCCGGATCGAGCACGAGGGAGACCCCTACCGGCAGACCCTCGCCGCGTTCGGCGTCGGGCTCAACGCCCTCGCCGCGTACGGTCTGACGGCGGACGACGTGGTCCGCACCCGGATGTACATCACCCACGTCCGCGACGCCGACGAGGTGGGCCGCGCCCACCACCAACTCTTCGACGCCGCCCGCCCGGTGGCCACCATGGTGGTGGTCGACGGGCTGATCGACTCCCGGATGATGGTCGAGATCGAGCTCGACGCCTATCGATCCGGGCTGGCAAAGACCCTGGAAGGCAAACAGCCGTGACCCTCGCCGTACGTGTCATCCCCTGCCTGGACGTCGACGCCGGGCGGGTGGTCAAGGGCGTCAACTTCCAGAACCTGCGCGACGCCGGCGACCCGGTCGAGATGGCCAAGCTCTACGACGCCGAGGGCGCCGACGAGTTGACCTTCCTCGACATCACCGCCTCCTCCGGCGACCGGGAAACCACCTACGACGTGGTCCGCCGCACCGCCGAACAGGTCTTCATCCCGCTCACCGTCGGCGGCGGCATCCGCGCCGTCGAGGACGTCGACAAGCTGCTGCGGGCCGGCGCCGACAAGGTCGGCGTCAACACCGCCGCCATCGCCCGGCCGGAACTGGTCCGCGAGATCGCCCAGCGGTTCGGACGGCAGGTCCTGGTGCTGTCCGTCGACGCCCGGCGCTGCCCCCCCGGCACCGAGACCGCGTCCGGCTACGAGGTCACCACCCACGGCGGGCGCAAGGGCACCGGCCTCGACGCCGTCGAATGGGCCGGGCGCGCGGCCGAACTCGGCGCCGGCGAGATCCTGCTCAACTCGATGGACGCCGACGGCACCAAGGACGGCTACGACCTGGAGATGATCCGGGCCGTCCGCAAGACCGTCTCCGTGCCCGTCATCGCCTCCGGCGGCGCCGGCAAGCTCGCCGACTTCGCGCCGGCCGTCGAGGCGGGCGCGGACGCGGTGCTCGCCGCGAGCGTCTTCCACTTCGGGGACCTGCGGATCGGGCAGGTCAAGGACGCGCTGCGGGAGGCCGGGCACCCGGTGCGGTGACCGGACGTACGCCCTGAGGGCCCGCCGCGCTGGTGCGTGGCGGGCCCTTCCGCGTTCTCAGGCCTGCGGTGTTCTCAGGTCTCCTGCGTTCTCAGGCCTGCGGCGGCTCGCCCTTGATCAGCGCGAACGGCGTGCCGTGCGGGTCCGCCAGCCAGGCCAGCCGGCCGACGTTCGGCACGCTCTCGGCGGGCATCAGCACCGAGCCGCCGGCCGCCGTCGCCTTCGCGATCACCGCGTCAACGTCGTCGGCGGCGAAGTACGGCGTCCAGGCGGAGGGCTCCTGCGGGGACATGGTCGGGGCGATGCCACCGAAGGCCGTGGCCTGCTGGTCGCCCTCGGAGGTCGAGATCACCCGGTAGTCCATGCCCGGAGCCGGCTCGAACTTCTCCACCCGCCAGCCGAACAGCGCCTGGTAGAAGCCGACCCCGGCGCTCTGGTCCGAAGTGTGGAGCTCGGACCAGACCAGCGCGCCGTCCTCCGACACGGCCTCCAGACCGGCGGTCTTGCCCGGCTGCCAGACCGCGAACCTGGCCCCCTGCGGGTCGGCGAACTGGGCGAACCACCCCTCGCCCATGACGTCCATCGGCGGCACCAGCACCGAGCCGCCGCCCTGCTCGGCGGCCTTCGCCGTGGCATGCACGTCGGCGGCATGGAAGTACGTCGTCCAGGTCGGCTGGTCACCCTCGTCGAGCGGGCCGACGGCGCCGACCGTCCTGCCGCCCAGCTGGAAGAAGCCGTAGCCGCCCGCCTCCGGGCCGCCGGACCGGAACGTCCAGCCGAAGACCTTGCCGTAGAACTCGGCGGTGGCGGGGATGTCCGGGCTGCCGAGGTCGATCCAGCAGGGCGCGCCGGCCGGAAAGTCGGTGGTGAGCATGAGGTGGTGCCCCTTCGACGGAAGACGTGACCAGGCCGGTTCCGTCAGGCGCGCGCACGCACGCACCCTCCCCGACCCTCTGCGAGTCTGCACCCGGCCACTGACATTCGCAGCCGGGGGAGCGGCCGCAGACCTCAGCTGCGCCCGCGGAAACGGGCCCACTGCTGAGCCGCCCGGTTCAGCCCGGCAGTCCACGGGTCCGGATCGTCTCCGGCGATCTCGGCCCACATCCGGGCCTGAGCCTGCGCGAAGGCGTCCACCACGGTCGGATCGCCGGTCTGCCAGGCCGGGACCCTGGCGGCCCACGCTTCCGCCGCAGCCGGGCCGTGGCCGCCCGCAGCGATCAACCAGACCACCCACAGGGCCGGGTCGATCCAGGGCGCTCCCCGGGTGGCCCACGCCCAGTCGACGAGAAGTGCATGGTCTTCGCGGATCAGGACGTTCTCGTTGTTCAGGTCCGTGTGCAGCAGGTGGTTGCCGCCGAACTGGAGCAGCACCTCGGGGTCGTCCACGTAGGCGGCCCATCGCTGCTCGGCCCGGCGCAGCTCGATCGGGGGACACGGGGTACTGCCGAGTCGACTGAGGGTGTCGACCATCAGCTCCAGGTCACCGGTGTCCCGGTAGCCGGCGTGGCGGGCCTCGACGTGCTCGAACGCGACGAGGCTCCAGCCGTCGACGTCGAGGTGCCAGAGGACGGTGGGGGCGAGGCCTTCCACGTAGGGGTTGATCTCCCTCTCACGTCGCTGTGTCCACACGCGTGGGTGACTCAGCTGCATCCCCTTGACGAAGACGGCGCCCCTGGAGGTGCTGAGTCTGGCGGCGATCTCGGAGTTGAAACCGGCCGAGACGGTCTGCGCGGCAAGGACCGGCGTCCCGAGGCGGGCAGTGACGGCCCGGCGCACGGAGCCGGGCAGGTCTGCCCAGTGAAGGCGGCTGGTGGTCACGGCTCACAGGCTCCCAGAGTCACCCCGGAGGCCGACGGCACCGCAGCCGTCGGCCTCTGGGGTTGCGCCCTACCGGTACGGGTTGTCGTCGTTGCACCCGGGGAGGGCGTCCGCGCCAAAGTCCTCCATGTCGTCGATGAACCCCAGCGTCTCGTCGTCGTCCTCGCGCCGGGTGGTGGTGATCTCGACCATGACAGCGGTCATGCTGTGCTTCCTTTCTGTCCGTGCTGGCAGTAGGTGTTCAGTGGTGCCTTCGCCTCCTGGTAGCGCTTGGCCAGAGGTCGGCAGACCGAGCAGTCGGCGGAGAGCTGGCAGCTGGAGCAGCCACCGGTGCGAAGCATGAGGCGGTCGGCGATTCCGCCGAGCCGGGCGAGGCCTTGGACGCCCTCGGCCATGAGATCGATCTGCTCATCGCGGCCGACCTTGCAGATCGAGGCCCTTCCGTGCGGGTCGACGTGGAGGAACGTGTGTCCCACGTTGCAGCCCGTGAACCGTTCGAGCGGCCTCAGATGAGCGGGCGACTGGGATGCAAGCGATTCGGCGCCGCCGTAGATCGTCGGCGACATGTGGGTGTACTCCTTGCAGGGGAGCCCGAGTTCGTCCGCCATCCCATGCATCCGGGAGAGCTCGTGCGCGTTCTGCGCGGTGACGATCAACGCCAGTTGCAGGGGAAGGCCGGCCGTGATTCCGGCGGCCAGTCCGCGCGTGACCCGTTTGAAGGCGCCCCGACGTCGGGTGAACGAGTCGTACGTCTCTGCGGTCGCGCCGTAGAGGGAGACCGTGACCCTGTACGGCCTGCTGGCGGCGAGCGCTTCCAGGGCTGCGGGGCTCGACAGTCGCGTGCCGTTCGTCAGGACCTCGACCATCATTCCCAGATCGTGCGCGAGCCGGCACGAAGCCGCGAAGTGGGGGTCGATCAGCGCCTCGCCCCCCGTGATCTGGAGCCAGAGGATCCCGGCGTCCCGCAGGGTCAGCAGCAGACAGCGCTTGCCCTTTTCGTCCAGGCCGGCGAATCGCTTCTCTCCGAGGTAGCAGTGCTCACAGTCCAGGTCGCAGCCGAGGTTGATCTCCCAGCTCGCACGGCTGTGCCCGTACACCGGGGCGTCGCGGACCAGGACGGCTTCACTCGTCGGCCGGATCGCCAGTTCGGCGCCCCAGCGGGCACGGGCGGCGTGCGCGAGCCAGAATGGGAGGTTGGCCCCGGAGTCGTGGGAATGCTCCAGCTCCCGGAACCGTCGTTCGGGCAGCTCGATGCCCTCCAGCCGGCCCGGTCGCAGCACAACGAAGCTCTTGAGGAACGGACTTGCGATCAGGCTGTGCACTTCTCCTCCTCGACCGTCAGGGTGCCTGAGTGGCGCAGCTGGGACTCGGCGGCCGACTTGGTGTAGAAGCGCCTGATCCGGTCCGAGGAACCCGGAACGCGCACGTACTCGTGCTGTTCGCGGTCGTAGATCCCCCAGCACTCCAGCAGGAAGAAGTGGGGGCTTCGGGAGTCGATCAGGCGGATCTCGTAACGAGGCGAGGCGGAAGGAGCGCTCACCGCGACTTCCGGCTGGGCGTGAGCATGAGTCGCGATGGCTGGTGCGGCGAGCCGCGAGTCCCCCGTCACGACCTGGTCGGGTGCCGCCTCGAACCAGACCACCTTGCCCTCCTCCGCCGGGTACCAGCCCCAGGAGTGGGTCAGCGCCTCCACCAGGAGCAGGCCGCGGCCGCCGGTGGCCATGTCGTCTGCCGCGCTCCTCACCGGCGGCTGCGGACTCCTGTCCGCGACCTCGACCCGGAGGCGGACCCCAGTCCACCGGACCGTGACGCGGCAGCGCTTTCCGGTGTGCTCAACGGCGTTGGTGATCAACTCGGCGGTGCACAACTCCACATCGCGCAGTGACTTCTCGGAGAGGAGTTCCGGCCAGGACCGAGCCGCACGCATCACCCACAGCCGGGCGGATCTCACCGCAGCCGTGGTCGGTTGCACCTTCTGGGACTTCGGCATCGGGAGCACAGCGCAGTCGTCGGTGTTCATCAGCCCTCCCGGACTGGGGCGTTGATCGGTGCGGCGATGAGCAACCGCACTGTGGTTCGACCTTCAGAGCGACAGGACTCAGAGGCCCTGGCAGGCTCGAATCCAGTGAACCGGCCCAACAGCACGATCGGTATACCTGTCGACACGTAGAGTGGTTTACGCGGTTTACAGCCCGACCTCAGGGGATCGATCGTGGCCACACGCAGGGAACCCAATCACCGCCTCAGGGAGACGATTTCAGCGGGCGGATGGACCTATGAGGCGTTAGCCCGTGCTGTGCGGTGCATCGGTGCGGAGAACGGTGAGATGCTCCTCACCAACAAGTCCGCCGTGGCCCACTGGATCAACGGCGCGCAGCCGGCGGGGCAAGTCGGCCAATACATCGCCGAGGCGCTCTCCCGCCGCTCCGGGCGCCGGGTCACCCTTGCCGAACTCGGCTTCGCCACCCCGGAAGAGTCCTTGGCGGTGAGTAGTGATCCGGTCGAGGCGGTTGCCAATCTCGGCCGTGCAGATGTCGAGCGCCGCACCTTTCTGGCCGTCGCCGCATTCACAACTGCCGGTGTAGCCATGCCGTTGCTCTACGATCCTGAGCCGATTTCGCGCCTGATGAGGGCCCGGACCGGCTTGGCCCGCATCGGTGTTGAAGAAGTTGAGGTCGTTCGGCAGATCACTGCCGTGTTCAGCGCGGCAGACGAACGACTCGGCGGCGGGCACGGGCTGACCACCGTGACCGCTTACCTGGCCGACACTGCAGCCCCGATGCTCAACGGCCGCTTCCCCAACGAAAGCACGCGGCGGCACGCCTTCGGAGCCGTGGCCGAACTTGCCTACCTTGCTGGATGGAAACACCACGACCTCGGCCAAGAAGGCGCTGCCCAGCGCTACTACCAGGTCGGCTACCAACTCGCTGTGGAGTCGGACCCCCATGGTCACGCCGGATGGATGATGCGGACCCTGGCCCATCAGGCGCTCAGTCTCAAGCAGCCCCACCACTGTGCGGCGCTGATCGAGAATGCACTCGCTCGGAGCGTTGGTCGGGTGGATGGAAGGACCGAGGCGCTTCTTCACATCACTCACGCTCGTGCTTTCGCCGCCACCCGTGACAAGTCCTCCGCAGCCAAGGCGCTCCTCGCCGCGGAGAACGCCCTCGTTCGAGATGGCGACCCTCAGCCCAGTTTCTCATTCGTCAGCGGCCCTGCGGTCGGTACTGTCGCCAGCCACACTGCTCGAACCCTCACCGACCTCGGGGACCACGCAGGAACCGAACAGCAGCACCGTGCCGCGCTGATTCGTTGGGATGCCGAGAAGTACAAGCGGGTTCACGCCCTCACCTACGCAGATCTGGGTGACAGCTTGGCTGTTCAAGCCCGAGCGGACGAGGCGGTCGCAGCCTGGGGGCGTGCGCTCGACCTCATGGCCGGCATGACCTCGGACCGGACGAGAAAGGCGATTTCCTCAATCCGCCCGTGCTTGGCGATCTACCGTAGACGTGGTGTTCCTGGAGCCGTAGATCTGGAACGCCGGACACGCGAGGCACTGACATGACAGCCGTACCGCAGGAAGGACCCGACCGACGTGGCTCAGCCGACCGCCGATCAGATGACTGCTCTCAATCCCGCTACGGAGTCGATGACTCTGCTGGTCGCCGCCGTCATCGTCCATGACCTTGAAGCTCAACGTGTCGTTCTTCTCCGGCGGGGGCCCAGGGCCAAGTTCGCGCAGGGCCTGTGGGATCTGCCGGTCGGCAAGAGCGAACCAGGCGAGCCGATCACGGAGACGGCGGTTCGCGAGCTCAGGGAGGAGACCGGGCTCGTCGCCGCTCCCGAGGACTTGCAACTCGTTCACGTCATCCACGGTGCTCGCGGCGTCGAGGCTCCCAACGGCTTCCTGACTGTCGTTTTCGCGACTCACCGGTGGTCCGGTGAGCTCGCGAACGGGGAACCTGCCAAGCACTCGGACGTTGCGTGGGTCGGCGTCGGTGCCGTACCGGAGGAATTCGTCTCCACTACCAGGGGCGCTCTGATCAGCTATCTCACCGATGGCCCGAGCGTCTCTCTCGACTCGTGGCGGAGCTGATTGTCGACCGGGGGTTTTCGATCTCCTCCCATTTCTATCGGTCTTGGGTCGTCGAGCGCTGCCCCTCGGTATTCCGAGGGGCAGCGCTTCATTTCTCTCGCTTTTACCGCGCGGGCAGGGGGAGGACGTGGCGGAGGGCTTCGAGGGCGTCGGGGGAGCCGTCTGTGGTGAGGGTGGTGTGGGTGCCGCGGCCGTAGGTGAAGAGGACCAGGTCGCCTGGTTCGCCGGTGAGTTGGACGGTGGGGGAGCCGGTGGGGCCGACGGTGAGGGACTGGCCGTCGGGGCGGCGCAGGGTCAGGCGGACGGGGGAGCGGCGGCCGGCTTCCAGGCGGGCCAGCAGTGGCAGGCGGCGCCACAGGGCTTCGGCGCGGCCGGCGGGCACCGGGGAGGGCGTCCAGTCGTCGGCGGCCCGCAGGACGTCCTCGGCGTGCACGTAGTACTCGACGGTGTTCGCGGCCTCGTCGGCGCCGGGCAGGGCGAACAGGGAGAACACCGGCGGGCCGGAGCGGAAGAGCTTCAGCAGTTCCTCGTACGGGCGCTCGGCGTACGCGGACTGCACCCGGTGGGTCCAGTCGGCGAGGGCGCCGACCCGGATGCCGGCTGCCGCGTCGGCGCGGCGCTCCCGGATCACCAGGTGGGCGGCGAGGTCGCGGGTGGTCCACCCGGCGCAGAGGGTGGGGGCGTCCGGCCCGGCGGCGGCCAGGAGTGCGGCGAGGCGGTGGCGTTCGGCGAGGGCGTGGTTCGACATGGCGCCACGATAGAGGCTGTCAGTGCAGGTTGCCGGTGAGCTTGGGGCCGCCCTGCTTGTTGGAGGCCGTCAGGGTGCAGGTGTAGTCCCGCCAGCCCTGCTGGTAGTTGGCCTGGGCGGGGCCGAACTGGCGGCCGTAGTACGTCTTCCCGTCGTTCTGGCGGGCCTTGGCGGCGGCCTCGGCCTCCTTGCAGCCCTCGCGCATGGCGAGCGAGATCGGGATCTCGCCGGTCAGGCCGTCGGCCAGTTTCAGGTCGGCGATCACCTGGCCGTCGTGCTCGCCGGTGCAGGGGCGCTCCTCGGCCTTGGTGATCACCGGGCTGAGCTGCGGGTGGTCGAAGCAGGCGCCGACCGGGAAGAAGGCGTACGGCGGGGTCTTGGTCGGGGTGGGTGTCGGCGTGGGGGTGGGCGTCGGGGTCGGGGTGGCCGTGGGGGTGGGCGGGGGCGGCGCGGCGGCGGGCTTGCGCTCCTCCGGCCAGAGCAGGACGGTGGCCACCACCGCGAGCAGCACGGCCAGGACGGCCACGACGGCGAGGACCAGGCCCCGGGACGGGCGGGAGTCGGCGGCTGCGGGCGGCTGCTGCTCGGAGGTCATGGGCATGAGGATGGCCCACGCGGGGCCCGCCCGGCAGGCGGTTGGCCGAAATCGCCCCTTTACGGCGAGGTTCGGGGTAGGGCGGGATAGGCTCCCCGGCCGCACGGATCCAGCCCGGAGGTAGTGAGTGCACCGTGTAGGGCCCACCGCACAAGGCGCACGGCGCAGGGCGCAGGCCGCACCGGGGCTGCGGGCCGGACTGCAACAATGGCCCCATGTCCACCACACCCGCCACCCCCGGCACCACCGCCCTGGCCCCCGAGATCGCCGCGCGCCTCAAGCGCACCGAGGACGGCCTGCTCCCGGCGATCGCGCAGCAGTACGACACCGGCGAGGTGCTGATGCTGGGCTGGATGGACGACGAGGCGCTGCACCGCACGCTCACCACCGGCCGCTGCACCTACTGGAGCCGCAGCCGCCGCGAGTACTGGGTGAAGGGCGACACCTCCGGCCACGCCCAGGCGGTCAAGTCGGTGGCGCTGGACTGCGACGGCGACACCCTGCTGGTGAAGGTCGACCAGACCGGTGCCGCCTGCCACACCGGCGACCGCACCTGCTTCGACGCCGACGTGCTCCCGCTCGCCTGACCCCTCCTCCTGCTCCTCCTACCGGAACTCCAGAAGGTGCCGCTCGCCATGGATCTCGAAGCCTTCCGCAAGCTCGCCGTCGACACCCGGGTCATCCCGGTCACCCGCAGGCTCCTCGCGGACGGTCTCACCCCGATCGGCCTGTACCGCAGCCTCGCCGAGGAGCGGCCCGGCACCTTCCTGCTGGAGTCCGCCGAGCAGGGCCGCAGCTGGTCGCGCTACTCCTTCGTCGGCGTCCGCAGCGCCGCCGTCCTCACTGTCGGGGAGGACGGCGAGGCCCGCTGGCTGGGCACCCCGCCGGTCGGCATCCCGACCGGCGGCGACCCCTTGCAGGTGCTGCGCGCCGCGCTGGAGGCGCTGCACACCCCGCGCCGCGACGACGACGGCCTGCCGCCGCTCACCGGCGGCCTGGTCGGCTACCTGGGCTACGACGTCGTCCGCCGGCTGGAGAAGCTGCCCGACCTCAACCCGGACGACCTGCGGCTGCCCGAGCTGACCATGATGCTCGCCACCGACCTCGCCGTGCTCGACCACGTCGACGGCACGGTGCTGCTGATCGCCAACGCCGTCAACCACAACGACCTGGCCAGCGGCGTGGACGAGGCCTACGCGGACGCGGTGGCCCGGCTGGACGCCATGGAGGCCGACCTGCTCAAGCCGGTCGACCCGGGCCTGGCCACCTTCACCCCTGCCGGGCCGGGCGAGGCCCGCTCCCCGTTCGGCGGCGCGCCGTACCGGGCGGCGGTGGAGGTGGTGAAGGAGCGGATCCGGGCCGGCGAGGCCTTCCAGGTCGTCCCCTCGCAGCGCTTCGAGGCGCCCTGCCCGGCCTCGGCGCTGGACGTCTACCGCGTGCTGCGCACCACCAACCCCAGCCCGTACATGTACCTGTTCCGCTTCCCGGGGCCGGACGGCACCGCCGAGGGCGGCTTCGACGTGGTCGGCTCCAGCCCGGAGGCGCTGGTCAAGGTGACCGCCGGCGAGGCGATGGTGCACCCGATCGCCGGGACGAGGCACCGCGGCGCCACCCCGCACGAGGACGCGGCGCTGGCCGCCGAACTGCTCGCCGACCCCAAGGAGCGGGCCGAGCACCTGATGCTGGTCGACCTGGGCCGCAACGACCTCGGCCGGGTCTGCGAGCCGGGCAGCGTGGAGGTGGTCGACTTCATGCACATCGAGCGCTACAGCCACGTGATGCACATCGTCTCCACCGTCACCGGCCGGGTGGCGCCCGGGCGGACCGCCTTCGACGTGCTGACCGCCTGCTTCCCGGCGGGCACCCTGTCCGGCGCGCCCAAGCCCCGCGCGATGCGGATCATCGAGGAACTGGAGCCCACCCGCCGCGGCCTGTACGGCGGCTGCGTCGGCTACCTGGACTTCGCCGGGGACTCCGACACCGCGATCGCGATCCGCACCGCCGTGCTGCGCGACGGCACCGCCTTCGTGCAGGCCGGCGCGGGCGTGGTCGCGGACTCCGACCCGCACGGGGAGGACACCGAGTGCCGCAACAAGGCGGCCGCCGTGCTGCGGGCCGTCGCCACCGCCAATACGCTGCGGACGCCGGAACTGTCGTGAGTCGACAGTCGTGAGCTGTAAGCCGTGAGTCGTCGAGGGAGGCGGCCGGGATGTCCGAGGTGTCGCCCGACGAACTGCGGCGGGTGGTCGTGCTCGATGCGGCCGCCCAGATCGAGGACCAGCTGGGCGGGCACGGCCGGGTGCTGTCCGGCGCCGTGACCGACGCCCCGGCCGACGCCCCCGACCTGATCCCCGACCTGACGGTGACCGCCCCGGGGGCGGAGCCCGACGGCCGGGGCCGGTACGCCGGGAGCGACGTCGAGGCCGTCCTGGAGGTGGCCCGGCCGCACCTCGCCGAGACGGCGCTGGCGTACGCGCGCAGCGGGATCCCGCTGTACGTGGTGGTCGACCCGGCGGCGGCGGCCTGCACCGTGCACACCGCGCCGTCCGCCGACGGCGGGTACCGGGAGGCGGAGCGGGTGCCGTTCGGCAACGACCTGTTCCTGCCGCTCGCCGGGCGGACGCTGGTGCTGCGGACGGACGAGTTCCCGGCCGGGCCGCCCACCCCGGGTGCGGGGCCGGACGCCGGGCGGGGGATAGTGGACGGGTGAGCGCACCTGACCAGACCCCCGTACCCGCCCCGCCGGCCCCCGCGTCGGGCCGCCGGACGCTCGGCGTGATGCTCCTGCTGACCGTGCTGAGCGCCGTGCTGGTGCTGACCGCCGTCGGCCGGGTCTGGGCCGAGGGCCGGGCCGGCACCCTGGCGGTGTCCGTCTCCGGCGGCGCGATCTCCGAACTCCCGGGCGGACTGGCCCTGGTGGGGCTCGCGGCGGCCGTCGCGGTGTTCGCGGTGCGCGGCGCGGGCCGGCTCGCGGTCGGCGCGCTGACCCTGCTGGCGGGCCTCGGCGCGGCCGCCGCCTCGGCCGCGGGCGCCGGGGACACCGCCGCGCTGGACGCCGAGGCGGCCCGCAAGCTGGCGCTGTCCGGGTCGGCGGCCACCGAGGTCGGCCACACCGGCTGGCCCTGGGTGGCGCTGGCCGGCGGGCTGCTGCTGGCCGTCGCCGGGCTGCTCACCCTCCGCTACGGCCGGAGCTGGCCGGCCATGGGCAGCCGCTACGAGGCGCCCACCCGCAAGGCCCCGGCGAAGAGCGAGACCCCGGCCGACCTGTGGAAGGCGCTGGACCGGGGCGAGGACCCGACCACGGTCTGAGCGCGGGGTCTGAGCGCGGGCCTTGAGCGCCGGGCCCGAGCGGGCCCGGGCTTCGGGCCTCAGCGGGCCCCAGTAGACCTCAGCAGCCCGCAACGGGCCCCGGCGGCGGTGTGACGCGATAGACCCGCCACCCGCTTTGGGCCGCCGGTGTGTGGCCCGGCACAATGGAACCCGTCAACCCGCCGGCGGCCCCGCAGGCCCGGCCGGGCCCCGAGAGGCTAGGAGCACCACTCAGATGGCAGCAGCAGCACACGGTCACACCACCGCCGCCTGGACCGGCGTGACCATCACGTTCATCGGTTTCGGGATCGCGGGGGTCGCGATGATCCTCCCGTCGGTGATGCTGGTCTGGGCCGGCATCGCGGTCATCCTGGCCGGCGGCGTGGTCGGCAAGGCCATGTCGATGGCGGGCATGGGCCAGCAGCCGAGCGCCAACGTGTACACCTCGCACGAGGAGCAGCGCGCGGCCCGGGCCGCCGTCGCCGCCTGACGACGGACTCCTCGCAGCAGTACGACTCGCAGGAGTACGACTCGTAGCAGTACCGACTTGTAGCAGTACCGAACGGCGGGCGCGCCACGCCCGCCGTTTCGTTCTGTCCGGGCCCGGCACGGGCAGAATCGGGGCGTGACCTCCGCCTCCACCACCTCCGCCCTGCCGCCCGTCCTGCGCCGGCTCGGCCCGCCGCTGGCCGCGCTGGCGGCGGTGGCCGTCCCCGCCGTCTACGTCGCCGCGGTGGACCCGAACACCCCCGGGCACTACCCCGACTGCCCCTTCCTGGCCGCCACCGGCTGGTGGTGCCCCGGCTGCGGGGGGCTGCGCTGCGTCCACGCGCTGGCCCACGGGGACTTCACGGGCGCGCTGCACGACAACGCCGCGGCCGTCCTGCTGTTCGGCGTCCTGGCGCTGTTGTGGCTGCGCTGGGCCTGGGCCGCGCTGACCGGCGCCGGGCCGCGGCCCAGGCCGCCGGTCGGGGCCCGGCGCTGGGTGCTGATCCTCCTGCTGCTGCTGGTGTTCACGGTGGTGCGCAACCTGCCCGTCGGGGCGGGGCTGGCGCCCCTGCTGGTTTGACCGCCCACGCCGACGGGTAGCGACCCGCGCAGGCTCGCGCACCGGTCCACACCGGGGCCCGTACATCGGTCCACTTGGTCCGCACCGCACGTTCGGGCACCGCCGGAGAACCGGTGAAACCGCAGTTGGGGGCTGCTCAGGGGGGCGTCCGGCACGCGAGACGCACACCGGGCGGATGCGCCCCGCGCCCCCGGGTGCCGATACCATCGAAGTGCCGCCGGGCCACCGCCCGGACGGCTCGTCGCCGGCGAACGAACAGAAATGTTGGGGGCACTTCGCGTGAGCGAGCGAACCATTGACAGGTGCGTGTTGCGCGCAGCGCCTGCTGAGCGAAGCGAGGTGTGCGCATGAGTGTGCTCGACACGATCATCGAGGGGGTCCGCGAGGACCTCGCCGAACGGCAGGCCCGGGTCTCCCTGGACCAGCTGAAGGAACTCGCCGCCAAGGCCCCGGAGGCCAAGGACGGCGTCGCCGCGCTCAAGGGCGACGGGGTCCGGGTGATCTGCGAGGTGAAGCGCTCCAGCCCGTCCAAGGGCGCCCTGGCCGCGATCGCCGACCCGGCCGCCCTGGCGAGCGACTACGCGGCCGGCGGCGCCGCCGCGATCAGCGTGCTCACCGAGCAGCGCCGCTTCGGCGGCTCGCTGGCCGACCTGGACGCCGTCCGCGCGGCGGTGGACACCCCGCTGCTGCGCAAGGACTTCATCGTCACCGCCTACCAGCTGTGGGAGGCCCGCGCGCACGGCGCCGACCTCGCGCTGCTGATCGTCGCCGCCCTCGACCAGTCGGCCCTGGTGTCGCTGATCGAGCGGGCCGAGTCGATCGGCCTCACCCCGCTGGTCGAGGTGCACGACGAGGAGGAGATCAAGCGCGCGGTGGACGCCGGGGCACGGATCATCGGCGTCAACGCCCGCAACCTCAAGACCCTTGAGGTGGACCGCAACACCTTCGGCAACGTCGTCCACGCCATCCCGGACAGCGTCGTCAAGATCGCCGAGTCCGGCGTGCGCGGCCCGCTGGACGTGATCTCCTACGCCAACCTGGGCGCCGACGCCGTCCTGGTCGGCGAGTCCCTGGTGACCGGCAAGGACCCGCGCGCCGCGGTCGCCGACCTGGTCGCGGCCGGCGCCCACCCCGCCGTCCGGCACAAGGACTGATCCGCCGACATGAAGATCGCCACCCGCCTCGCCCCCGGTTGCCGCCCGCGCGGCTGCCGCGCGCCCGCACGCCGGGTGCTGGGGCGGCGGGTGCGCTACGTGATCGGCTGCGAGCCCGGGCAGGTGCCGGGCCGCCGATGGCGACGGACATCCGGCTGAGCCCAGCCACGAGACGTCCCTGTCGTCATCTTCCAAAGGACTCCACCATGTCCGACAAGTCCGCGAAGGACTACCTGCCCGGCGCCCAGGTGCCGGACGCCCGAGGCTACTTCGGTGCCTACGGCGGCCGCTTCATCCCCGAGGCGCTGGTCGCCGCGGTCGAGCAGGTCGCCGAGGAGTACGAGAAGGCCAAGGCCGACCCGGCCTTCGCCGCCGAACTCGACGGCCTGCTCAAGGACTACACCGGCCGCCCGAGCCCGCTGACCGACGTGCACCGCTTCTCCGCCGAGGCGGGCGGCGCGCGCGTCCTGCTCAAGCGCGAGGACCTCAACCACACCGGCTCGCACAAGATCAACAACGTGCTGGGCCAGGCCCTGCTCACCCGGCGGATGGGCAAGACCCGGATCATCGCCGAGACCGGCGCCGGCCAGCACGGCGTGGCCACCGCCACCGCCTGCGCCCTGTTCGGCTTCGACTGCACCATCTACATGGGCGAGGTCGACACCCAGCGCCAGGCGCTGAACGTCGCCCGGATGCGGATGCTCGGCGCCGAGGTGGTGTCCGTCACCTCCGGCAGCCGCACCCTCAAGGACGCCATCAACGAGGCGTTCCGCGACTGGGTCGCCAACGTGGACTCCACCCACTACCTGTTCGGCACCGTGGCCGGCCCGCACCCCTTCCCGATGATGGTCCGCGACTTCCACCGGGTCATCGGCATCGAGGCCCGCCAGCAGGTGCTCGACCGCACCGGGCGGCTGCCCGACGCCGTCGTCGCCTGCGTCGGCGGCGGCTCCAACGCGATGGGCATCTTCCACGAGTTCATCCCCGACGCCGGCGTGCGCCTGATCGGCTGCGAGGCCGCCGGCGAGGGCGCCGACACCCCCAAGCACGCCGCCACCCTCACCAAGGGCGACCCCGGCGTGCTGCACGGCTCGCGCACCTACGTCCTCCAGGACGAGGACGGCCAGACCATCGAGTCGCACTCCATCTCCGCCGGCCTCGACTACCCGGGCGTCGGCCCGGAGCACGCCTGGCTGAAGGACACCGGACGGGCCGAGTACCGCCCCGTCACCGACGACGCCGCCATGCAGGCGCTGCGGCTGCTGTCCCGCACCGAGGGCATCATCCCGGCCATCGAGAGCGCCCACGCGCTGGCCGGCGCCCTGGAGCTGGGCCGCGAGCTCGGGCCCGAGGCCACCATCCTGGTCTCGCTCTCCGGGCGCGGCGACAAGGACATGCACACCGCGGCCGAGTACTTCGGCCTGTACGACGAGCCGGCCGGCGGCTCGGCCCACGACGCGGCCCACGGGGGTAAGTGACCATGGCATCGAAGCTCAGTGGCATCCTGGCGGCCGCCAAGGCCGAGGACCGCGCCGCGCTGATCGGCTACCTGCCGGGCGGCTTCCCGACCGTCGACGGCGGCATCCGGGCGATCAACGCGCTGATCGAGGGCGGCTGCGACATCGTCGAGGTCGGCCTGCCGCACTCCGACCCGGTGCTGGACGGCGCCGTCATCCAGACCGCCGACGACATCGCGCTGCGCGGCGGCGTGCGGATCAAGGACGTGCTGCGCACCGTCCAGGAGGTCGCCACCGCGCACCCCGAGGCGGCGGTGCTGGTGATGACGTACTGGAACCCGGTCGACCGCTACGGCACCGCGCGCTTCGCCGCCGACCTCGCCGCCGCGGGCGGCGCCGGCTGCATCCTGCCGGACCTGCCGGTGGAGGAGTCCGAGGAGTGGCGCAAGGCGGCGGACGAGCACGGGCTCGACACCGTGTTCGTGGTCGCCCCCAGCAGCAAGGACCCGCGCCTGGCCGAGGTCACCGCGGCCGGCAGCGGCTTCGTCTACGCGGCCGCCGTGATGGGCGTGACCGGGACCCGCGCCCAGGTCGGCTCGCTCGCCGAGGACCTGGTCGCCCGCACCCGGGCCACCACCGACCTGCCGGTCTGCGTCGGCCTCGGCGTCTCCACCCCCGCGCAGGCCGCGGAGGTGGCGGGCTTCGCCGACGGCGTGATCGTGGGCTCCGCGTTCGTGAAGCGGATCCTGGAGGCCGGCGACGACGAGGCGGCCGCGCTGGACGCGGTGCGCGCCCTGGCCGGCGAGCTGGCGGCGGGCGTCCGCCGGCGCTGACCCGTACGTCCTGACGGCCCGTCGCCCTTCGTGGGTGGCGGGCCGTCGCGCTTGCGTGCGCCCGGCTCGCCGGGCGGCGGCGCTCGCGCGGCCCCGAACGGGTGAACAGCGACGGGCACACGCATCAGCCGGGGTTGACCGGCGTTGAGTGGAGGGACGAGTGCACGAACGAGGTGCACGGGGGTTGCCGAGCGAGCGAAGGAGTGAGCCGGTGCCGGGTCTCCATCGGGCCGTTCTGCTGCGGGCGGCCGCCGCCGCGCTGGCGCTCGGCGCCGCCGTCGGCGCGCACACCGAGGTGGGGCAGGCGCTGGCCAGGCGCGGTGCCGAGCGGGCCGTGCGGGACGCGTACGCCTGCGCCGAGGCGGCCCGCTGGGACGCCGCCGAACGGGCCGCCCACCCGCACCACGAGGGCCGCGCCGACCTGTTCGACCCCGGCCGTCCGCCCGGCTGCCGCTCCTGAGGGCCGCGCGGACCTGATCGACCACGGCCACCCACCCCTGAACGGACGTTCGCCGGATTCGGACACACCATCACCAGACGTCACCCATCCGGCTTAATTCCTGAATATGGAGGAACCGCCCTTCGTCCCTTACGGTTCATCAGGAAGTGAACGAGTTTCCCGAGGGGGGTTCCCTGATGGCCGGCCCGGCAGCGCAGCCCGGTGACACGGCGCCCGCGCCGCCCGCCCGGCGGCCGGTGCCAGCCTGGAGTCCGTGGCTGGGCACCGTCGTCCGGCTCGGCCTCGCGGTGGTCTGGGGCTGGGCCGGCCTGGCCAAGATCGCCGACCCGGCGGAGGCCGCCCAGGCCGTCCGCGCCTACGAGATCCTGCCCGAGGGCCTGGTCAAGCCGGTCGGCTACGCCCTGCCCTTCCTGGAGCTGGCGCTCGCCCTGCTGCTGGTGATCGGCCTCGGCGTCCGGATCGTCGCCGGCGTCTCCGCGCTGCTGCTGCTCACCTTCATCGCCGGGATCGCCGCCGCCTGGGCGCGCGGCATCTCGATCGACTGCGGCTGCTTCGGCGGCGGCGGGCACGTCGACGCCTCGCAGACCGAGTACCTCCAGGAGATCCTGCGCGACACCGGGTTCCTCCTGCTGGCCGGGTGGCTGCTGTGGCGGCCCCGCACCAGGTTCTCGGCGGACGGCTGGCTGGCGAGCTGACCGGCCGGCCCCGCCGCACCCCCACCCCACCCCACGAAGGCCCTCCCGATTGTGGATGTCAAGGCAATGAGCGAGAAGAACCGAGAAGGCAAGCGCACCGCCCGCGAGCGGATGCTGGAGCAGCGGTCGGCCGACGAGGCCACGTCCAAGCGCAGGAAGAAGCTGTTGGTGGGCGGCGCGGTGCTCGTGGTGATCGCCGCCGCCGTGGTCACCGGCGTCGTGGTGCAGAACCAGCGCTCCAAGCCGGAGACCCCGGTCGCCGCCCCCGCCGGGACGATCGGCGACAAGAACCTGGTCATCCCGGCCGGCTCGGCCAACGCCCCGGCCGTCCTCACCGTCTACGAGGACCCGCGCTGCCCGGCCTGCGGGATCTTCGAGCGCGAGTTCTCCTCGACCGTCGACCAGCTGGAAGACGCCGGCAAGATCTACACCAACTACCACATCGTGTCGTTCATCGACCGGGCCGTCCCGGGCAAGGGCTCCAAGGCGGGCGCCAACGCGCTGGCCTGCGCCCAGGACGCCGGGCACTTCCGGGACTTCCACGACGTGCTGTACCGCAACCAGCCGGGCGAGACCAGCGACGCCTTCGGCGACAAGGCCGTCCTGATCAACCTCGCCAAGCAGGTCAACGGCCTCGACACGCCCGCCTTCCAGGCTTGCGTCAACGACAACAAGTACGGCGGATGGGTGTCGTCCGTGCAGCAGGACTTCGACAAGTCCAGCTACAAGTCCACCCCGACCGTGCTGCTCAACGGCCAGCCGGTCTACCCCAAGAACGGCGCCGAGGAGATCACCCCGGCGAACCTGGTGAAGTGGGTCGACGCCGCCAACCAGGGCAAGCAGCTGGGCACCGCAGGCTCCAACGGGCAGACCCCGGCGCCCACCAGCACCGCCTCGGAGGCCAACAACCCGTCGCCGACCGCGGGCTGAGCCCCGCACACCGCCGGGTGACCGCCGCCGCCTCCTCCCCGTCCGGAGGGGGCGGCGGCGTCGTTCCCGGCGCCCGTTGTTCGGTATCTGTGACCCCGGGGGTGCCCAGCAGGGGCCGCAGACCCTGTAGCGTCGGAACCGCCATGGATATCGCCTACATTCCCAGCCCGTCGCGGGGCGTCCTGTACCTCGGACCGATCCCGCTGCGCGCCTACGCCTTCTGCATCATCCTCGGTGTCGTCGTGGCCGTCTGGCTCGGCAGCAAGCGCTGGGTCGCCCGGGGCGGTGCCAAGCACACGGTCGGCGACATCGCCGTCTGGGCCGTGCCCTTCGGCCTGGTCGGCGGCCGGCTGTACCACGTGATCACCGACCACCAGCTGTACTTCGGGGTCGGCAAGAACCCCTGGAACGCCTTCAAGATCTGGGAGGGCGGCCTCGGCATCTGGGGCGCCGTCGCGCTCGGCGCGGTCGGGGCCTGGATCGGCTGCCGCCGCCGGGGCGTGCCGCTGCCCGCGTACGCGGACGCCATCGCGCCGGGCATCGCGCTCGCGCAGGCGATGGGCCGCTGGGGCAACTACTTCAACCAGGAGCTGTACGGCCGGCCGACCACGCTGCCGTGGGGCCTGGAGATCGACAAGACGCTGCCGGGCGGCGAGGTCGTCAAGGGCGTCTACCACCCGACCTTCCTGTACGAGTCGATCTGGTGCGTCGGCGTCGCGCTGCTGGTGATCTGGGCCGACCGCCGCTTCAAGCTGGGGCACGGCCGGGCCTTCGCGCTGTACGTGGCCGCGTACACGGTGGGCCGGTTCTGGACCGAGTGGCTGCGGATCGACGAGGCGCACGTCTACTTCGGCCTGCGGCTGAACGACTGGACGTCGATCGTGGTGTTCATCGGCGCCGTGGTCTACCTGGTGGTCGTCGGCAAGAAGCGGCCCGGCCGGGAGGACCCGGCGAGCATCGACCCGCTGGCCGACGAGGAGGGCGAGGCGCAGGGCCCGTCCGACAAGGCGGCGGCGTCCGGCAAGGCCGCGGGGTCCGAGAAGTCCGGTAAGGCCGAGAAGGCCGGCAAGGCCGCTTCGGCGGAGAAGGCCGGCGGGAAGCCCGCGCCGTCCGAGAAGGTCGCCGGGGCCGGTGAGACCGCCGAACTGTCCCAGTCCGCGGACGAAAAGGCGGACGCGGAGGCAGCCTCCGAGGCCGTCGAGAGCGCCGACAAGAATGCCAAGAACCTGACCTGACCTGGGAGTTCCCCCCGCTTCGGCCGCCCGCGCGATGCTCGCGCAGGGCGGCCGAAGCGCTGTTCGGACAGCCTTACTTTGCTGGAAATGCGCAGGTCAGACGGTCTACGGTCGGGGCAGACGAATCGAACGGAGGGGAACTGCCGTGAGCGCGACCACCCTGGAGCCCGAGGCCGGGCACCACCCCCGCATACCCGCTGCCGGGCACCACCGGGACGTGAACGGAGGCTGGCTGCGGCCCGCCGTGTTCGGGGCGATGGACGGCCTGGTCTCCAACTTCGCGCTGATGACCGGCGTGGTCGGCGGCTCGGCGTCCAGCGGCACGGTGGTGCTGACCGGGCTCGCCGGGCTGGTGGCCGGCGCCTGCTCGATGGCGGCGGGGGAGTACACCTCGGTGGCCTCGCAGGCCGAGCTGGTGCAGGCCGAGATCGAGGCCGAGCGGCTGGAGCTGAGCCGCAACCCGCACGGCGAGCTGGCCGAGCTGGCGCAGCTGTACATCTCCCGCGGGGTGGAGCCGGACCTCGCCCACGAGGTGGCCCGGCAGCTGTCCGCCAACCCGGACCAGGCCCTGGAGATCCACGCCCGGGAGGAGCTGGGCATCGACCCGAACGACCTGCCGTCACCGTGGGTGGCCGCCGGGTCGTCCTTCGTCTGCTTCGCGGTGGGCGCGCTGCTGCCGCTGCTGCCGTACCTGCTGGGGGCGACCTCGCTGGTGCCGGCGTTGCTGCTGTCGGTGGTGGGGCTGTTCCTGTGCGGCGCGGTGGTGGCCCGGGTGACGGCGCGCAGCTGGTGGTTCAGCGGGCTGCGGCAGCTGGTGCTGGGCGGGGCGGCGGCCGGGGTGACGTATCTGCTGGGGTGGCTGATCGGCGGGCACGTCGGCTAGGTGCACTCGTTCGGCCGGGGTGTGTGACGACCCGGAGGAGTGCATGACTATGCCAGGTAGTGCGTGACGTTCCGCACATGGCCGCCGGGCGGTGCCTGGCCTAGTCTCACCATCCGGGCTTCGGGGCCGAGGATTCGCATCCGTGGGTGAGCCCTCGGGATCGATTCACAGGCGTCCTTGATCGTCCCGTGTGGCGATCGGGTTTCGCCCCTGTTTCAGGCGGCCGACCGCCGGGCACAATCGAGGGGACGCGCATTGTGGCGCGTCCTCTCATTCCCCCCTTGACCTGCGGATCAGTCCGCCATGTGGACGAGATATTCCACTTCCCGGGATCTTGGGCATCATGTAACTTGCACGAAATCGCATCAGGGCCAACGTCGTCCCTCCTTGCACCACACAGCCGAAAGACGACGACGGGAGAGCCGATGCTGCCTGCATCCATGCACTCCGCCAACGAGCCCCAGGCCGGCGCAGCCCGCCAGCCGTACGCGCTCGTTCCGGATGCGCGACCTACCGCTCAGGGCCTGTACGACCCGCGAAACGAGCACGACGCCTGCGGCGTCGGTTTCGTCGCCACGCTGACCGGCATCGCCGACCACACCATCGTCGAACAGGCGCTGACCGTCCTGCGCAACCTGGAGCACCGCGGCGCCACCGGCGCCGAGCCGGACTCCGGTGACGGCGCCGGCATCCTCACCCAGATCCCGGACGCCTTCCTGCGCGGCAAGGTCGACTTCGAGCTCCCCGCCGCCGGCTCCTACGCGGTCGGCATCGCCTTCCTGCCCGACGAGGACGCCGCCGACGCGGACGCCGTCGCCCGGATCGAGGCCATCGCGGCCGAGGAGGACGTGACCGTCCTCGGCTGGCGCGACGTCCCCGCCACCCCGGACCTGCTCGGCGCCACCGCCCGCAGCGTCATGCCGCGCTTCCGGCAGCTCTTCCTCGCCAAGGACGGCCTGGCCGGGATCGAGCTCGACCGGACCGCCTTCGTCGTCCGCAAGCGCTCCGAGCGCGAGGTCGGGGTCTACTTCCCGTCGCTGTCCGCGCGCACCATCGTCTACAAGGGCATGCTGACCACCGGCCAGCTGGAGCCCTTCTTCCCCGACCTGTCGGACCGCTCCTACGCCTCCGCCGTCGGCCTGGTGCACTCGCGCTTCTCCACCAACACCTTCCCGAGCTGGCCGCTCGCCCACCCGTACCGGTTCGTCGCCCACAACGGCGAGATCAACACGGTCAAGGGCAACCGCAACTGGATGAGCGCCCGCGAGTCCCAGCTCGCCACCGACCTCATCCCCGCCAACCGCAACGGCCGGGGCCTGGAGCGGATCTTCCCGGTCTGCACCCCGGACCACTCCGACTCCGCCTCCTTCGACGAGGTCCTGGAGCTGCTCCACCTCGGCGGCCGCTCGCTGCCGCACTCGGTGCTGATGATGATCCCGGAGGCGTGGGAGAACCACGCCACCATGGACCCGGCCCGCCGCGCCTTCTACCAGTACCACTCCAACCTGATGGAGCCCTGGGACGGCCCGGCCTGCGTCACCTTCACCGACGGCAACCAGATCGGCGCCGTGCTCGACCGCAACGGCCTGCGCCCGGCCCGCTACTGGATCACCGAGGACGGCCTCGTCGTCCTCTCCTCCGAGGTCGGCGTGCTCGACATCGAGCAGGAGAAGGTCGTCAAGAAGGGCCGCCTGCAGCCCGGCCGGATGTTCCTCGTCGACACCGCCGAGGGCCGCATCGTCGGGGACGAGGAGATCAAGTCCTCCCTCGCCGCCGAGCACCCCTACGCGGAGTGGGTCGGCGCCGGGCAGATCCAGCTCGCCAAGCTGCCCGAGCGCGAGCACATCTTCCACACCCACGCCTCGGTCACCCGCCGCCAGCAGACCTTCGGCTACACCGAGGAGGAGCTGCGGGTCATCCTCGCGCCGATGGCCAAGACCGGCGGCGAGGCGCTCGGCTCGATGGGCACCGACTCGCCGATCGCCGCGCTCAGCGAGAAGCCGCGCCTGCTGTTCGACTACTTCGTCCAGCTCTTCGCGCAGGTCACCAACCCGCCGCTGGACGCCATCCGCGAGGAGCTCGTCACCTCGCTGCTCAGCAACCTCGGCCCCGAGGGCAACCTGCTGGCCGCCGAGGCCGCCGCCTGCCGCTCGGTCGGCATCACCTTCCCGGTGATCGACAACGACGAGCTGGCCAAGCTCGTCCACATCAACCACGACGGCGACCAGCCCGGCCTCAAGGCCGTCACGCTCTCCGGCCTCTACAAGGTCGCCGCCGGCGGCCAGGGCCTGGCCGCCCGGCTGGCCGAGATCGCCGCCGAGGCCGACGCCGCGATCGCCGACGGCGCCCGGATCGTCGTGCTCTCCGACCGGCACTCCGACGCCGAGCACGCCCCGATCCCCTCGCTGCTGCTCACCTCCGCGATCCACCACCACCTCATCCGCACCAAGCAGCGCACCCAGGTGTCGCTGCTGGTCGAGGCCGGCGACGTCCGCGAGGTGCACCACGTCGCGCTGCTGATCGGCTACGGCGCCGGCGCCGTCAACCCGTACCTGGCCATGGAGTCCGTCGAGGACCTCGTCGCCCAGAAGGTCTTCATCCAGGGCGTCGAGGCCGAGAAGGCCATCAAGAACCTGATCAAGGCGCTCGGCAAGGGCGTGCTCAAGGTCATGTCCAAGATGGGCATCTCGACCGTCGCCTCCTACCGCGGCGCCCAGGTCTTCGAGGCCATCGGCCTCTCCCAGGAGCTGGTCGACGGCTACTTCGCCGGCACCACCACCAAGCTCGGCGGCATCGGCCTGGAGGAGATCGCCAAGGAGACCGCCGCCCGCCACGCCAAGGCCTACCCGGCCTCCGGCATCCCGGCCGCGCACCGCGCGCTGGAGATCGGCGGCGAGTACCAGTGGCGCCGCGAGGGCGAGCCGCACCTGTTCGACCCGGACACCGTCTTCCGGCTCCAGCACTCCACCCGCAACCGCCGGTACGACATCTTCAAGCAGTACACGGACCGGGTGAACGAGCAGTCCACCCGCCTGATGACGCTGCGCGGCCTGTTCCAGCTGGACGCCCTCGGCCGGACCCCGATCCCGGTCGAGGAGGTCGAGCCCGTCTCCGAGATCGTCAAGCGCTTCTCCACCGGCGCCATGTCGTACGGCTCCATCTCCCTGGAGGCGCACGAGACCCTCGCCATCGCGATGAACCGCCTCGGCGGCAAGTCCAACACCGGCGAGGGCGGCGAGGACCCGGACCGCCTGTACGACCCGCAGCGCCGCTCGGCCATCAAGCAGGTCGCCTCCGGCCGCTTCGGCGTCACCTCCGAGTACCTGGTCAACGCCGACGACATCCAGATCAAGATGGCCCAGGGCGCCAAGCCCGGCGAGGGCGGCCAGCTGCCCGGCCACAAGGTCTACCCGTGGGTCGCCAAGACCCGGCACTCCACCCCGGGTGTCGGCCTGATCTCGCCGCCGCCGCACCACGACATCTACTCGATCGAGGACCTGGCGCAGCTCATCCACGACCTCAAGAACGCCAACCCGGCCGCCCGCATCCACGTGAAGCTGGTCTCCGAGGTCGGCGTCGGCACGGTCGCCGCGGGCGTCTCCAAGGCGCACGCCGACGTGGTGCTGGTCTCCGGGCACGACGGCGGCACCGGCGCCTCCCCGCTGACCTCGCTGAAGCACGCGGGCGGCCCCTGGGAGCTCGGCCTCGCCGAGACCCAGCAGACCCTGCTGCTCAACGGCCTGCGCGACCGCATCGTCGTGCAGACCGACGGCCAGCTCAAGACCGGCCGCGACGTCGTCATCGCCGCGCTGCTCGGCGCCGAGGAGTTCGGCTTCGCCACCGCGCCGCTGGTCGTCTCCGGCTGCATCATGATGCGCGTCTGCCACCTGGACACCTGCCCGGTCGGCGTCGCCACCCAGAACCCGGTGCTGCGCGAGCGCTTCTCCGGCAAGCCCGAGTTCGTGGTCAACTTCTTCGAGTTCATCGCCGAGGAGGTCCGGGAGATCCTCGCCGAGCTGGGCTTCCGCACGATCGAGGAGGCCGTCGGCCACGCCGAGCACATCGACGCGGCCGCCGCCATCGACCACTGGAAGGCCGCCGGGCTCGACCTGGCCCCGCTCTTCCACGTCCCGCAGCTGCCCGAGGGCGCGGCCCGCCACCGCACCACCTCCCAGGACCACGCGCTCGACAAGGCCCTGGACAACCAGCTGATCACGCTCGCCGAGGACGCCCTGGAACGCGGCGAGACCGTCCGCATCCAGCTGCCGATCCGCAACGTCAACCGCACCGTCGGCACCATGCTCGGCCACGAGGTGACCAAGCGCTACCGCGGCGAGGGCCTGCCCGAGGGCACCATCGACGTCACCTTCACCGGCTCCGCCGGGCAGTCCTTCGGCGCCTTCGTGCCGCGCGGCGTGACCCTGCGGCTGGAGGGCGACGCCAACGACTACGTCGGCAAGGGCCTCTCCGGCGGTGTCGTGATCGTCCGCCCGGCCCGCGACGCCGCGGCCATCGGCAACGACGCGCAGAACCACGTCATCGCCGGCAACACCATCGGCTACGGCGCCACCTCCGGCCGGATCCACCTGCGCGGCAAGGCCGGCGAGCGCTTCGCCGTCCGCAACTCCGGCGCCACCCTGGTCGTCGAGGGCGTGGGCGACCACGGCCTGGAGTACATGACCGGCGGCCGGGTCGTCATCCTCGGCGAGACCGGGCGCAACCTGGCGGCCGGCATGTCCGGCGGCATCGCCTACGTCCTGGACCTGCGCCCCGCGAACGTCAACGACGGCCTGGTGGGCATCGAGGCCCCCTCCGCCGCCGACCGCGACTGGCTGCGCGAGACCGTGCAGCAGCACTACGAGGAGACCGGCTCCACCGTCGCCGCCGAACTCCTGGCCGACTGGGGCAGCGGGGTCTCCCGCTTCTCCACGATCATGCCGACCGACTACAAGGCAGTGCTCGCCGCCAAGGACGCCGCTGAGCGCGACGGCCTCTCCGAGGCCGAGACCACTCGCAAGATGATGGAGGCGGCTAATGGCTGACCCCAAGGGCTTCCTGACCACGCCCAAGCAGCTGGCCGAGCGGCGCCCCGTCGACGTGCGCCTGCGGGACTGGAACGAGGTCTACGTCGAGCGCAGCCTCCTGCCGATCATCACCGAGCAGGCCGGCCGCTGCATGGACTGCGGCATCCCGTTCTGCCACAACGGCTGCCCGCTCGGGAACCTCATCCCCGAGTGGAACGACCTCGCCTACCGGGACGACTTCGTCGGCGCGATCGAGCGGCTGCACGCGACCAACAACTTCCCGGAGTTCACCGGCCGCCTCTGCCCGGCGCCCTGCGAGTCGGCCTGCGTGCTCGGCATCAACCAGGACGCGGTGACCATCAAGAACGTCGAGGTCACCATCATCGACAAGGCCTGGGACCGCGGCGGCGTCACGCCGCAGGTCCCGGAGCGGCTGTCCGGCAAGACCGTCGCCGTCGTCGGCTCCGGCCCGGCCGGCCTGGCCGTCGCCCAGCAGCTCACCCGGGCCGGGCACACCGTCGTCGTGTACGAGCGCGCCGACCGCGTCGGCGGCCTGCTGCGCTACGGCATCCCCGAGTTCAAGATGGAGAAGCGCCACATCAACCGCCGCGTCGAGCAGATGCGCGCGGAGGGCACCCGCTTCCGCACCGGCGTGCACGTCGGCGAGGACATCACCGGCCAGCAGCTGCGCGAGCGCTTCGACGCCGTCGTCGTCGCCGCCGGCGCCACCACCGCGCGCGACCTGTCGGTGCCCGGGCGCGAGCTCAAGGGCGTCCACCAGGCCATGGAGTACCTGCCGCTGGCCAACAAGGTGCAGGAGGGCGACTTCGTCGAGTCGCCGATCAGCGCCAAGGGCAAGCACGTCGTCGTCATCGGCGGCGGCGACACCGGCGCCGACTGCGTCGGCACCGCCCACCGCCAGGGCGCGGCCTCCGTCACCCAGCTGGAGATCATGCCGCGGCCCTCCGAGGAGCGCCCCGGCCACCAGCCCTGGCCGACCATGCCGATGACCTACAAGGTCACCTCCGCGCACGAGGAGGGCGGCGAGCGGATCTACTCCGTGAACACCACCCGCTTCACCGGCGACGAGGACGGCAACGTCCAGGAGCTGCACCTCGTCGAGGTCGAGTTCAGGGACGGCCGCTTCGAGCCCGTCCCCGGCACCGAGCGGGCCGTCCCGGCGCAGCTCGTCACCCTGGCCATGGGCTTCACCGGCACCGACGTCCGCAACGGCCTGGTCGAGCAGCTCGGCGTGGACCTGGACGCGCGCGGTAACATTGGCCGCGACGGCCGGTTCGCCACCAATGTCGATGGCGTCTACGTCTGCGGAGACGCCGGCCGCGGTCAGTCGCTGATCGTCTGGGCCATCGCGGAAGGCCGCTCGGCCGCAGCCGCGGTGGACAAGTACCTCGGCGGCAAGACCCCACTGCCGGCCCCGATCCGTCCCACCGACCGCCCGCTGGTCGTCTGACGGGCCGACCGGCCCCCCGAACCCCCGGTGCCGCATCGCCGGGAGCTCAACCCGCTGCCCCCGCCAGAGTCGCCGGGCCAACGCGGTCTCCTGGCGCCTGCCCTCTTCCCCGACCAGTTGGAGGGCGGGCGCCGTCGCGTTCCCCCGCCTTACCCTGAAGCTGGCGGGCCCGTCAAGGGTCGTGTCAACTCTCAGACATTTCCCAGGACTTGGGTCTACCGTAGGCCCGTTCCGGACGCCGCGCGGGAGGGCCTGACCGGACGGACTGTTGTTCGCCGGTGCCAGGTGGCAGACTGCCGCCGACGGCCGGGGGGCTGCTGCGCGAGTGCGGAGGTTGACGCGATGAGCACGACTCAGACAAGCGGAGGCGCCACGGTACGGCGCCTGCTGCTCGGCACCCAGCTGCGCAAGCTCCGCGAGGCCAGGGGCGTCAGCCGCGAGGAGGCCGGCTACTCGATCCGCGCCTCCGAGTCCAAGATCAGCCGGATGGAACTCGGCCGGGTCGGCTTCAAGGAACGCGACGTCGCCGACCTGCTCACCCTCTACGGCGTCGAGGCCGAGCAGGAGCGCGCCACCGTCCTCGGACTCGTCCGGGACGCCAACGCCACCTCTTGGTGGCACGAGTACGGCGACGTGCTGCCCGCCTGGTTCCAGAACTACGTCGGCCTGGAAGAGGCCGTCGCCGAGATCCGCAGCTACGAGGTCCAGTTCGTCCACGGGCTGCTCCAGACCGCCGACTACGCCCGCGCCGTCATCGCCGCCGGCGGCCACGTCACCGACCCCGGCGAGATCGAACGCCGCGTCGAGGTCCGGCTCAAACGCCAGGCCCTGCTCACCGCCGAGAGCGGCCCCCGCCTGCTCGCGATCCTCGACGAGGCCGCGCTGCGCCGCCCCTGGGGCGGCCCCGAGCTGATGCGCAACCAGATCGACCGGCTGCTCGAACTCGGCGAACTGCCCAACGTCCGGCTCCGGGTGCTGCCGCTGGGCTGCGCCGGACTGAGCGCCGAGAGCGGCGCCTTCACCGTGCTCGGCTTCGCCGAACCCGAACTCGCCGACGTCGTCTACGTCGAACAGTTCACCACCGCGCTCTACCTCGACAAGCCGGCCGAGGTCGCCGAGTACCGCCACGCCATGGAAGGGCTGCTCGCCGACAGCCTCGACCCCGAACAGACCCGGCAGCTCCTGTACTCCGTACGCCAAGAGCTGTAAGACGTCAGTACGATGATGCCCAATCAGACCGGGCCGTAGCGGCTCGCCCGCCGACGTTCCCCGAACCGGCACGAGAGGGATCAGATGTCGTACTTCTCCGAGTTGGCGCTGCAGTACATCGACGGCGAATGGTGCAGCGGCAGCGGCTCCTGGGACATCGTCGACGTCGACCCCTACACCGGCGACAAGCTCGCCACCATCACCGTCGCCACCATCGCCGAGGTCGACCGGGCCTACCGGGCCGCCGAACGGGCCCAGAAGCAGTGGGCCGCCACCACCCCCTACGCCCGCCGGCTCGTCTTCGAACGCGTGCTGCGCCTGATCGAGGAGCGCGAGGAGGAGATCACCCGCGCCATCATGGCCGAACTCGGCGGCACCGCGCTCAAGGCCGCCTTCGAACTCTCCCTGGTCAAGGACATGCTGCGGGACTGCCTGCGGGTGTCCCTGGGCCTGGAGGGCCGGCTGCTGCCCTCGATCACGCAGGGCCAGGAGAACCGCCTCTACCGGCTGCCGGTCGGCGTCGTCGGCGTGATCAGCCCGTTCAACTTCCCGCTGTACCTCTCGATCAAGGCCGTCGCCCCCGCCCTCGCGCTCGGCAACGGCGTGGTGCTCAAGCCGCACCAGGAGACCCCGATCGTCGGCGGCACCCTGATCGCCCGGCTCTTCGAGGAGGCCGGCCTGCCGGCCGGGCTGTTCAACGTCGTGGTCACCGACATCGCCGAGATCGGCGACGCCTTCATCGAGCACCCCGTGCCCAAGGTCATCGCCTTCACCGGCTCCGACCGGATCGGCCGGCACGTCGCCACCGTCGCCGCCGCCAACTTCAAGCGCACCGTGCTCGAACTCGGCGGCAACAGCGCGCTGATCGTGCTCGACGACGCCGACCTCGACTACGCCGTGGACGCCGCCGTGTTCAGCCGCTTCGCCCACCAGGGCCAGGTCTGCATGGCCGCCAACCGCGTCCTCGTCGACCGCTCCGTCGAGGCCGAGTTCACCGCCAAGTTCGTCGCGAAGATCTCCTCGCTCACCGTCGGCGACCCCAAGGACCCGGCCACCCAGATCGGCCCGCTGATCAACCCCGTCCAGGCCGACACCATCACCGCCCAGGTCGACCAGGCCATCGCCGCCGGCGCCACCGCACTGCTGCGCGGCACCACCGTCGGCAGCCTGATGGAGCCCGTCGTCCTCACCGGCCTGGCCGAGGACGCGCCGATCCTCCAGCGCGAACTCTTCGGCCCGGTCGTGCTCGTGGTGCCCTTCGACGGCGAGGACGAGGCCGTCCGGCTCGCCAACGACAGCCCCTTCGGGCTCAGCGGCGCGGTGCACACCGGCGACGTCGAGCGCGGCGTCCGGGTCGCGCACCGGATCGAGACCGGCATGATCCACGTCAACGGCGGGACCATCGCCGACGAGCCGGCGGTGCCGTTCGGCGGGGAGAAGAACTCCGGCATCGGGCGGCTCAACGGGGAGTCCACGGTGGACGCGTTCACCACCGTGAAGTGGATCTCCGTCCAGCACGGGCGCACGGCCTTCCCGTTCTGAGCGGTGCTGGTCCGGGCGTTCTTGTTCCGGGCGTCTTCGTTCTGACGGTGCCGCCTCGGGCGGTGCGGGTCGCCCGGCGGCAGCTGCCGGGCGACCTGATCGGTCAGGCCGGGTAACGGATGAGACCGTCGGTGGCGAGCTCGAAGCCGAAGGGAGTGGGGATCGGCACCCGGTCGCCGAAACTGCCGGTCCAGCGTTGGCGGTAGGCGCCGTCGGAGGGCTCGGAGTAGAGGGTGATGTCGCCCTTGCGCGGATCGATCAGCAGGTACAGCGGGATCCGCATCTGCGGGTAGTCGCGCACCTTGCCGACCAGGTCGTTCTCCGGGTTCGACGGCGAGACGATCTCCACCGCGATCGCCGCCTCCTCGGCCGGCACCTCGTTGCCGCCCAGTTCGACGACCGAGATCGGGATGTAGGTCAGGTCGGGGTTGCGCAGCTTGCCCACGTTCGGCGACGCCAGATCGGTGTTCTCGCTCGGCATCAGGTCGGACGGGCGACGCGCGTCGAACTGCTCGCGGATGAGCAGCAGGTTGCGCTGGTGGATCACCGATGGGCCGGCCATCATGATGATCTCGTCGCCGGAGATCTCGATCTTCCACCCGGCCGGAGGCGTCAGGCTTTGCGCGTAGGCCAGCAGCCGCGCGTGGCGCTCTGGGATCTGGAACTCGCTCATGGGCCCCATTCTTCCACTGCGAACAGCACGAAGGCCGTCGGGGGGGGGGGGGGGTGGTCCCGACCACGGACGTCCCACAGGGGGGTTGCAAAAACAGGCAGACTC
>NZ_JBHVWW010000030.1:65934-73174 GCF_042882025.1 Kitasatospora sp. NPDC058243
GATTGGGGGGATGGGAACTTTCCTTGTTTCCCCTCTTCTCCCCCCAAAAACGCAAAGGGGGTTGTGGGAGGGGGGTTTTCTTCCCACCCCCGACGGCCTTCGAATGGGGTGCTCAGAACACCGGCTGGCCGGCGCGCACCAGGCGCCAGGAGTCGGTGAAGAAGTCGGCCGGGTCGATGACGCCCTTGGCCTTCACCCAGGCGATCATCGTGTTGCGGATCTCGTCCGAGTTCGACCAGACCAGCTTGGCCTGCGCCACGTGCGGGAAGTTGCCGCCGCCGTTGGCACGGTAGTTGTTGACCGCCAGGACGAACTGCGCGGCCGGGTCGATCGGCTTGCCCTGGAACGACAGGTTGACGATCCGCCGGCCCTTCGGCTGCGCGATGTCGATGTCGTAGCTCAGCCCGTACAGCGAGTCGTAGTTGTAGTCCGGCGTGGTCTCCGCACCGGTCAGCGCGTCCTTGTCGACCGGCGCGCCCGGGGCCAGCTGGTTGTAGTACTTGGCCGAGAACTCCAGGTAGTCCTTCAGCTGCGCACCCGTCAGGACGCGCGCCTCCAGGGTGTTCTCGTAGATGTACAGACCCGCCGCGTCGCGCAGCTTCACCTGGCCCGCCGGGATCAGCGCCGTCCGGTTGAACGGCGCCGCCTGCGCCAGCACCGGCAGGTTGGCGTACTGCCCGCCCGCCAGCGCCGCCTTCACCGCGTCCGCCTGCACCCGGCCGATCAGGTCGATGATCGGGGTCGCCCGGAACCGCGCCTCGGCGATCGACAGGTCCGTCTTGCAGGTGCCGATCTGCTGGTTGACGTACGCCACGACCTTCTTGTGCTGCTCGGTCAGCGCGTCCACGATCTCCGGGTTCTCCGGCACGGTGTTGGAGTTCAGCACCCGCGAGGACACCGAGAGGACCTTCCACGCGCCGTCGGCGAACTCGACGTCGAAGTCGAAGCAGCTCAGGCGCTGGCCCCAGCACAGCGGCTCGGAGAGCACCACGGTCTTACCGGTCTTCTTGTTGACGATCAGCCGCTGCGCCACCTCCTTGTGGGTGTGGCCCACCAGCACCGCGTCGATGCCCGGAACGGTCTCGGCCATCTCACCGGAGGCGTCCTCGGGCCAGGGCAGCTGGTCGCCGTAGGTGGTCGGCTCGTCGATGCCGGAGTGGGCGGAGACGACGATGACGTCCGCGCCCGCGGCCTTCATCCGGGGCACGTACTTGGCGGCCGTCTCGACGATGCCCGGGAAGACCATCTTGCCGGTGACGTTGGCCTTGTCCCAGATCGCGATGCCCGGGTTGGTGAGGCCGAGGATGCCGACCTTCAGCGGGGTGTCCTCGTCCAGCCACACCTCCTTGATCACGTACGGCTTGAAGGCCGGCTTCTCATTCTTCGCGTGCAGCGCGTTGGCGCCCAGCAGCGGGAACTCCAGCTGGTCCTCGAAGGCCTTCAGGGTGGGGATGCCGTAGTTGAACTCGTGGTTGCCGAGCGCGGCGGCGTCGTAGCCCATGAGGTTCATGGCGACGGCCATCGGGTGGTCGGGCACGTTGTCGCCGTCGGTGGCGATCGGCTCGATCCGGGCGTAGTAGTAGGTCAGCTGGGTGCCCTGGATGATGTCGCCGGAGTCGATCAGCAGGCAGCGGTCCCAGCCCTTCTCCTCGCGGACCTGGTTGGCCAGGGTGGAGATCTTGGCGAGGCCGACGTCGTTGTGCGCCTTGTCGGCGTACACGGCGTCGGTGAAGTAGTCCCAGTTGAGCACCCGGCCGTGCAGGTCGGTGGTGCCCATGACGGTGAAGGCCTGCTTGCGGCCCTTGCGCTTGCCCTTGGCGGCCGCCGGAGCCGGCTCGGCGGCCACGGCGGCGGGGGCGGCGGCGACGACTGCTCCGCCGGTCAGGGCGGCGCCGGCGGCGGTGGCGGCGGACCGGGTGACGAAGTCACGGCGGTTCAGGGGCATGGACGACTCTCCCGGGTGGGGACTGACGGGCCGATGGACCGTCAACTGGTGTTCGGGTGGCGTGCCGACGCGCATCGACGCGCGTAGAAGGACGCGCGTAGAAGTGTGCCGTGCGGGCCCGGCCGGTGAATAGCCCTCCGACGTTTCCAGCAGGTGAGATCTTGGCGACTCGTTCGTGACGGGGGTGCGCGGAGGATGGGGTGGTAAGGGGTTCCGGCCTGGGCCTGCCTGGGCTTTTTCAGGCAGGCCCCTCAGTTCAGCTCCGCGACCAGCCGGCGCACCTCGCGGCCGAGCTCCGCCTCCGGGTCCGGCGCGTCCGGCCCCGCCCACGGCCGCCAGGTCAGCGCCCGCAGGTAGCCGGCCACCGCCACCGGCAGCCGGTGCCGCACGATCTCCTCGGCCACCGGCCCCGGCTCCGTCGCGCCCAGCGCCGTCAACAGGCCCGCCACACCGGCCGAATCCGGCAGCGGCACCGTGGCCAGGTAGTCGGCCAGCGCCGCGAGCTCGGGATCGGGCCGCGGTGCGGGCTCCGGAGCGGGCTCCGGTTCCGGCCTGGGCGTCGGCGGCAGCGGCGGCACCAGCGGATCGACGGGCAGGACGACGGGCGGCTCCACTGGCAGGACGACGGGCAGGACGACGGGCGGCTCCGTCCGCGGGCCCGGCGTCAGCAGCGCGCCCGCCCCGTACAGCCCCGCCACCACCGCCGGCCACCACGCCCCGCCCAGCCCGGCGAAGTGCAGCCCCAGCCCCACCGCGCCGCCCCCGCAGCCGACCAGGTTCCGGGCCGACTCCAGGTACCGCAGCACCCGCCGGCCCAACCCGTCACTGGTAGCCACGAATCTCCTCGAACACCCCGTCCAGCGAACCCGACCCGTCGAACAGCTTGCCGCCGCTCACGTCCGCGATCCCCTGCAACTGGCCCACCGCCGCCTCCCCGAACTTGATCGGGAACACCGGGATCGACTTCTGCCCGGACGGCAGCCCGTCGTGGAACCGCTTGAAGTCCCCGTCCGAAGCCCCCTCGTTGCTCTCCCCGTCGGTCATCAGCACGATCGACGTGAACCGGTCGTCCCCCGCCGCCGACTGCTGCCGGTCGATCACCCGGTACGCCTCCTCCAGCGAGTCGTACAGCGCCGTACCCCCCGACGCCGCCAGCGACTGCACGTCCGCGTTGATCGACGCCAGCTCCGCCTCCGGGCCCGGCTTGCTCCCCGAGGCCGGCACCGCGTGCGTCCTCGCCCACTTCACCTTCGACGCGAAGGAGATCAGCGTCACCTCCTCGCGGTCCCGGAACCGGCGCACCGCCCGGGTGTCGTCCGCCCCCGTCAACCGGCCCAGCGCCGACTTCAGCGCCGAGATCCGCGAACCCTCCATCGACCCCGAGGTGTCCAGCACGTACACCGTCCGCGACGGCCGCCGCAGCTCGTTCTGGTACGAGGCCAGCAGCCCGTCCGCCACCGCCCGGCTCCCCGGGAACGGCAGCTCCCGCCGCCGGTCCGCCGGCAGCCCGGCCGCCGGCGACACCCCCGGCGCCACCGGGCGGCGCAACGTCACCTCGGAGATCCGTTTCTGCACGTCCTCCTTCAACAGGTACGCCGTCAACCGCTGGAAGGAGTCCCGCTCCCGCTGCGCGGACGAGGACAGCAACGACAGCGGATAGTCCGCCGACACCACCCCGTCCACCGGGCGGATCACCGTCAACTGCTGGTCCGCCGCCAGCGACTTGTTCACCGACAGCAGCACCGACTCGTAGTTCACCAGCGCCCCGACCTTGCCCGGCTCCGCCCGGGTGTACGCCTGCGCCAGCCAGCCCGAGGAACCCGACGTCAGCTTCTGGCCGGTGAAGAACTGCTTCAACTGCGGCGCCGCCTTCTGCACGTCCCCCTCGGTCAGCGCCGCCCCCGCACCCGAGAACGCCGACGCCACCGCCACCAGCGTCGAGAAGCCCGAGTTCGACCGGGACGGGTCCGCCATCCCGTACGCCAGCTTCCCGGCCGACGCCGCATCCCCGATCTGCGCCCAGGAGACCTTCGAACCGTCCCCCCAGCCGAGCTCGTTGAGAACCGAGGACCGAACCCCCACCGCCACCGGCGACACCATCACCGGCGTCTCCGACAGCACCTTCGACTTCCCCGCGTCGTCCAGCCGCAGGTACTGGTTGGACGGGAACCACACCGCGTCGTACTTGCCGTCCGCCCGGCCCGAGGACACCGCGTCCGCGCCGTCCAGCGAGCCCGTCCAGGAGAACTGCACCGTCACCCCGGTCGCCTTCCTGGCGTCCTCCAGGATCGGCGCCAGGTCCTGCAGCTCGCTGCCGGCCAGCACCCGCAGCACCCCCGGCTGCGCCGTCGTGGCCGGCGGGTCGGACGGCTTCGGGCCCGGCGGGGTGGAGGTGCAGGCGGCGGCCGCCAGCAGGGTCGCCAGCGCGGCGACCGTCCAACTGTGCTTCTTCATCCGGGAGTTCACTGAGCCTTCCCCTTGGCGGCCTTGATCAGCCTGGTCAGGATGTCGGGCACGGGAATCTGCGGCTGGTTGACCTTCGCCGCCGCGAGATTGGGCGCCAGGACCGGGGTCTTGCCCTTCACCAGCGCGGCGAAGGCGTCCGGGTCGTCCTGCGGACGGAAGCCGAACTTCGCCTCCAGCCGACGCAGTTCGGCGTTGTCGTGCAGCTGGGCGGCCAGCCGCCGGCCGTTCGGCGTGCGGCCGACGATGGTGTGGTCGGTGTAGATGGTGGTGTCCGGGTACAGCACCACCATGTCGCCGGTCGACTCGCCCTTCAGCACCATCGCGGCGGCCTGCGACTCGTACGCGAGCACCAGCGGATTGCCGACCCCGGCCAGGAAGGCCTTGAACGGCTCGTCGCTGCTGCTCTTCTGGCCGCCCTGGATCGCGGTCGCCGTGCGCAGCACGTCCTTGGTGGCGTCGATCCCGGCCTGGTCGTAGACCACCTGGCGGTTGTTCAACAGGTACGACAGCAGGGCGATGTGCAGCGCCCCCGAGGAGGACGTCTCCGGGTCGGTGGTGGTGAGGAACACCGGGCCCTTCAACTCCGCGTGCTCGGTCGCGCCCGCGAGGTCGGGCCAGGTGCGGCCGGCCTTCAGCGCGGCCAGGTAGGCGTCCATCCGGAACGTCCACAGCCCGGTGGAATGGTCCAGGGTGGCCAGGCCGTTGCCCATCAGGACGTCCGCCACCGGGCGGTGCGCGAGGATCACCAGCGGCGAGTAGAACGGCTGGACCGGGACCTCCTTGATGTTCCAGTCCACGCGCAGCTTGTCGGCCGGCGGCTGACTGGCCGGGAACGCGAAGTCCTTCGCGTCGCCGTCCATCAGCCAGGAGCCGATGCTCTCCGCGTTCACCTTCATGCCCTGCTTGGCCAACTCGGCGACGACCTGCGGATCCTGGAAGAAGTCGCGCTTCTCCGAACCGATCAGGCCGGAGACGGTGACGATGTCGCCGCCCGGGTCGTCCTGCGGGATCAGTGCGTACGTCACCCCGCCCAGCAGGGCCAACGCCGCCAACACCCCCAGAGTGCGTCTCATGCCGAACGCCTCCCCCTCGTCCGCTACGTCGTCCGGGTGGTCACCCGGGGGTGACGAGCGTCCCGCCGGGCGGGGAGCGGCGGCCGAACCGGCGGTGAACCAAGGGTGAACACCCCTTCACGGGTTCGCATCGGAAGGCCGGACGGCGACGGCACCCGGGCAGGTGCTCGCACACCGGTCCGAGGATGTGTCAGATTGTTCAACTCGCCTTACGGCAAAGGTCATCCCGCCGTCCGGACCCGCGTCGTGGTTACGCGCCGGTAATGCCTACCCTCAGCAGTATGCGCCGAGCAAAAATCGTCTGCACCCTCGGGCCGGCCACCGACTCGTACGACCAGATCAAATCCCTGGTCGACGCCGGAATGGACATCGCCCGCTTCAACCTCAGCCACGGATCCCACGACGAACACGAGGAACGCTACCGCCGCGTCCGCAAGGCCGCCGACGAGAGCGGCCGCAGCGTCGGCATCCTCGTCGACCTTCAAGGCCCGAAGATCCGGCTCGACACCTTCGCCCACGGCCCCGTACTTCTCGAACGCGGCGACGAGTTCACCATCTCCACCGACAACGGCGTCGTCGGAGACAAGGACATCTGCGGCACCACCTACCCCGGCCTCGCCGCGGACGTCACCCGCGGCGAACGCATCCTCGTCGACGACGGCCGGGTCACCCTGGAGGTCGTCGAGATCGACGGGCCGCGCGTGCGCTGCCTCGTCATCGAAGGCGGCCTCGTCTCCGACCACAAGGGCCTCAACCTCCCCGGCGTCGCCGTCTCCGTCCCCGCACTCAGCGACAAGGACGTCGCCGACCTGCGGTGGGGCCTGCGCACCGGCGCCGACCTGATCGCGCTCTCCTTCGTCCGCAGCGGCCGCGACATCGAGGACGTCCACCGGATCATGGCCGAGGAGGGGCGCCTCGTCCCCGTCATCGCCAAGATCGAGAAGCCGCAGGCGGTCGACAACCTGGAATCCATCGTCGACGCCTTCGACGGCATCATGGTGGCCCGCGGCGACCTGGGCGTGGAGATGCCCCTCGAACAGGTCCCGCTCGTCCAGAAGCGCGCCGTCAAGCTCGCCAAGCGCAACGCCAAGCCGGTCATCGTCGCCACCCAGATGCTCGACTCGATGATCAACGCCTCCCGGCCCACCCGGGCCGAGGCCTCCGACGTCGCCAACGCCGTCCTCGACGGGACCGACGCCGTGATGCTCTCCGGCGAGACTTCCGTCGGCAAGTACCCCGTCGAGACCGTCAAGACCATGAGCCGCATCATCGAGGCCGCCGAAACCGACATCCTCGCCGCCGGACTGCCGCCCCTGACCACCGGCAACAAGCCGCGCACCCAGGGCGGCGCCGTCGCCCGCGCGGCCGCCGAGATCGGCGACTTCCTGGACGCCAAATACCTCATCGCCTTCACCCAGTCCGGCGACACCGCGCGCCGACTGACCCGCTACCGCTCACCCATCCCCGTCCTCGCCTTCACCTACGAACCCGCCGTCCGCAGCCAACTCGCCCTCACCTGGGGCGTCGAGACCTTCCTCGGCCCCTTCGCCCCCACCACCGACCAGATGGTCGAACAGGTCGACGCGGCCCTCCTGTCGCTCGGCCGCTGCCAGAAGGGCGACATCGTCGTCATCACCGCCGGCTCCCCGCCCGGCCTCGCCGGCTCCACCAACCTCGTCCGCGTCCACCACGTCGGGACCCTGGACAACTGACCGGAGCGGGGGCGGGGATTCCTGGGGGGGGGGGGTGGAAGTGT
>NZ_JBHVWW010000030.1:73184-94650 GCF_042882025.1 Kitasatospora sp. NPDC058243
TCCCTTCCCTCCCCTACCTCCTCTCTCCCTCCCCACCCCCTACTACCCCCGGCACCCTGCTCCTTGCTCCCCCCCCCCTCCCCCCCCCCCCCCCCCCGCCACTGTCAGTACTTGGGGCCGATGTGGGCGTCCATGAGGGCGACGGAGTCCTTGCGGGCGACGGAGATGTTGGTGGCACCGGTCGGCCGGGCCGCGGCCTTCCACTGGACGCCGACGGCGTCGAGGGTGGCGGTGAACAGGCCGATGATGTCGGTCGAGGTGTTGGTGAAGAAGTAACGCGGGTACTCGTAGCGCTTCTTGACGCCGCCGACCGTTCGCGTCGTCCAGTTGGTGATGCGGCAGCCGTCGGAGTGGATCAGGCCGCGCAGGAACTCCCACGGATGGGCGTCGACGATCTCCTGCTGCCAGGGTTCCAGGGCTATGGTGCGTTCGTGCTTCTTGCCGGGACCGTGTTGGGGGAAGTGGCAGGTCAGGTGATTCGAGTAGAGCTTGACGTCGTGACAGCCGGTCCGTCGGACTCTGCAGGGCTTGTTCCTGGGAAAGACCAGGCGCATGGCGTTTTCGACGGAGTCGGTGATTCCCGGCCAGTGATCGTCACAGGTGATCTGAAGGCTCTGCGTCCTGCGGTACTCGTTGGGGAGCAGGATGTGGCCGTCGCCGAGGTAGAGGCCGAGTAGGTAGGAGTAGGCGCCGCGGTCCAGGTCGTCGCCGTAGCAGTGCATGCACGCGGAACGCTTGCGGCCGGGGAGCTGATGGCGTTTGGCGAGGTCTTGATGCTTCCACCAGGAGACCGTGCCAGGAGAGACCCGGAGTCGTCGGGCGACATCGGCATTGCGTACACCTCGACGGAGGAGGTGTACGGCTTGTTCGCGCACAGAGGGAGACGTCATGTGCGTCAGATTGGAACTCGACAGGCCGGACTGTGGACCCTTTGGATGTGATCCACTAGATGAGGTGAATTTCCCTAAGCCTGGGAATACGAGAAAAATTATGGTGCCGAGTGTGGGATTCGAACCCACACGCCCTTTCGAGCAATCGCTTTTGAGGCGATCGTGTCTGCCCTTCCACCAACCCGGCAAGTTCGCGCCCGTGAAGGATACCCTGTGAGCGCTGTTGGGCGCAGCTAGGTACCCTCGTGCATGCAGTACCCCGCCGGAACTAGGAGCCCCGTGAGCACCGCCGACGAGCAGGCACAGCCGCTTGAGACCGATTCGCCCCAGATCACCCGGATTGTGATCGCCGAGGATGAGGCGCTGATCCGCCTTGACCTCAAGGAGATGCTCGAAGAGGAGGGGTACACCGTCGTCGGTGAGGCCGGGGACGGGGCTACGGCGGTGAAGCTGGTGGAGGAGCTTCGGCCGGACCTCGCGATCTTCGATGTGAAGATGCCGGTGCTGGACGGGCTCTCCGCCGCCGAGCAGATCCACGAGAAGCACCTGGCGCCGGTTCTGATGCTGACGGCGTTCTCGCAGCGGGAGCTGGTGGACCGGGCGCGGGACGCCGGGGCGATGGCGTACATCGTGAAGCCGTTCAGCAAGGCGGATCTGGTGCCGGCGATCGAGATGGCGGTGTCGCGGTACACCGAGATGCGCACGCTGGAGGAGGAGATCGCGGATCTCACCCAGCGGCTGGAGACCCGGAAGCTGGTGGACCGGGCGAAGGGCGTGCTGCAGACGAAGTTCGGGCTGAACGAGCCGGCGGCGTTCCGGTGGATCCAGAAGACGTCGATGGACCGTCGGATGACGATGGCCGCGGTGGCCGAGGCGGTCATCGAGGAGGGCGCGGCCCAGGACCGCAAGAAGGCGGACGAGGACGCGTCCGAGTAGACGGATGCGAGGAGGGCCCGGCAGATCTCATCTGCCGGGCCCTTCGTGCGTGGAGGCGTGGAGGCGTGGATACGTGGAGGCGTCAGTCCTCGCCGAGGTAGGCCTTGCGGACGGATTCGTCGTGCAGGAGGTCGGCGCCCGTCCCGGAGAGGACGATGCGGCCGGTTTCCATGACGTAGCCGCGGTCGGAGAGGGAGAGGGCGGCCTGGGCGTTCTGTTCGACGAGCAGGATGGTCGTGCCGGCGGCCTTGAGTTCGATGATGGTCGCCATGATCTTCTGCATCATCAGCGGTGACAGGCCCATGGACGGCTCGTCGAGCATGAGCAGTTTGGGCTGGGACATCAGGGCCCGTCCCATGGCGAGCATCTGCTGTTCGCCGCCGGAGAGGGTGCCGGCGGCCTGGCGGCGGCGTTCGCCGAGGATGGGGAAGAGGTCGTAGGCGCGGTCGACGTCGGCGGTGATGCCGGCGGTGTCGGTGCGCAGGAAGGCGCCGAGGAGGAGGTTCTCCTCGATGGTCATGCGGGGGAAGATGTGCCGGCCTTCGGGGGAGTGGGCGAGGCCGAGGGCGACGATCTTGTGGGCGGGGACGGTGCTGAGGTCCTGGCCGTCGAAGGCGATGCGTCCGGCGGTGGGTTTGAGGAGCCCGGAGAGGGTGCGCAGGGTGGTGGTCTTGCCGGCGCCGTTGGTGCCGATGAGGGTGGTGACCTCGCCCTGGTTGACGGTGAAGCTGATGCCCTTGACGGCTTCGATCTTGCCGTAGGCGACGCGGAGGTCCTCGACCTCGAGGAGTGCGGTCACTGGTCGGTCTCCGTAACGGTCTCCGCGACTGCGGGGGTGGTGCCTTCGAGCGGGGCGCCGAGGTAGGCGGTGATGACGCGTTCGTCGTTCTGGACGGTTTCGCGGTCGCCTTCGACGATCTTCTGGCCCTGGACGAGGACGGCGGTGCGGTCGCAGAGGTTGAAGATGAAGCGCATGTCGTGCTCGATGACGAGGATCGAGACGCCCTGGTCGCGGATGGCGAAGACGAGTTCCTCGGCGGCGCGGGTCTCCTGGGGGTTCATGCCGGCGGTGGGTTCGTCGAGCAGGAGGAGGCCGGGGTCGGAGGCGAGGGCGCGGGCGATCTCCAGCTTGCGCTGTTCGCCGTAGGGGAGGTTGCGGGCGAGGTGGTCGGCCTTGTCGGCGAGGCCGGTGAAGGCGAGGAGTTCCATGGCCTTCTCGCGGCTCTCGGCTTCGGCGCGGTGGTAGCCGGGGCCGCGGAGGATGGCGGAGAAGATGCCTTCCTTGGTGCGGGTGTGGCGGCCGACGAGGACGTTCTCCAGGACGGTCATGTTGGCGAAGAGCCGGATGTTCTGGAAGGTGCGGGCGACGCCGGCCTGGGTGACGAGGTGGGGCTTGGGCGGCAGGAGGGTGCCGCGGTAGCGGACGGCGCCCTCGGTGGGGACGTAGAGGCCGGTGAGGCAGTTGAAGAAGGTGGTCTTGCCGGCGCCGTTGGGGCCGATGAGACCGATGATCTCGCCTTCGCCGACGGTGAGGCTGACGTCGTTGACGGCGGTGAGGCCGCCGAAGCGCATGGTGACGCCGGTGACTTCGAGCAGGGGTGTGGCGGTGGTGGTCATCTGGGTGGTCACGCCCCTGCCTTGGTGAGTGCGGCGCCGTCGCCGGCGGGCTGGGCCGGGATGGCGGCCTCGTGGAACTCCAGTTGGCGGCGCCGGTTGGGGATGAGGCCTTCGGGGCGGACGCGCATCAGGATGATCAGGGCGGCGCCGAAGGCGAGCAGCTGGTAGTCGGAGAGGAATTCGAGCTTCTTGGGGATGAGGAAGAGGAGGGTGGCGCCGGCGAGGGGCCCGCTGATGGTGCCCATGCCGCCGAGGATGACGGCGGCGAGCAGGAACGCGGAGTTGGGCGGGAGGGCCTCGGCGAAGGTGTACTGGTCGGGGGTGACGGTGTAGCTGACGTGGGCCTGGACGGTGCCGGCGAGGCCGGCGAGGCAGGCGCCGAGGGCGAAGGCGAGGAGCTTGAGGCGGAAGCCGTTGATGCCCATGGCTTCGGCGGCGGTCTCGTCCTCGCGGATGGCGACCCAGGCGCGGCCGATGCGGGAGTTGCCGACCCGGGCGAAGACGAGCACGACCAGGGCGGTGACGAGGAGCATCAGCAGGTAGTAGTTGGAGAAGCGGCCGAGTTCGATGCCGGCGACGGTGTGCGGCTTGCCGAGGTCGAAGCCGAGGATCTCCAGGTCGGGGATCCGGGGGATGCCGTTGGAGCCGTTGGTGACCTTGGGGCCGGTGGTGCCGTTGAGGTTGAGCATGGTGATGCGGAAGATCTCGCCGAAGCCGAGGGTGACGATGGCGAGGTAGTCGCCGCGCAGGCGCAGTGTGGGGGCGCCGATGAGGACGCCGAAGACCATGGAGACGGCGGCGCCGGTGAGCATCGCGGCCCAGAACGGGAACTGGACGTGGATGGGGGAGGCGGGGGAGCCGGAGACCAGGGCGGCGGCGTAGGCGCCGACGCCGAGGAAGGCGACGTAGCCGAGGTCGAGCAGGCCGGCGAGGCCGACGACGATGTTGAGGCCGAGGGCGACGGTGGCGAAGATCAGGATGTTGGTGGCGACGGAGGTGTACTGGTCGCTCGTCTGGGTGAAGGGGAAGCTGGCGGCGGCGGCGAAGGCGGCGCCGGTGGTGACGGGGCGGTGCTTGACGGTCAGGGCGCGCAGCCGGGCGAGCAGGCCGGACCGGGTGAGGGCGGGGACGACGAGGGCGGCGAGCAGCAGGTAGCCGATGAAGAGTTCGCCGTACTCGGTGTCGATGCCGAAGGTGATCGCGAACAGTCCGAGGCCGAAGGCCAGAACGATGGTCAGGACTTCGGCCCAGGAGGGGAGTTGGCGCGGCGCGGGCAGGGGCCGGTCGACGGTGCCCAGGCGCAGCCAGGTGTGGGCGAGGTGGCCGAGCTGGAGGAGCAGGACGACGCCGGCGGCGATGGCGAGGGCGCCCGCGAGGGCGGTCATCACGGGGGCGACGGGCTGGTCGCCGGGGATGGCGTGGGCGGCGAACCAGCCGGCGGGGGCGACGGGGACGAGCAGGAAGAGGCGCCTGTCGAGGATGCGCAGCGGGACGCGGGTGCGGCGGTCGAGGGGCAGGCCGAGGGCGCCGATGACGGTGAGGAGGCCGCCGGCGGCGAGGATCCAGCCGCCGGCTTCGAGGTTGGCGAGGCCGCCGAGTTCGGTGGCGATGGCGGCGACGGAGAAGACGCTGACGGCGAGGGCGCCGGTGGCGGCGTAGAGGACGGCGTTGTGGCTGCGGCTGGGGGCGGCCCAGCGCAGGCCGGGGGTGCTGTGGGTGGCGAGGAGCAGGAGGAGGGTGAGGAGTCCGGCGGCGAGGGCGAGCCATTGCAGGCCGGCGGGGGAGCCGGTGTAGGTGAGGTCGCCGGGGAAGTCGGAGGTCCAGGTCCAGGGGAGGGCGGCGGAGGCGGCGGTGGTGAGGGCGCCGAGGCCGGTGAGGGCGGTGGCGGCGCGGGCCGGCAGGGGGATGACCGGGGTGGTTTCGGTGGTGGTGGTCATGGTGGTCACGCCCTGTCCGCGACGCGCTCGCCGAGCAGGCCCTGGGGCCGGACGAGGAGCACGAGGATGAGGAGTACGAAGGCCCAGACGTCCTTCCAGGCGCCGCCTCCGAAGAGGTGCATGCCGGGCAGGTGCTGGATGTAGCCGGTGGCGAGGCTTTCGGCGAGGCCGAGGGCGATGCCGCCGAGCATGGCTCCGTAGATGTTGCCGATGCCGCCGAGGACGGCGGCGGTGAAGGCCTTGAGGCCGAGGATGAAGCCCATGCGGAAGTCGACCTGGCCGCTGCGCAGTCCGTAGGCGACGGCGGCGACGGCGGCGAACGCGGCGCCGATGGCGAAGGCCATGACGATGATGCGGTCGGTGTCGATGCCCATGAGCTTGGCGGTGTCGGGGTCCTGGCTGGTGGCCTGCATGGCGCGGCCGGAGCGGGTGCGGGTGACGAACCAGCCGAGGGCGAGCATGCACAGCGGGGCGGCGATGAGCAGGAAGAGGTCGCTGCGCTGGATGGTGACGGATCCGAGGCTGAAGGGGTCGCCGGGGATCTTGGGGAAGACCCGGGCCTTCTTGGCGTCGGGGTAGAAGGAGAAGACGAGTTGCTGGAGGAAGATGGACAGCCCGATCGCGGTGATGAGGGGGGCGAGTCGGGGGGCGTTGCGCAGGGGCCGGTAGGCGAAGCGCTCGGCGGCGACGGCGGTGAGGGTGGAGACCAGGATGCCGGCGATCAGCATGAGCGGCAGGGCCAGCCACAGGGTGGTGCCGCCGGGGAGGGCGAGGTAGGCGGTCAGGGCGCCGAAGCCGCCGACCATGACGATCTCGCCGTGGGCGAAGTTGATGAGCTGGACGATGCCGTAGACCATCGTGTAGCCGATCGCGACGAGTCCGTAGAGGGCGCCGAGGATCAGGCCGTTGGCCAGCTGCTGCGGTAGGTCGTGCACCGCTGGGCCTCCGTAGTGCGTTCGGGGTGTCCGTGTGGGTGGTGGATGTGGGGGCGCGCGGGGGCACTCGTGGCGCCCCCGCGCGCTGTGCTGCTGGAAGGTGGTGCGGCCGGTTCAGTCGTTGGGGCTCAGCCGGTGAGATCTGAGCCGCTGAGGGCTGAGCCGTTGGAGGTTCAGCCGCTGAAGGTGCCGGTCTTCTCCACGGTCCACTTGCCGTCCTTGACGGTGTAGACGGTGAGTTGCTTGTTGGTGGTGTCGCCGAACTCGTCGAAGGAGACCTTGCCGGTGACGCCGTCGAAGGAGACCTTCTGGACGGCGTCGACGACGGCGGCGCGCGGGTTGGCGGGCAGCTTGCCGTTGTTGGCGGCGGCGACGGCCTTGACGGCCTGGATGATGGCCCAGCCGCTGTCGTAGGAGTAGCCGCCGTAGGTCTCGTAGGGGTCCTTGTAGCCGGCGGCCTTGTAGTCGGCGATGAACTTGGCGGCGGTGGGGAGTTGTTCGACGGCGCCGCCGACGGCGGTGGCGTAGTCGCCGGCGCTCTTGGGGTTGAGCTTGATGAAGTCGGCGCTCTGCATGCCGTCGCCGCCCATCAGCGGGATGTTGACGCCGGCGTCCTTGAGCTGGAGGGAGAGCGGGCCGGCGGCGGGGTACTCGCCGCCGTAGTAGACGGCTTCGGCGCCGGAGGTCTTGACCTTGGTGACGATGGCGGAGAAGTCGCGGTCGTCGGGGTTGACGTGCTCCTCGCCGACGATGTTGCCGCCCTGCTTGGTGAATTCGGCCTTGAAGGTGGCGGCGAGGCCGGCGCCGTAGGTCTTCTGGTCGTCGATGAGGAAGACCTTGGACTTCTTGGCGTCCTTGGCGAGGAACTGGGCGGCGAAGGGGCCCTGGACGGCGTCGGTGGTGGCGGTGCGGAAGTAGGTCTTGAAGGGGCGCTTCTTCTCGCCGGTGACCCACTTCTCGCCCTGGCTGAGGGCGACGCCGGTGTTGGCGGGGGAGATCTCGACGAGGTTGGCGTCGTTGAAGATCTGCTGCATCGACTGGGCGACGCTGGAGTTGAGCGGGCCGACGACGCCGAGGACGCTGTTGTCGGCGACGAGTTGGGTGGCGTTCTGCTGGCCGGGGCCGGGCTTGGCGGTGTCGTCCAGGGCCTTGACCTGGAACTTGACGCCGGGGACCTCGTTCTGTTCGTTGGCCTTCTTGACCGCGAGGTCGACGGAGTTGCGGATGCCGATGCCGATGGCGGAGAGGTCGCCGGTGAGCGGGGCGTCGATGCCGATGGTGACGGTGGTGGTGGTGGAGCCGCTGTTGCCGCTGCCTCCGTCGGCGGACTTCTTGTCGTCGCGGGAGCCGCACGCGCTGAGGCTCAGGGCGCCGATCACGGCAATGCTCACGACAATTGCGGAACGGTGACGCACGAGGGTCCCCTTCGGTTCGGGAGGCGCCGCGCCTGAGTTGGCGGGAGCCGGGATGCGCGGAGGGCCGGGCCCAATCCGTTGGCGCGGTGACTGGCCGTGACTCTAGATGCCTCTGGGCGACTCGGGCAGTGGTGTGGCGAGGCTGTGATTCTCTTGTTATGAGCACACAGAGCAGTTGTCTCAGCATGTGGTCGTTTTGGCGCGACCGATCCGCCGATGTAGGGCGTTTAGGGGCTGTTGGGGCGATGTAAGGGCCAGAAATGGGGGTTGCAGCTGGCCTGGTCGATAGTCGGACGCCCGTGTCCGATTCACTTGTTCCGGTCATGCTCATCCGGATTTCGGACAACGAGGGCATGGCGAAGGAACTCCGGGCTGCCTGCGGGCCTCGGAGCGGGTCATTGCTCGGATTTCCTACTTGTTACGCAGCGTTACCTGCGCGGATTCCGGGCATGCTGCCGCGTCGGCCGCGCCCGGACATGCCGCCGCCCCCTTGTCCAGACCAACGCCTGCCCAGGGTGGCGGAAGGTCAAACAAGGGGGCGGCCAAGGGATTTGATGGACCGTCGGCACCGGGAAGGGTCCCGGTGCGGGGTCAGAGGTCGCGCAGCATGCAGGTCAGCCGGCAACTGGTGACCCGCTTGCCGGTGTCGTCGGTGATCGCGATCTCGTACGTGGCGGCGGTGCGGCCCTTGAACACCGCCGTCGCCACCCCGGTGACCAGTCCGGAGGTGGCCGAGCGGTGGTGGGTGGCGTTGAGGTCCACCCCGACCGCGTACCGGCCGGGGCCCGCGTGCAGCATCGCGCCGATCGAGCCCAGCGTCTCGGCCAGCGCCGCCGACGCGCCGCCGTGCAGCAGCCCGTACGGCTGCTGGTTGCCCTCCACCGGCATGGTGCCGACCACCCGGTCGCCGGAGGCCTCGACGATCCGGATGCCGAGCTTCTCGCCGAGGGCGCCGCCGGAGAAGGTCTGCGGATCGACGCCGAGCTTGGCGAAGTGGTCCAGCACGTCCTGCGGGACCTTCAGGACGGGGGCCGCGTCGGGGGCCGCGTCGGTCATGGGGAACTCCTGCCGCTCGGGGATCGTCATCGTGCTGCCTGTGATCGTACGACCGTCCTACTCGGCGGTAGCGGCCGTGTCCGGGGCCGGGGCGCGTCAACGGGCGCCCCGGGCGCCCCGGGCGCCGCGGCCCCGCCGCCCGCGCCCCGCGTCCGACCGGCACGGCGCTCGATCGGCACGGCGCCCCTTTTGTCGGTGCCGGGCCATAGGATCGGTGGCCGGTAGTGGAATCGGCAGGAACGGGACGTTGACGTGGCTACGCAGAGTACGGACAAGGGCGCGACGGGTGGCGGCGGGGCCGGCCCGCGGCCCCGGCTGATGCTGCTCGACGGGCACTCGATGGCCTACCGGGCCTTCTACGCCCTGCCCGTGGAGAACTTCAACACCTCCACCGGCCAGCCCACCAACGCGGTCTACGGCTTCGCCTCGATGCTCGCCAACACCGTCCGGGACGAGCAGCCCACCCACCTCGCCGTCGCCTTCGACCTCTCCCGGCAGACCTTCCGCTCCGTCGAGTTCCCCGACTACAAGGCCAACCGCGCCAAGACGCCGGACGAGTTCCGCAGCCAGGTCCCCCTGATCGGCGAACTGCTCGACGCGATGAACGTCCCCCGGCTGACGGCCGAGGGCTTCGAGGCCGACGACATCATCGCCACCCTGGCCACCGCCGCCGAGGCGGCCGGCTACGACGTCGACATCGTCACCGGCGACCGCGACTCCCTCCAGCTGGTCACCGACCACATCACCGTCCTCTACCCGACCAAGGGCGTCTCCGAGCTCACCCGCTACACCCCGGAGAAGGTCGCCGAGAAGTACGGCGTCACCCCGCGCCAGTACCCGGACCTCGCCGCCCTGCGCGGCGACCCGTCCGACAACCTGCCCGGCATCCCCGGCGTCGGCGAGAAGACCGCCGCCAAGTGGGTCAACCAGTTCGGCTCCTTCGACGAACTCGTCTCCCGCGCCGACGAGGTGAAGGGCAAGATCGGCGAAAAGCTGCGCGAACACCTCGACTCGGTCAAGCGCAACCGCGTCCTCACCGAGCTCGTCCGCGACGTCGAACTCCCGCTCGGCGTCGGCGACCTGGCCCGCGCGCCGTTCGACAAGGCCGCCGTCGGCACGCTGATGGAGTCGCTGGAGTTCCGCAACGCCAACTTCCGCGACCGCGTCCACGGCATCGACCCGGCTGCCGGCGAGGAGGAGGCCGCGGCCGAACTCGCCCCCGGCGTCGAGGTCGACGGCGAACTGCTCACCGACCCGGGCACGCTGGCCGGCTGGCTGCGCGAGCACGCCGCCGACACCAAGGCCCCCGTCGCCCTCGCCGCCGTCTACCAGTGGGCGCTCGGCACCGGCGAGGTCGCCGAAGTCGCCCTGGCCGCAGGGGAAGCCGCCGCCTGGTTCGACCCGGCGCAGCTCGCCGAGGAGGACGAGCGGGCCTTCGCCGCCTGGCTCGCCGACCCGGCCGCCCCCAAGGCCCTGCACATCGCCAAGCAGGTCATGCGGGCCTTCGCCGAGCGCGGCTGGGCCATCGAGGGCGTCGTCGCCGACACCGCCCTCGCCGCCTACCTGGAGAAGCCCGGCCGCCGCACCTTCACCCTGGAGGTGCTCGCCGAGGAGTACCTGGCCCGCTCGCTCACCCCCGCCCCCGCCGCCGAGGACGGCCAACTCGCCTTCGACGCCCCGGAGGAGGACCCGGCGGCCGGCGCCCAGGCGCTCATGCTCCAGGCCCGCGCCGTCCTCGACCTCGCCGCGCTCTTCGACACCCGCCTCGCCGAGGTCGGCGCCACCGGGCTGCTGCGCGACATGGAGCTGCCGATCGCCGCCCTGCTGGCCCGGATGGAGCGCACCGGCATCGCCGCCGACCGCCCCTGGCTCACCAGCCTGGAGGCGCAGTTCGCCACCGAGATCCAGCGCGTGGTCGAGGAGGCGCACGCCGCCGCCGGGCGCGAGTTCAACCTCGGCTCGCCCAAGCAGCTCCAGGAGATCCTCTTCGGCGAGCTCGCCCTCCCCAAGACCAAGAAGATCAAGACCGGCTACACCACCGACGCCGACGCGCTCACCTGGCTCGCCACCCAGACCGACAACGAACTGCCGGTCATCCTGCTGCGCCACCGCGACCAGGCCAAGCTGCGCACCACCGTCGAGGGCCTGCTCAAGACGGTCTCGCCCAAGGGCCGCATCCACACCACCTTCAACCAGATGGTCGCCGCCACCGGTCGGCTCTCCTCGCAGGACCCGAACCTGCAGAACATCCCCGTCCGCACCGAGGAGGGCCGCGCCATCCGCCGCGCCTTCGTCGTCGGCGAGGACTACGAGTCGCTGCTCACCGCCGACTACTCGCAGATCGAACTGCGCATCATGGCCCACCTCTCCGAGGACGAGGCCCTGTTGGAGGCCTTCGCCACCGGCGAGGACCTGCACACCACCGTCGCCTCCCAGGTCTTCGAGGTCCCGGGCACCGCGGTGGACGCCGAGATGCGCCGCAAGATCAAGGCGATGTCCTACGGCCTCGCCTACGGGCTGTCCGCGTACGGGCTCTCGCAGCAGCTCGGCATCAAGCCCGGCGAGGCCCAGGGCCTGATGGACACCTACTTCGAGCGCTTCGGCGGCGTCCGCGACTACCTGCGCCGGGTCGTCGACGAGGCCCGCGCCACCGGCTACACCGAGACGCTGCTCGGCCGCCGCCGCTACCTGCCGGACCTCAACAGCGACAACCGCCAGCGCCGCGAGATGGCGGAGCGGATGGCCCTCAACGCCCCGATCCAGGGCTCGGCCGCCGACATCGTCAAGATCGCCATGCTGCGGGTGGACGAGGCGCTGCGCGCCGCCGGCCTCACCTCCCGGATGCTGCTCCAGGTGCACGACGAAATCGTGCTGGAGCTGACCCCGGGCGAGCGCGAGCAGGTCGAGGCGATCGTCCGTGAGCAGATGGCCGGCGCCTACCCGCTGCGCGCCCCGCTGGACGTCTCGGTGGGCGTCGGCGCCAACTGGGAGGCCGCCGCGCACTGATCCGCCGGCGCGGTACTCGGGGGTGCGGTACTCGGGGGTGCGGTACTCGGCGGGCCCGGACACGGCTGGTGTCCGGGCCCGCCGCTACGCTCCCGCGGTCCGTCGCGCAGCGGGCGCGGCACGTAACGGAGCCGTGGGGAGCGGAGGATGGTGCAGAGCCCCTTGGTGATCCAGAATGGTTCGATGGTCACGCTTGAGACTCCGCGTCTGATCCTGCGTCGCTGGCGCGAGGAGGACGTTGCGCCCATGGCCGCCGTCAATGCCGACCCCGAGGTCATGCGGTGGATCCGTGACGGCAGCGTCCGTGACGAACAGCAGACCCGCGGCGGGATCCAGGCCTGGGAGAGCGAGTGGGAGGCGCAGGGCTTCGGCCTGTTCGCCGTGGAGATCCGGTCCACGGGCGAGCTGGCCGGGTTCACCGGCCTCTCGGTCCCCGGCTTCCTGCCGGAGGTACTGCCGGCGGTCGAGGTCGGCTGGCGGCTGGGACGTTCCCACTGGGGGCGGGGCTTGGCCACCGAGGCTGCTGCGGCCGCCGTGCGGTTCGGGTTCGAGGAGCGAGGGCTGGAGCGGATCGTCAGCATCACCCAGGTGGGGAACGACGCCTCCGAACGGATCATGACCAAACTGGGGATGAGGCTGGCCCGTGAGACCGTCAGTCCCGCCGGCGGTCGGCGAGTGCGGGTGTTCGCGTTGTCGTCGGACCAGTACGCCGCAACAACCACTCGGCCCTGAGCGTGGCCACCTGCTCGGCGGTCCCGCCGGTGCCAGGGGGTCAGCTGCTCACCGTCTCCGCTGCGTCGGCTACGTCCGCTGCGTCCGCTGCGTCGGCTACGTCCGCTACGTCGGCTACGTTCGCGCGGTGCAGGAACGCCTCGACGAGGCGGTCGGTGAAAGCCTCGTCCACGGGTTCCGCCGTCACCAGGACGCGGTGGTAGAGCGGCCCCACGAGTTGGTCGATCTCCGCCGCCATGTCGAGTCCGGCGGCGAGCTGGCCGCGTTCCACCGCGCGTTCCAGCGGGAGCCGGTCGCGTCGGCGCTGTTCGTCGAGGTACCCGGACCGCAGGGCGGCGGCGAACGCGGGATCGTGCTGGGCGTGCCCGATGAGGGCCTTGAAGACGGCGCCCGCGTCGGACCGGGTGAGGAACAGGGCCAGTTGGCGCAGGTGGGCGCGTAGGTCCGGGGCCAGGTCGCCGTGGTCCGGCGGGGTCAGGGCTTCGGCCGCGTCCTGGAGGAAGGCGTCCAGGAGGATGTCGGTCTTGGTCTTCCACCAGCGGTAGACGGTCTGCTTGGCGACGCCCGCCCGGGCGGCGATGCCCTCGATGGTGACGCCGGTGAAGCCCTTCTCGACCAGAAGGTCGTCGGCCGCCTCCAGTACTGCCTGCCGGGCCTGTTCGCTGCGGCCGTGCCGGTTGCCGTGGTGGCGTGCCGCCGGCTGTGGCCCGGCCGCCGCGACGGCCGTACTTCCTCGTTCCATGTCTGCCTCCTGGGGCCAGGGTAGGCCAGAACCACTAGACGCAACGCAACGGTGCGTCTAGTCTAGGTCCATGACACCCACCAACACCCTCGAAGACCCCCGCGTCGCCACCGCCCTCGACCGGATGTTCCGGCATGCCGAGCAGGACGAGGCGACCAGCAAGCGGATCCGGGCGGCATGGCCCCAGGGCTCCGCGCCCCTCGGCCCGCAGGAGCAGGCCGACGCCAACGCCGAGGTGTACATGCCGATCTCCGCCCAGGGCGGCCGCCTCCTCTACAACCTGATCCGGGCCACCCGCCCCGCCACCGTCGTCGAGTTCGGCACGTCCTTCGGCATCTCCACGCTCCATCTCGCCGCCGCGGTGCGCGACAACGGGACGGGCCGGGTGATCAGTACGGAACTGAGCGCCGCCAAGGCCGCGGCCGCCCGCCGGACGTTCGCCGAGACGGGACTGGACGACCTGATCACCGTCCTCGAAGGAGACGCCCGCGACACCCTCGCCGCAGTCGCCGGCTCCGCGGACTTCGTCCTCCTCGACGGCTGGAAGGACCTGTGCCTGCCCGTCCTGCGACTCCTCGAACCCCGCCTCGCGCCCGGCACCCTCGTCGTCGCCGACGACGTCGACCTGGAAGCCCTCGCGCCCTACCTCGACTACGTCCGCGACCCCCGCAACGGCTACCAGAGCGTCACGTTCCCCGTGGAGGACGGAATGGAGATCAGCTGCCGCCTCTAGACCCGTGTGGCGTCGTGATCAGGCGTGGGTATCGCCTTCTTCGTGGGGGCGGAACCCGGCAGGACACCGGTCGTGACGCGTGGGCAACTCACGAATGCCCAGCGCAAGTTCATCGGGCCGCCCCTGCCGATCGGCAGGCACGGCCCGCACCCCGACGGTTGCGGGAGCAGAGCAGCTCCGGCCGGGCCGGTGGCGGGGGGGAGCGCAGGAAGTCGGCGGGGCCGACTTCTGGTGCAGGGGGGCTGGGCGGCGGCGTGGTGATGCGGCCGGTGGCGGCCCAGGACCGGACGGCCGGTCGGGCGGAGGAGCCGAAGGCTTCGACGAGCAGGACGTGGAGCAGCAGTCCGGCGGCCGTGGCGAACAGGAGGGGGGGAGGAGTCCCGGTCGTAGCCGGCCAGGTCGATCAAGCGGTACCTCCGGACGGACGGGACTCCGTCAGATCGCCGGGGGCGAGGAACCGGCGGACGTCCGAGGCGAGGCCGGCCAGCTGTTCCCCGGCCTCCAGGCACGTGGTGACCGAGGCCTCCCAGGGGGCGTCCCGGCCGATCCGCGGGCGGACGGTCCAGGTGAGGCCGACGTGGCCCCCCGGGCGGAAGACGGCCCGGAGGGCGAGGCGGTGGGTGTGCCAGGTGCGCTCCGCCTCCCAGCCCCGGTAATCGGCGGCCAACTCGTCGAGGAAGTCGGCCGGATGGTCCGGGCCCCAGGCCCAGGCGATGACCGAGTCGAGCCGGGCCCGGAGGCCTTCGGCGTGCAGTTCCACGGCGAAGCCGGTGCCGTGCTCGTCCGGGAAGTGGCGGTCGGTGAGCCTGACCCGGGTGGCCGGGTCGTTGCGGCAGCGGACGTCGACGGCCGGCGCGTCGGTGGGGTCGGCGGGGGCGGTGCCCTGGTCGTTCATCCGCCGGACGATAGGCGGCGCGGTGCCGGAAGGCATCGTGATTTCGGCCCGGTGCGATCGAGTGGGCGGAGCCGGTCGCCGTCGGCCGACGGCCGGCGGCCCGGAGGGGCGACCTCGGAAAAGGACGCGCGCCGCTGTGCCCGGCCAGGCGATCATGGCTGCCATGACGGATGCAACCGGAGCGGAGCCGTTGGGCGTGTGCCTCGTGGCCAATGTCGCTCAGGAGACCGGTCACGGCGAAGGCGGGTCGGAGATCCGCGAGGGGCTGCGGCACTTCGCGCCGGGGGCGAAGGTGTGGATCGCGCCGCCGGCCTGGGGCGACGGCGGTGACTGCGTCATCGTGGCCGGACGTCATCGGGGCAACAGCCGTCGCTACGTGCGGATCGTGATCAGGAGTCGGTTCCTGGTGAACTTCCGGGTCCATGCCGTCTACAGCCCGGCGCTGGTGCGTGCGTTGACGGAGGCGGGACCCGGCGAGGAGAAGGATTTCGGCGCCCGTTTCCTGTGGGACCCGGAGCAGGCGGAGAGCTGGGCGCGATCCCGGAACACGCCGAGGACGGGCTGAGACCGGGCTGAGGGCGGCCTGAGGGCGGCGAAGCCGGCGCGCCGGTGGGGCGGCGCGCCGGGAACACCTCCGGGTCAGCCCGCGAGGTGCTCCAGGAGCAGCGGCACGATCCGCTCGGCGTCGGCCTCCGGCAGCCAGTGGGTGGCGCCCTCCAGTGCGACGAACCGGTACGGGGCGCTGACGTGCTTGGCCGTCAGGTCGGCGGCGTCGCGGCCCAGGGCGCGGTCCTCGGTGCCCCAGACGAAGAGCGTGCGGACGGTGATCTCGCCGGCCGGCACCCGGAGTTCCTCGTTGATCGCCCGGTACCAGTTGAGCCCGGCCGTCAGCACGCCCGGCTCGGTCAGCCGTCGGACGTTGGACTCGGCCTGGTCCGTCGGCAGCGTGCCCTGGTAGATCGCGCGCAGCCTGGCCGCGTCGTCGGCCAGCATGGCCTGCTCGGCCACGTGCCCCGACAGGCGGAACTCCCTGATGTACCGGGAGCGTTCGCGCTGGTCGCTGTCGTTGTTGAGGGCCTCGTAGAGCGCCTCGGGGTGCGGGGTGGAGAGCACGGTCAGGCTGTGCAGCCGCTCCGGGTGGGTGGAGGCCAGCGCCCAGGCGACGAGGCCGCCCCAGTCGTGGGCGACCAGGTGGAAGCGTGGCGCGTCCAGGGCGTCGGCGAAGCCCAGCGCGTCCGCGACCAGCAACTCGACGGAGTAGTCCGCGATGTCCGCGGGGCGGGCGTCGGGGGAGTAGCCGCGCTGGTCCACCGCCACCGCGCGGTAGCCGGCCGCGGCCAGCGCGGTCAGCTCGGCACTCCAGCAGTCGGCGAACTCGGGGAACCCGTGCAGCAGCAGCACGAGCTCCCCGTCGGCGGGCCCGGCGGCCAGCCCGTCGAAGGTGTGCCGGCCGACGGTCAGACGGACGGCGCTGGGCAGGGGTGAGGACATGGTCAGCTCCTGTTGGTAGTACGTCAACAGAACGATCACATCACAGGGTTGGGTGGGCGAACGCGGCGGCCGGCCGCGGCGGGCGGTGCGGTGGTCGACGCCGGTGCTCGCCCTTGGCGCGAGGGCCCATGCATAGGAAGTCGGCGGGGCCGACTTCCTGCGTCCAGCTCGGCCCGTCGCTGTCGACGATCACGCGCGCTGGGTCACCGCCTTCGAGGTCCCGGGCGAGGAGTGGAGCGGCGATCACAGCCGTGGATGCATGGCAGGCTGCCTTGCATGGTGACCAGTGATGCGTCGTGGGCCGATGACGGGATGTTGGCGGTGTGTCCCGAGCTGACGGATACCGAACTCAACGAGCTGTTCAGCGCGTCGTGGCCGGATCACAAGCCGACCTCCTTCGCGCCGATACTGGCCCGCAGCCTGGCTTGGATCGCGGCGCGCCGGGGGAACCGGCTGGTCGGATTCGTCAACGTCGTCGGCGACGGAGGTGTGCACGCCTTCGTCCTGGACACCACCGTGCACCCGGATGAGCGCGGGCAGGGGCTCGGGACCCGGCTGGTGAGGGCGGCCGCCGACGAGGCGAGGGCACGCGGTGCCCAGTGGCTGCACGTCGACTACGAACCGCACCTGGAGTCCTTCTACGGCCAGTGCGGATTCCGGCCGACCGCCGCCGGGCTCATGCGGCTCTGAACGGGCCGCCTCCGTAGGTCCAATGGGTGCCGTCGTCCGTGGCTGCCGGTGCGGGCAGGCCGCCACGGTTGAACTCGGCGATCCCGGATACGACCCGGTGGGGTACGGCAAAGTCCGTAAGCACAGTTCAGTCCCGGTCGGGCAGGCTCCCCGGCGAACAGGAAGTCGTCGGCGGTGGCATCCATCAGAAGTTCGTCGCAAGGATGACTGGGCGGCCTGAAGCGGTGGATGATCGACGAGGATCGTTGCCATGACCTACGTGATCGAAGCTGCTCGTCCGGGCGACTCCGCGCAGCTGGGGCCGTTGCTGCTGAGGGCTTGGCTGCAGACATACCCCAACCCGGAGGTGGGGATCGACGAGGACTGGATCCGTGAGCATCGCGGCTCGTCAGCTACCACGGAAGGCATCAACCAGTGGCGGGAGTTCATCGAGACAGCGAACCAGGAGCCGGATCTGCTGTTCTGCCGTGTTCTCCGTTCTGAAACCGAGATCGTGGGCGTTCTCTGCGGGCGCCGCGGCGAGGTGGTCACTCTCGGACCGATGTATCTGCTGGAACACGTCCAGGGCCAGGGGCTCGGTGGCCGCATGATGACCGAGTTCCTCACCTGGGCCGGAGCCGCACCCATATGCCTATGGGCCACCGACTACAACGACAGCGCGGTCCGCTTCTACCAGCGCCACGGATTCAAGGCCACGGGTGAGCGAGAGTTCTGGCAAGGAAGGCTGCCCAACCTCCGTATGACCCGCGAGGTCGCACCCGGCATCAACAGCTGAGCTACCCGCGTTGGCAGCAACTGCCTCGAAGGCCAGCTGCGGGAGAACCCACACCACGGGCTCGTGGGTGGGGCGAAAACAGACTCGACGGCCCGCCGCCCGAAGGGGCGGCGGGCCGTCCCGTGGACTGCTGCTGCTTCGTGAACATCCACGGTCCTCAAGATCGTCAACTGCTGCTCAAACCGGCAGACAAACGCTACTGCTAGAAGTGAACGAAGCCAGGGCGGTGTGCGGCAGATGGGTTCTGCGGGGCGCGCAGGAAGTCGGGTGGGTCGACTTCCTGTGTTCATGGGTGGGTTGTGTGGGTGGCTTGGGCTTGGGCTTGGGCGCGGTTTCGGCAGTGGGTGAGGGCGTGCGTGATGCGGGGGTCGGGGGTGGTGGTGGTGAGGAGTTCGCCGGCGGTGGTGAGGGTGGTCCAGTAGTGGGTGGGGTTGCCGGTGGTGGGGTGGGGGTGGGTGGTGGTGAGGGAGAGGTAGGCGGTGGTGAGGTTGCCGGTGGTGAACCAGCGGGTGAGGCCGTGTTGGTGGCCGGCGCGGATGTTGCCGTGGGCGTCGATGGCGGTGGTGAGGAGTTCGATGACGGCGAGGTCGCGGTTGTCGGGGGTTTTGGGGATGTCGAAGACGCCGAGGGCTTCGAGGAGTTCGCCGGTGTCGTTCTCGGTGCCGGGGCGGGGTGTGGCGAGGAGGGCGTCGTAGCAGTCGTTGAGGCGGCGTTGGGTTTCGGCGGCGGGGATGCCGAGGGCGGTGCAGACGGCGCGGGCGGATCGGAGGGGTTCGCGGGTGTGGCGGGCGAGGGTGGCGTAGGTGTCGGCGGGGGTGGAGCCGGTGTCGAACAGGTGGCGGGCGGTGAGGGGGAGTCGCATGGTGGGCACCTGTTCAGACGGTGAGGAGGGTGGCGGGCGTGGGTGCGGGGGCGATCGTGAGGTGGGCCGCCGGGCGAGGTGGCAGCGGAGCTGCTCCTTTTCCCAGCGGCCTCCTCCCGAACCCGCCGTGCTTCTTTCGTCGCAACGGGCTCTCCAGTGACTGCCGTGAACTCAGCTTTCGCGGCCGGCGTGGATGCCGCCATGGCAAGTTGCGCAGACCACAAGGGTCTTGCGTCGTTTCTTCACCATGAGGGCAGCCCAGCCGGGTTGTTCCCTGCCCGGCCGGTCGAGGTCGGCGAGCTTGCGGATCTGGTGGACCTGGACCTTCTCGGCCCGCCCGCACAACTCGCACTCCCCGGCCAGCAGCCGTCCGACCAACTCGCGTCGGTGCGGGTGGCGTTGATGGGTAGGGTCGCGATCCAGAAGGGTCGCGTGTTGCTGCCGCCGGAGCGGAATGCCACCGAACTGTGCGACCAGCGGTTTCCTGCCTGCGTCCCGGGTGATGCTCGCCTGGATGCACTTGCGCGGCCCGGCCGGAGTCTCGATGGTGACCTTGTACTTGCGGGCCATCTTCGACATGGTCGAGCGGTGCTTGTTCGCCAGGGAGCACAGCAGCGAGGACTGCATGACCCAGTGCAACCGGTCCAGCCGAAAGACGTCACCGGCCAGCAGGTAGTAGTTCACGATTCCGCGGTACTTGGCGCCGTAGATATTGACGATGGTGTAGTCGTCGAAGTTGTACATCGCGGGCAGACGCGCGGGTTTTCCGCGCGCCATGTACGGAGCACAGTGGGCCTTGATCACGTCTTTCGGGACGTGCAGTTGAACGGTTCCGTTGGTCGAGCGGCGTTGCCGCCTTTTCCCCTTCTTCCGTTCTGATCTGCGGTCGTCCCGACTGACATTGATCTCGTAGCCAAGGAACCTCGCCGCGCTGGTCCGGGCGTGGGTGACCAGCGTTTTTTCCCGGGACAGTTCCAGCTTGAGATCGTCGCGCAGGAACTGTGCCAAGCGATGCTTGATTTCCTCGGCTTCGGCTTTTGGCCCGGTGAACCCGATCAGGGTGTCGTCGGCGTATCGCACGTAGCGAAGGCGACGATATCCCGGGTCGGACGTGTCCTGACTCGGGAGGCCGTGCAGTCGTTTGCGCAGGGCGCGCGCTTCTGTACGGTCGCCGCGTTTGCGTGCGCGCTGGAGTGCCGCCTCGACCCTGCGGTACTCAGGGTGCCTCGCCCTGAGCTTTCCGCGAGTGTATTCCGGCATGATGACTGTCTCGATGAATCTGTCCAGCTTGTGCAGGTAAATATTGGACAGGAGGGGCGACAGGACGCCGCCTTGTGGAGTGCCGCTCATGGTGGCGTTCCATTTCCAGTCCTCCAGGTATCCGGCTCTGAGCATGTTCCGCACGAGCCGCAGGAACCTGTTGTCATGAATGTTCTCGCCCAAGGATTCGAGCATCACTCGGTGGTCGAGCGAGTCGAAGCACTGTGCGATGTCACCTTCGATGAACCAGGTTGTCCCCGTCCACGTGCGTGCCACGGAGCTGAGTGCGGTGTGGCAGCCGCGGCGGGGGCGGAAACCATGGGAGTGGTCGGAGAACCGGGGCTCGTAGTACGCCTCCAGCAGGAGGCGCATCACCTCGCCGACCAACTTGTCCGTCCATGACGGCAGGCCCAGCGGCCTTCTTTTCCCGTTCTTTTTCGGGATGAAGGTCCGCTTGACCGGCTTGAACCGGAAGCGCTCGTGGCGCAGCACATCGATGATGCGTCCGATCTTCGCGAGTGACATGCCATCTGGGGTTTCCCCTGTCGCCCCGGGAGTCATCGCCCCCTTGTTGGAGTAGATGCGCCCGTAGGCCATGAGATACAACTGCGGGTTGAACATCTGTCGGTACAGCTCATCACATGGCAGGTTCCGCCTGCCTCGTTCACGGAGGACACCAAGTACCGTCTCGGCGCTCTGCATTTCGCATACCTCTCGGTCTCGTTGATGCCTCGCCACCTGTGTCCCTTCGCCCTGTGGACGGCTTTCCCGTCCTCCCTGGCAGGTCGTTACTCCTGCGACTACTACGGACACTCCGTCGCCATGGGGCTCGCGCCCTTTAGGCGATCCTCTGTTCGTCCTGGTTGTACGTGCTAGCGCGACTTAGGTGCCCCACTCATCTCCTTGAATGTCCTCATTGGACATCGCTCCCCTCCCCGGAGTTGCATCGGCCGGCACAAATAGCCGTCGCAGGAAGTGGCGCCGGTTTCGGGCATCTTTCCGGCGGACCCGTTTTTTGATCGACTGGAGATTGGGGTTCAGGCAATTCAGCTTTCACCATATCGCGCGGGTCGCTCGACGCACCGTCCCCAATGCCTGGACCCGGCCGCCGATTTTCTGGCATGCTACGGTCCCCTTCGTCTTTCGACTCCAGGTAAGCCATCCGACCCAGGAATATCCTCCGAATTCCTCCCGGCTGAACCGGGAATACAACCAGGCGCTTTCAGAGCGCACAGCGCCCAGACGAATTTGCCGACGCCGCCGGCGCGGGGGCAGCAGCCCCATTTCTCGGCGAGTTCGTTGACGAGGAGGACGCCGCGTCCGTGTTCGTCGTCGGGCGTGGGGGTGTGGAGTGAGGGGCGGCCGGTGCCGGCGTCGTGGACTTCGAGGCGGAGCCGGTGGTCGCCGGTGAGGGCGAAGCTGACTTCGATGAGGCGGTCGGTGGGGGCGTCGGCGGTGTGTTGGACGGCGTTGGCGAAGAGTTCGCCGAGGAGG
>NZ_JBHVWW010000031.1:0-22310 GCF_042882025.1 Kitasatospora sp. NPDC058243
CCGGGGACCGCCGCCGTTCTGTGCCCGTCCGTCGTCCGTCCCTCACCTGCGAGACGGGCGGGCGACGGGACGATCCTCAGCCGAACGGATGAACCCCCGCCACCGCCAGGCCCGCCGAGCCCGCACCGCCTGCGCCGGCACGGTAAGACAAGCCGGGCCCCTCCGCGGTGACACCGGTGTGATCGTTCCTGGCGCCGCCCACAGCCCAAGGAGTAAGAGATGCGCGAAACGAAGCACAAGGCCCGAACGGGTGCCGCCGTCGGCATCGCACTGCTCGCCCTCGCCTCCCTGTCCGGCTGCCGCCAGCCCCACAACGGTGGCAGCCAGGACGTGCAGGCCGCTACGGCGGCGCCCTCCGGGGACGCTGCAAGCAGCGGTGAGATCGCCGTGCTGGAGCAGCCGACGCTGCCGCCGCCGTCGTCCGTCGCCAACGACCAGGAGAAGCGCAAGCAGGTCGCCATCGGCACCTGCGAGGCGACCAAGGACGGCTGGCGCGCGGCCGGCACCGCGGTGAACCCCGGCGGCCGGGACGCGGATTACCGGATCGTCGTCTACTTCACTTCGGCGAAGGCCACGGTGCTCGCCCTCGGCGACACGGCGGTGAACGTCAAGGCGGGGCAGAGCGGCGCGTGGGAGGTGCGGCAGGCGTTCCACGCCCCGCAGGGGACCCTGTGTGTCCTGCGGGGCGTCAGCTGAGCGCCCATCGGGTGTCGGCGGGGTAGCTGCCGCCGGGCGGTCTAGCGCGGCGGGGGCCGGCTCTCGTCGCAGGTGGTGCGTTGGCCGTGGAGGAGGAGGGGGACGGCGCGGTTGGCGAGCGCTTCGGCAGCGCGGGCGGCCTGGGCGGGGGCCATGACGTCGGGGAGTTCGTGGGCGGGGACGAAGCGGGCGCCGAACAGGCCGCTGCGGTGCCGGGGCGGGACGGTCAGGTGGGTGTCGTCGCGCACGGTGCCGCCGTCGAAGACCAGGTTGAGGCGCTCCAGGTAACGGTCGGCGGGGGTGAAGTCGACCGCCAGGACGTCGGCGAGGCGCAGGTCGAGGCCGGTCTCGGCGTGCAGGTTGCGGGCGGCGGCGAGGTGCGGGGGCTCGTTCGGCTTCGCGGCGCCGCCCGGGAGGATGAGGCCGTCCATGTAGTCGGGGTCGACCAGGAGGATGTCGCCGCGCGGGTTGCGCACGAGGACGAGGCAGCCGAGCCGGCACACCGGCGGCCTGGCGAGCAAGCGGGGGTCTTGCATCGGGGGGTTCACTTCCTGAGGGCGGCAAGGAGTACGAGGGAGAAGCCCGCCCACCACAGCAGGCGGACGAGGAGTTCAGCCGTCACGCGTCAGGCGCTCGTAACGCAGGCCCTTGCGGAGCAGGTCGACGACCCGCAGGAGTTCGGACGGACGGGCGCAGCCGAGGCCGATGAGGTAGCAGCCGGTCCTGCGGCCGTGCTCCCAATCCACGTCGACGGACGGCAACTTCACCCCGGCCAGGGCGAGGACGGTGGTCAGGTCGTCGAGGACGTCGGCCGCCTGGCGCCGCTGGTCGGCGGTGGCGCGGTTGAGGGCGGATCCCATCACGCCCCCACCTGCCGCCGAGCCTCGAACCCCCGCCAGGCGCTGAAGGCGGCGGAGAACGAGGAGAAGGAGGCCAGCTCACCCGAGGTGCCGCTGCGCAGCCACTCCCCCGTCGTCTCGTTCCGCACCCGGTAACACCGGCCCTCCGGGTCCCACCGCACCCCGTAGCCGTGCAGCCGGGGCACTTGGACATCACCCATGGGAGTAACCTTCCGCGATCAGAGTTTCACGTTCTGTGCACATGGTGGCTCTGTGTCGCCTAGCATCGGAAGTGGCAGACGACTTGACCTCGGTGGCCCGGAGAGTTGGAGCAGCCATGGTGAACATCAAGGAAATTGACCCGCAGTCATCCCCCTGGGCCCCGTTCGGGGTCCAACTCCGCAGGTCACGCAGGGCGATGGGCCTCAAGCAGGAACAGCTCGCGCGCAAGATCGGAGTCCACCCGTCCTACGTCTCGTTCGTCGAACTTGCGCAGCGACCGCCGAGTGAGAAGTTTGCTACCAAGGCCGACGAGGTCCTGCAGACCGGCGGGACCCTGCTGCTGATGTACTGGCAGCTCAAGCACACTGCCCTGGTCCCAGGCTTCCCCGAGTACGCCAACTACGAGTCGACCGCGGAGCAGATCAAGCTCTTCGAGATCAACGTCATCCATGGCCTTCTGCAGACCAAGGCATACGCCACTGCTTGGGAGCAGGGGAATATCAGGCGAGGCACAGCCACCCCGGAGCAAGCCGAAGAACGCATCAACTACCTCCTCACCCGGCAGCAAACCCTGCACCGAACGCCTCCGCCGATTCTGCACGCGGTGCTGGACGAAAGCTGTCTCAGGAGGACCATCGGCGGCCGAGACGTCATGATCGAGCAACTACTCCACCTTGAAAGACTGGCCAGTCAACCCAGGATCTTCATCCAGGTGGCTCCCTACTCTCTTGGCGAGAGCAGGCCGTTCACTCGCGTAGTAACCATACTGATGCTGCCGACACGCAAAATGATCGCCTACAGCGAGACCGAGCAGCGCGGCTACCTCGACCGCGATACCGAGTCGATCGCAGCCCTGCTCAGGGACTACGATCAACTGCTGGCCGGGGCCAAGAATCAGGCCGACTCAGTAGCTATGATCCGCTCGGTACGGAGGGACCTTGAATGGACGTCAAACTGACTCGCGCTTCCTGGCGCAAGAGCTCCTATAGCGGCAGTGGCGGTCAGTGCGTCGAGGTCGCCGACGGCTTCACCGACCTCATGCCCGTCCGCGACTCCAAGGACCCCGAGGGCCCGTTTCTCCTCTTTTCCTCCTCCGCCTGGCAGGCCTTCGTCACCGCCACCCGTACCGGCGAGTTCGACGCCAACTAGGCCTATCTGACGCCGGAGTGGGAAGTCATCCCCATCGACTTCCCACTCCACCCGCAGGAGGCAACCGCGATGGCAACCACCTGGCGCAAAAGCAGCTACAGCGGCGGGCAGAACGGCTGCGTCGAGGTCGCCGACGGCTTCAGCGGCGTGCAGCCCGTCCGGGACTCCAAAGACCCCGACGGACCCGTCCTCCTTTTCCCCTCCCCCGCCTGGCAGGCCTTCGTCACCGCCGTCCGCGCCGGCGAGTTCGACGCCCGGTAGCAGCAACTCCCGGCCCCGCCAACCCGATCCATGAGCGGCGGGGCCTTCTCAACCCCTCCACTCGGTTCAACCCACCGCCGCGACCTCAGGGGGTGATGAACGGATGATCTGGCCCAACACCGTACGGGCGAACGTCAAGACCGGGCGCGACCGGGAGGTGTTCGCCGTCTACCCTTACCGCTCGGCCTGCCCGCAGTCGGTCTGGGCGCAGCTGATCGCCGAGGCCAGGTCCGACGTCTTCCTCGCCGGGTACATCGTGTGGCTGGAGCAGCCCGCGCTGCTTCAGACTCTGCGGCGCAAGGCCGAGAGCGGTTGCCGGGTCCGGTTTCTCCTCGGGGATCCGGACTCCGACACGACGCGTCAGCGCGAGCAGGTCGAGGACGTGGCGCTCACGGTGTCCACCAGGATCAGGGTCACCCTGGAGAACCTGGCCAAGCTCTCCGGTACCGAGGGCTTCGAGGCCCGGTTCAGCGCTCCGGACGACGGTCCGAACCATGTCGGCCTCTCCGTCTTCCGCTTCGACGAGCACGCCCTCGTCACGCCTCACCTCGCCCGCGCCGTCGGCCACGACTCGCCACTGATGCACCTGCGGCGCAGCGGGGAGAACGGCATGTTCGACCGCTTCGCCGAACACGTCGAAGAACTCTGGTCCCGGGGCGGCGGCATCCGGACCGGCCCGCGCTGACACCTGCGCCTAACCCGGCGCCGGAGTGGGAAGTCATCCCCATCGACTTTCCACTCCACCCGCAGGAGGCAACGGCGATGGCAACCACCTGGCGCAAGAGCACGTACAGCGGCGGGTCAAACGGCTGCGTCGAGGTCGCCAATGGCTTCGGCGGTGTGCAGCCCGTCCGGGACTCCAAGGACCCCGACGGGCCCGTGCTCCTCTTTCCCGCCCCTGCCTGGCGGGCCTTCGTGGCCGCCGTCCGCGCGGGCGAGTTCGACGCCCGGTAGTGGCAACTCCTGGGTGGGATGAAGGAGCTGTCGGGTCCGGGTGACCGCGTGCGTCAGCGGGCGGAGGTGTGGGTGGCCGGGCGGACGGCGTCGGGCAGCAGGTGGAGTTCGTAGGGGGTGTAGCAGTCCGCCATCTCGCCTCCGACCACGGCGCCGCAGCGGCAGGCGCGGTTGGGCGGGCCGTCGCCGGGGGCTCCGCAGCAGCCGGGTGGGCCGCTCGTTGTCACGTGCCCGGTGAGGCCGGTCCCGTCGTCGGGGTGCAGGACGAAGGTGTTCCGGGGCCCGGCCGAGACGACGACCATTCCGTCGAAGTCGCTGATGCACGGGCCGCCGGGGTAGGCGGGGGGACAGCCGTCCTGGTCCTCGGCCGGGACGAACGGCGGTCCGTGCGGCTGCGGATCGACGGCGTAGTGGCCGCGGGGCATGGTGGGCGGGGCCTGTCGCCGGCCGTTGACGAGCTCGCCCTCGAACAGGTGCCGGGCCGGAACCGCCGGGAGGGGCTCAAGGTCGGCCGTGAGGGCCTCGCCGCAGGCGGCGCAATGAAAAATCGTCATCGCGGCATGTCTACAGCGCCGGCCCTCACCTCGCAACGGGATTCCGCTGCCCCGCCGGGCGGGGGCTCGCCCGTCAGCCGAACCGGAACACCCGGTCGGGCCAACTGCCCTCGGGCGTCGCGCCGTCGAGGGCTTCGCTGATCGTCCGTTCCTCGTAGGCGAAGTGGGATTCCATGATCGCCGTGAGGCCGTCGAGTTCGCGCCCGACCGCTTCCAGTCCTTCGCCGGGCGGTTCGGCTGATTCGGCGGCGCGGTCGGCGAGTTCGCGCACCCGGGTGAGGATGGCGGCGATCATCTCGTGGTCCTCGACGAGTTTGGCGACCGTCCCGGCGAGCTGCGGGCGTTCGCGCACCAGCTGGGCGAACATGCCCTCGTCCTCGCCCTGGTGGTGTGCCGTCAGTGCGGCGCAGAAGGCCAGGCAGTGGGTGCGCAGTGCGTCGCCGTCCGGGCGGCGCTGTCCGATCCCGGCTCTGATGCGGCCGACCTGGCGGCGCAGTTCCTGGTGTGCTCGGGAGAGTTGAAGGCTCAGGGCGACCACGCGGTCGCCGTCATGGGAAGCCACGGGAGGCGGCCCCTTCGGTTCCACACCTCCATGCCTGACGCTGTCCGCCACCGGCACGCGATGCTGGCGCCATCCGATCACGGGCCGCGGCGCCGGGGCAAGCGCCGCCGCGGCAGCGGCCGGTGGCCCCGGGCCCGGGCGGGCGGGCCGGGGCCGGCGCGACGGCCCCGGCCCTACGCGGGGCCGGCGGGGGCGGTGGGGCCGGCGGGGGCGGTCAGGCGGTGGCGGGCGGCGGCGAGGAGTTCGTCGGACAGGGCCGGGTCCTCGCTGGCGCGGGCCAGGAGGAGGGCGCCGACCATGGTGGACAGGTCGGCGAGGGCGCTCTCGCGTTCGGCGGCGTCGGGCAGGTGCTGGAAGCCGTCGACCAGGTCGCGCAGTCCGGCGGTGAAGGCGCTGCGCAGCGGGGAACCGGGTTCGGCGCGGGCCGCGTCGGCGGCCAGGGCTGCGGCGGCGCAGCCCTGACCGGGGTTGTCGCGGTGGAGGGTGGAGAGGTAGCGGGCGAGGAACTCGGCGCGGGGGGTGGGGTGTTGGGCGGCGGGTGTGCCGGGGGTGGGGTCGCCGATGGGCGGGTGGTCGGCGAGGCGGTCCATGGCTTCGCGGCGTTCGGTGAAGGCGGCTGTGAGGGCTTGGGCGACGAGGTCGTCCTTGGAGGCGAAGTGCCGGTAGAAGCCGCCGTGCGTCAGGCCTGCGGCGGCCATCGCCTGGGGGACGCTGACCTGGTCGGAGCCCTGCTCCCGGATCAGTCTGGCGGTGTGGTCGATCACCTCCTGGCGGTGGCGTTCGGCCTCGGCCCGTGACACGCGGGGCATGCCTGCGTTCCTTTCCTCGTCCTGCGGTGGTGGTGGTCCTACTTTCCCATCCGGGCTTCCCCATCCAGTTTAGATGATGGTAATAATCTAAACGTTGCGGTGCCCCGGCTGCGGGCACCGCCTTCCGAGAGCGAGGAACACGCACATGACCGTGATCGACGGCTCCACCGCCCTGGTCACCGGAGGCCTGCGCGGCCTCGGCCGGGCGTTCGTCGGGGAACTGCTGGCGCGCGGCGCGAAGAAGGTCTACGCCACCGCCCGCGCCCCCGTGCCCAGCGAGGACGCACGGGTGGAGGTCCTCGCCCTGGACGTCACCGACGACGCCTCGGTGGCCGCCCTGGCCGAGCGCGTCCAGGACGTCGACGTCGTCTTCAACAACGCCGGCGTCCTGTACCCGGGAGCGCTGCTCACCGCCGACCTGCGGCAGGTCCAGGAGACCTTCGACACCAACGTCCTGGGCCCGCTGCGCATCGCCCGGGCCTTCGCGCCGGTGCTGGCGGCCCGTGGCGGCGGGGCGCTGGTCGACATCCACTCCGCGCTGTCCTGGGGCGCGGGCGCCGGCGCCTACGGCGCCTCCAAGGCCGCCCTGTGGTCCCTGACCAACTCCCTGCGCCTGGAGCTCGCCGCCCAGCACACCCAGGTCGTCGGCGTGCACCTGGGCTTCGCGGACACCGAGATGGTGGCGGCCCTGCCCGTCGACAAGATCCCGGCCGCCGAGGTGGCCCGCATCGTCCTGGACGGCGTCGAGCGCGGCGATCGCGAAGTCCTCGTCGACGACCTCACCCGGGCGCTCAAGTCCGCGCTCCCCGGCCCGGTGGAGGGCCTCACCATCCCCATCCGCCGCTGACCCGCACCGCACCGAAACCCGTCGAAACCCGCCGGCCACCGCCGGCCGACACCGAGGAGAACACCCATGCCGCTGTGGCACGTCTACCACCCTCCCGGCACCTACACCCCCGGGCAGAAGCAGCAGCTCGCCGCCGACATCACCGGGTTCTACACCCGCTTCGGACTGCCGAAGTTCTACGTGATGACGCTCTTCCACGAGATCGGCGCCGACTCCTTCCACGTGGGCGACCAGCCCGCGCACGACGCGGTGCGGATCGTGGTCGAGCACATCGCCCGGCACACCGAGGACCCCGACCTGCGCAAGCGCACCCGGGAGGCCCTCGCCGCCCTCCTCGCGCCCCACACCACCGGGCGCGGCCTGTACTGCGAGTTCCACATCGACGAGACGCCCCGGGACCTGTGGATGATGGACGGGATCTCCCCGCCCCCGCCCCAGAGCGAGGCCGAACAGCTGTGGGCCCGCGAGAACCGCCCGATCCCCTACTGATCCCCTGCCGGCCTCCTACTGACCTCCTGCCGATCTCCTGCCGACGGACGCCCCGGCACGGCGCCGCCGCGAGAAGTCGGACAGGCCGACTTCCCACTCCAGGACCCGCCGCCCCGGCACCCCGGGGGCGGTGGGTCCTGGCCGGTCCTGGCCGGTTCAGGCGGGTTCAGGCCGGTTCAGGCGTCGAGGGTGATCTCGGGGTAGTGCGGGGAGGGGGCGTCGAAGAGGGTGGTGGGGCGGCGGCGCAGGTGGAGCTGGAAGTAGGCGGTGAGGTAGGCGCGTTGGGCGGTGACGGCGCGCAGCGGGTCGCCGGTGCCGAGGAAGTGCTCCAGTTGGTCGGCGGGCCAGGCGATCACGTCCTGCCCCTGGGGGACGAGGAGTTGGAGGTCGGTGTAGGACAGGTGGCCGGAGCGGGTGAGGGTGAGCCGGCGGCGCCAGCCCGTCAGGTGGGGCCACAGGGTGTCCCACATGGCGTCGCGGGCGGGGCTGGCCCAGGTGGAGGCCATGAGCAGCAGGGGGCGCGGCTGGTCGGCGGTGGCGCAGGTGCCGAAGAGGGGGCCGTCGAGGACGGCTCCGGCGCGGATGCGGGGGTCGTCGTGGAGGGCCTGGGCGGTGGTGGCGCCGCCCATGGAGTGGCCGAACATGGCGACGGTGTCCGGGTCGAGGGCCTGGGCGAGGCCGGCGGGCAGGGGGCGGTGGTCGGCGTCGGGGTCGGCGCCGGCGGCGAGGTCGGTGAGGCGGTCGAGGACGAGGCGGACGTCGGCGGCGCGGTAGGCGACGATGTCGGCGTCGGTCATGGCCTGGACGGCGGCCTTGTCGCGCACTTCCAGGCGGTGGCCGGGGAATTCGGTCTCGCCGGCGTCGAAGGTGTGGTCGACGGCGGCGACGACGTGGCCGTGGGAGGCGAGTTCCTCGGCGAGAGCGGTGTTGAAGGCGGAGTCGCCGCCGGAGCCGTGGGAGTTGAGGACGACGGGGTGGCGGCACGAGGTCTCGGCGGGGGCGTCGGCGTGGGCGTGGGTGGTGGGCCAGTCCAGGCCGGCGGCGGGGACCTGGAAGTAGGCGGTCTCCAGGTGGGCGGTCTCGGCGGGGCTCATCCAGGGGGCGCGGGGGTGGCCGGCGACGCGGGCGGCGGGGTACCAGAGGCGGGTGCGCAGTTCGCGCGGGCGCGGGGTGGGGGCCCAGCGGTCGGGGCGGGCGGGGTCGACCAGGTGCAGGGTGGTGGTGCCGACGGGGTGGGGCCCGGTGGGGGCGGGCAGCATCAGGCGCGGGGGCCGGCCCGGGGGTGAGGGCGGGGCGGCGGCGCGGGTGGCCGCGCGGGCGGGGGCGGTGCCCGCGGCGGTGAGCAGAGCGGTGGCGGCCAGGGCGGCCAGGGCGCTGCGGCGGCCGAACTGCGGGGCGGCCGCGGTGTGCGGGGCGGCAGCGGCGTACGGGGTGGTCACGGTGTGCGGGGTGGTCATGGGCCCACGGTGGCGGGTCGGGCCCTGCGGGCGCGTCGGGCCGGCGCAGGAGCGCCGGGCGGCGGGTACGACCGCGGGCATAGGCCCCGGGGCGCAGGTCTCAACCGGAGACGGCGGGCCCAGCGGGCGAGGCAGGCGCGGCAGGCGCACCGGTGAGGAGGGCGTCGAGCAGGCCGGGGAAGCGGGCGTCGAGGTCGGTGCGGCGCAGGCTGACGAAGCGGTTGCGCCCGGCGACGCGGGTGGTGGTGACGCCGGCCTCGCGCAGGACGCGCATGTGGTGGGAGACGGTCGACTTGTGGAGGTGCTCCAGGCCCAGGTCGCGGGGGGCGCAGGAGTGTTCGGCGCCGTCGGCGTAGCTGAGCAGCAGGGTCATCCGGACGGGGTCGCCGAGGGCGTGCAGGACCGTGACGAGGTCGATGTCGGCGGTGGTGGGCTGGGGCAGCCGCTCGTCTTCGGTCATGGCACGTGGTCCTCGTCGGGTCGGCGTCGGTTTGACATTGGCTTCCTCCCCGCCCTGAAGGACGGGGACTCCGGCCGCGCGTGCCGCGCGGGGGCTTCGCCCCGCGTGGGTGCGGTCGGCCGGTGGTTGGCGCTTCACCGACCGGGTAACCCCGAGGTCTCCACGCCCTGAGACCGCCTGCCCGGCGGCCTTGATGTTCTTCGCCGCGTTCACGTCGGCGTGGTCGGTGTGTCCGCAAGCGGTGCACTCGAAGACCGCTTGGCTCTTGCGGTTCTTCGGGTCCACGCGCCTGCACACGTTGCACGTCTGGGAGGTGTACGCGGGGTCGACCAGTACGACGTCCGTCCCGGTGTACCGGGCGGCGTTGCGAAGGGCCAGTTCCAGCATGTTCCATCCCTTGTCCAGGATGGCCCGGTTGAGCCCGGCCTTGGCCCGGACATTGCGCCCGGGGTGTTCGACGGTCCCGGCCCCCGAAGCGGACATGTTCTTGATCCGGAGGTCTTCGAGGACGACCAGCGCGGCCTGGCCGGTGATCCGGTTCGCCGTCCAGGCACAGAAGTCCGCGCGGCGGTTCCGGACCCGGCCGGTGATCCGGTTGATCGCCGCGATCGTCTGCTCGCGGCGAGTACTGCCCTTCTTCTGCCAGGCCTGCTTCTGCCGCAGCCGGCGCAGCCTCGCCCGCCGTGGCGAACCGCCGGTCGTGGAACGTGCCGTCGCTGGTGGTGGCGGCGATCTTCACGCCGCGGTCGATCCCGACCGCCGTGGACGGCATCACGTGCGCCTCGGGTGTTGCTTTGCCGTCCTCAACCAGGAACGAGACGAACCAGTGCCGCCCCTGCCGGGTGACCGTCGCCGACCGGATCCCGCCACCCAGCGGACGCGACCAGCGAAACCGCACCCACCCGAGCTTGGGCAGTCTGGCGCGGCCCCACCTGCGGCCCATCCGCTCCACCGTGATCAGGTTCCCGGCCGGGAAGCGGAACGACGGCGACCAGCGCCGCACCGAGCGCCACCGCACCCCGAACGTCCCGTGCTCCCGGCACGCCCGGTCCAGATCCCGAAGTGTCTGCTGCAGCACATGCGACGGCGCGACCGCCAGCCACGGAAACTCCCGCTTCGCCTCCGCAAGCTCAGCGGCCTGCGGCACGTAGTTCATCCACGCCTCGCGCCGCCGATACTCCCGGCGCTGCTCCAGAGCGATGTTCCACACCGACCGGCAGATGTTGCCGAACGTCTCACACAACACCGCCTGATCTGAGGTGAGTTCAAGCCGATACCTGCGGCCGGACAGCACGGGAACACCACCCTTCCAACCACTGTGATCAACGTAGTGCACGCCACCGACAACGCAGCGACCCGCGCAGCTTCGCGCCAAGGATGGGCCAACCCCCAGGCAAAGCAGGCGATCTGCGCCCAAGAGTTCAGATCATCCACCAATCCCCTAGTGTTTGACGAGCGTCAAACTGTTGCCCTATCGTCAAACAATCGGGGGGCTTTTCCATGCCCGTACGCCTGCTCCTGCTCGCCCTCGGCACCTTCGCCATGGGCACCGACTCGATGGTCGTCGCCGGCATCCTCGGCCCGATCGCCGCCGACCTGGGGGTGTCCGTGCCGGCCGCGGGCCAGCTGGTCACCGTCTTCGCGCTCGGCTACGCGCTGCTGGCCCCGGCGCTGGCCGCGCTCACCGCCCGCTGGCCGCGCCGGCGGCTGCTGCTGACCGCGCTCGCGGTGTTCAGCGCGGCCAACGCGCTCAGCGCGCTCGCCCCGAACTACGGGCTGCTGCTGGCCACCCGGGTCCTGGCGGCCGCCGGGGCCGCGCTGTACACGCCGACCGCCAACGCGGTGGCCACCACCCTGGTCGCCCCCGAGCGGCGCGGACGGGCGCTGGCCACCGTGCTGGGCGGGATGACGGTGGCCACCGCGCTGGGCGTGCCGCTGGGCACCTGGGTGGGGCGCGGCGACTGGCGGATGACGATGTGGCTGGTCACCGCGCTGGGCGTGGCGGCGCTGGCGGGGCTGGCGCTGCTGCTGCGCGACCTGCCGGCGCCGGTGGCGGCGCCGGGGCTGCGGGCGCGCCTGGCCCCGCTGGGGCAGCGACGGGTGCTGGGGGCGGCGGCCACCACGCTGGCGTTCTTCCTGGCCTTCCAGTGCGTCTACATCTACCTGGCCACCGCCGTCTCGGGGGCGACCGGGGGCGACGCGGACCGGCTGAGCCTGGTGCTGCTGACGGCGGGCGTGATGTCGGTGGCGGGCAGCTGGCTGGGCGGGCGCCTGGTGGACCGGGTCGGGGTGCGGCGGGTGCTGCTGACCGGCTCGACGGTGGCGGCGGGCGCGTTCGCCGCGCTGCCGTGGCTGGGGCGCAGCATGCCGGGGGCGCTGGTGTACGCGGCGGTGGTGCCGCTGGCGGGGTGGGCGGTGTCGGTGGCGCTGCCGCACCGGCTGGCGTCGATCGATCCGGGGAACGCGCCGCTGCTGATCTCGCTGAACAGCAGTGCGCTGTACCTGGGGACGGCGGCCGGGGGTGTGGCGGGCAGTGCGGCGATCGCGGTGCTGGGCGGGCGGTGGTTCCCGTTCGCGGCGGCGGGGCTGGCGCTGGTGGCGGCGGTGACGGCGGCGGCGACCACGCGGGACGCGCGGGCGGGTGCGGCGGGGGCGGCGGAGGAGGAGGTGGCGACGGTGCCGGCGCCGGCACCGTCGCGGTCCTGATCGTCGAACAGACCGGGGTCTCAGCGGGCGGAGCCGAGGTTGCGGTCGGCCTCGGCTCCGGCGAGCAGCAGGGTGGTCTCCTCGATGCGGCGCAGGCGTCCGCAGGGGGCGTACCGGCCGAAGAGGTAGACCTCCATGGAGACGCGGGTGCCGTCGGTCTTGAGGACGTCGACGGTGTGCCGGGTGGCGGTGCGGTCGCCGTCGTGGAGTTCCTCGTGGACCTGGACGCGGCCGGAGGCGACCACGGCGCGCAGGTGGCGGATGTGGTCGGTGAAGGCGGCGCGGTCGTCCCAGCGGCCGTCGGTGCGCTGGCGGTAGTCGGGGGTGAAGTGGCGCTCGACGGCGGTCTCCAGGTCGAGGCCGGGGGTGAAGAGCAGGTCGTCGAGGGCGGCGGCGATGGTGGTGCGGGGGGCGGTGGCGGGCATGGGGGTTCCCTTCTCGGAATCCGACAATGCGTGCGTGGCGCACGCTTCATGGGATGAGCGTACCCCAGGAACGCGTGCGCCGCGCACGCTATGATCGGGGGGTGGACCACTCCCCCGAAATCCCCGACCCCGAGACCAAGACCGACCCGGAGGCCGCCCCCGGCCTCGGGGACGCCGTCGCCCAGGCCCTGGCCGTCCTGCTGCGCCGCCCCGCCCGCGCCGCGCTCTACCGGCGCCTGACCGAGGGCCTGGGCGAGGCGGTGGACGAGGTCACCTACCCCGTGCTCTCCGGCCTGGCCCGCACCGGGGCGCGCAGCGCCGCCGACCTGGCCGCCGAGATCGGCCTGGACCGCTCCGGGGTCAGCCGCCGCGCCACCCGCCTGGAGGAGGCCGGGCTGCTGCGCCGCGAGGCCGACCCGCACGACCAGCGCGCCACCCTGCTGAACCTGACCGGCGCGGGCGAGCGCACCGTGGCGGTGATGCGCGGGCGCCTGGCCGGCGGCATCGAGGAGGCGCTCGCCTCCTGGCCGCCCGGGGAGGCCGAGGCGTTCGCCCGGTCGCTGCGGCGCTTCACCGAGCAGGGCCCGTTCGGCTGAGCACGAGGCGAAAGGGCTAAGGGGCGGCGAGGCGACGGAGCTAAGGGGCGCGCGGGACAGCGCCGTGACGGCGAGGGGCCCGGAAAACGCGGGTGCCCCGGGCCGGTGAACCGGTCCGGGGCACCCGCGGGCGCGGGGATCAGGCGCCGAGGACCTCGCCGACCAGGGCGCGGGCCTCCTCCTGCACCCGGGCCAGGTGGCCGGTGCCGAGGAAGGACTCGGCGTAGATCTTGTAGACGTCCTCGGTGCCCGAGGGGCGGGCCGCGAACCAGGCGTTGTCGGTGCACACCTTGATGCCGCCGATCGGCGCGCCGTTGCCGGGCGCCTCGGCCAGCACCGCGGTCACCGCCTCGCCGGCCAGCTCGCCCGCGGTGACCTGCTGCGGGGAGAGCCGGGCCAGGCGCGCCTTCTGCTCGCGGTCGGCCGGGGCGTCCACGCGGGCGTAGGCGGGGGCGCCGTGGCGCTCGGTCAGCTCCCGGTAGTAGGCGCTGGGGGTGGCGCCGGTGACGGCGGTGATCTCGGAGGCCAGCAGGGCCAGCAGGATGCCGTCCTTGTCGGTGGTCCACACCCCGCCGTCGCGGCGCAGGAACGAGGCACCGGCCGACTCCTCGCCGCCGAAGGCGATCGAGCCCTCCGCCAGCCCGTCGACGAACCACTTGAAGCCCACCGGCACCTCGACCAGTTCGCGCTTGAGGTCGGCGGCGACCCGGTCCAGCATCGAGGAGGACACCAGCGTCTTGCCGACCGCGGCGTCGGCGGGCCAGTCCGCGCGGTGGCGGTACAGGTAGTCGACGGCCACCGCCAGGTAGTGGTTGGGGTTCATCAGGCCGCCGTCGGGGGTGACGATGCCGTGCCGGTCGGCGTCCGCGTCGTTGCCGGTGGCGATGGCGTACTCGTCCTTGCGGCCGATCAGGGAGGCCATCGCGGACGGCGAGGAGCAGTCCATGCGGATCTTGCCGTCCCAGTCCAGCGTCATGAACCGCCAGGTCGGGTCGGTGACCGGGTTGACCACCGTCAGGTCCAGGCGGTGCGTCTCGGCGATGCGCGCCCAGTACGCCACCGACGCCCCGCCCAGCGGGTCCGCGCCGATGCGCAGCCCGGCCGCGCGCACCGCGTCCAGGTCGAGGACGGCGGGCAGGTCCTCGACGTAGGTGCCCAGGTAGTCGTGGCGCCCGGTGGTCGCCGCCGCCAGCGCCCGCGCGTACGGGACGCGCTTGACGCCGCGCAGGCCCTCGCGGATCAGCTCGTTGGCGCGGTCCTGGATCCAGCCGGTGGCCTGCGAGCCGGCCGGGCCGCCGCTGGGCGGGTTGTACTTGAAGCCGCCGTCGCGCGGCGGGTTGTGCGAGGGGGTGACCACGATGCCGTCCGCCAGCGCCCGGGGGCTGCGCCGGTTGTGGGCCAGGATCGCGTGCGAGACCGCGGGCGTGGGGGTGTAGCCGTCGGCCGCGTCCAGCAGCACCTGCACGCCGTTGGCGGCCAGCACCTCCACCGCCGTCACCTTCGCCGGCTCCGAGAGCGCGTGCGTGTCGGCGCCCAGGAACAGCGGTCCTGCGATGCCCTGTTGGGCCCGGTACTCGCAGATCGCCTGCGTGGTCGCGGCGATGTGGTCCTCGTTGAACGCGGCGTCCAGCGAGGACCCGCGGTGGCCCGAGGTGCCGAACGCCACCCGCTGGCCGACCTCCTGAGGGTCCGGGTTCAGCGCGTAGTACGCCGTCACCAGCCGCGCCACATCCACCAGGTCATCCGGCTGTGCCAACTGCCCGGCCCGTGCGTGTGCCATCCGTCTTCTCCCGCCAACTTCCCGTACGCGTCCTTGCCCCGTGCCACCGATCGTAGCCAGAACGCGACCGTGCCCCGAACCGCGAGGCGGGGCGGGGCACGGCGGGGCCGGGGTTCAGGGGCCGGGGTTCAGGGGCCGGGGTTCAGGGGCCGGGGTTCAGGGGCCGGGGTTCAGGGGCCGGGGTTCAGGCGGGCAGTTGCTGGCGGTAGGCGTCCAGGGCGGGGGCGGTGGTGGTGGCGAGGAACTCGGTCACCGTGTAGGCGACCAGGCCCTCGCGGGCGAAGGGGTCGGTGCGGGTCAGCTCCTCGACCGCGGCGCGGTCCTCGCCCAGCGCGATGATCACCCCGCCCTCGCGCGGCACCTTGCGGCCCGAGGCGAGGAAGGTGCCGGCCTCGTAGTGCCCGCGCAGCCACTCGACGTGCTGCGGCAGGGCGGCGTCGATGCGCTCCAGCGGGGCGGTGTACGTCAGCTCAAGTACGAACATGCGACCAGGCTAGCCCCGCACGGCAGGGGCCTCGCGGCCGGGGATCCCGGCGTGTACCGAGCCCCATTGTGCCAGTTCAGCGGGGGGTTTCGGTAGGACGCAGAGCACCCGGATCACACCTTGCCGGGCGGCGGGCGCAGCCCGCAGACTCGTCCGCATCCACTCCTTCGGCCACGCGCCGGCCCCCTGCCCAGGGCGGCCGGGGCGCGCGCCGTGCTGCGCACGGGCCGTACGGCGCCGCAGGCGGTGGGCGGTGAACGGACGAAGGGGGACGCGAGGATGACGGCGCACGAGGACGTGACGCACGAGGACGCGGCGCACAGGGACACGGCGCACAGGGACCTGGTGCTCAAGGCGCGGGTGCGGCTGCTGAGCCACAACGAGTGGGTCCTGGACGCCCCGGAGGGGCTGTGGGTGTACCGGGCGCTGTTCCCGGTCAGCCCGCCCGTGTACGCCTACAAGCTCGCCCACGTGCTGTGGACGGCGGCCGACTCGCCGCGGGTGGCCCATCTGCCCGGGGCGCGGCGGGCGTTGCTGGAGGAGGCGCGGGCCGCCTGCGCGCACATCCCCGCCGGCGCCCCGGCCCACCAGATGCGGATGCCGGAGTACATCGCGGCCGCGCTGGCGGGGCTGGAGCAGGAGGGGCGTGCGGGGAGGTAGGTGGTCGCGGGGTGGTTGCGGTACAACAATCCCTATTTGACGACTGATCGGAGAAACGCTGATATGAGCAGTTCAGGTCTGTCCCGCCGCGCACTGATCGCCGGCGCCGGCGCCGCCGTCGTCGGCTGGAACACCGCCGCCCGCGCCTGGGCCGCCGAGCCGGGCGAGAACGTGGATCAACTGCCCGCCCTGGACGGCACGGTGGCCCTGCGGGGCGCCGACGTGGAGCGGTTCTCCTCCGACTTCGGGCACCTGGTCACCGCCTCGCCCCGCGCGGTGCTGCGCCCGGCCTCGGTGCGCGACGTCCAGAAGGTGGTGGCCTTCGCCCGCCGCCACCGCATCCCGGTGGCGGTCAACGGGCAGAGCGGCGACCAGGCGGCCGGCGGCGACAGCGGGCTGGAGTCGCACTCCAGCTACGGCCAGGCCAACCCCCGCGGCGGCATCGCGATCGACGCGCGCGGGCTGTCGCGGATCCTCTCCGTCGAACCCGGGCGGGCCGTGGTGGAGGCGGGCGCCACCTGGGCGCAGCTGACGGACGCGGCGCTGGCGGCGGGCTGGATGCCGCCGTGCCTGACGGACTACCTGCACCTGTCGGTGGGCGGGACGCTGAGCGTGGGCGGCATCGGCGGGGCGGTGCAGCGCCACGGGCTGCAGGCGGACACCGTGCGGTCGCTGGACGTGGTGACCGGCACCGGCGAGCTGGTGACGGCCTCGCGCGAGCACAACCGGGAGCTGTTCGAGGCGGTGCTGGCCGGCGGCGGGCAGGTGGGGATCATCGTGCGGGCCACGCTCGCCCTGGTGCCGGCCCGCGAGCGCGCCACCGTGTTCACCCTGGCCTACGACGACGCGGACCTCTACCGCGCGGACCAGGAGAAGGTGCTGGCCCAGGGCCGCTTCGACCTCCAGGTCGGCAACGTGGTGCGCAGCGCGGACGGGCAGCGGTGGCGCTACACGGCGGAGCTGGTGGCCTACGGGGACGCCGGGCGGGCGGTGGACCGGGAGGCGCTGCTGGCGGGGCTGCACGGGGTGGCGGGCGAGACGACGGTGGTGGAGCAGAGCTGGCGCGAGTACGCGTTCCGGGTGGACGCGTTCGCGGGGTACCTGCGGGCGGCCGGGTTCTGGGGGCTGCCGAAGCCGTGGCTGAGCCTGTTCCTGCCCGCCTCGACGGTGGGGGTGTTCATGCGGGAGGCGACCGCGCTGCTGACGGCGGAGGACCTGGGGGCGGGGCTGCTGCTGTTCTACCCGTACGCGCGGGCGCGGGTGGGGGCGCCGCTGGCGGTGCTGCCGCAGGAGCCGGTGGGCTGGCACTTCGACCTGCTGGCGTTCCCGGCGCCGGGGGCGGACACGGCGGCGATGCTGGAGCGCAACCGGCGGCTGTACGACCGGGCGGTGGAGCTGGGCGGCAAGCGCTACCTGATCGGGGCGGTGCCGGGGATGACGGGGGCGGACTGGCGGCGCCACTACGGCGGTCTGTGGGAGCGGGTGGAGCGGGCCAAGCGGCGGTGGGATCCGGCGGGGATCCTGGCGCCGGGCCAGGGCATCCACGCCGGCTGACGGCCGGGCCCCCGGGCCGCCTGCGGGGGGCGGGCGGCCCGGCGGGGGGTCGAGTAAAAGGTGGTCAGGTGATCTCCAGCTGCGCCATCATGCCCATCGCGGAGTGGTCCAGCAGGTGGCAGTGGTAGGGGTAGCGGCCGCGGTAGGAGTCGAAGAGGGCCTGGAGGCGCACGCTCTCCCCCGGCAGCAGGCGCACGGTGTCCTTCAGGCCGGACTCCGCCGGGCCGGGCGCGGCGCCGTTGCGCGCCAGCACCCGGAACTGCACCAGGTGCAGGTGGAAGTTGTGCGGGACGTCCTTGTTGGCGTTGACGACCGTCCAGATCTCCGAGGTGCCGAACGCCACCGAGGCGTCCACCCGCGCCGGGTCGTACACCTTGCCGTCGATCAGCCCCAGCGGGGCGGCGCCGGGCTTCTCCTGGTACTCCAGGACGACGGTGCGCTCGCGGGCCGCCGCGCCCAGGGCGGGCAGGGTGCGCAGCTGGGCGGGGACGCGGCTGGGGTCGTCGGCGGCGCGGGTGATGTCGAAGCGCAGGACCTGGCCGACGTGTTCGGCGGGGCCGGGGGGCATGGAGTTGGTGAGGACGATGCTGGAGCCGACCGGGTAGCGGGAGAAGTCGACGACGACGTCGGCGCGCTCCCCGGGGGAGAGGTCGACGGTGTCGGTGACGTGGGGGCGTTCCAGCAGGCCGCCGTCGGAGCCGATCTGGGTGAGGGGGCCGCCGTCGGCCAGGCGCAGGGAGAAGAAGCGCAGGTTGGAGGAGTTGAGCAGGCGCAGCCGGTACTTGCGGGCGGCGACCTCGACCTTGGGCCAGGGGCGGCCGTTGGCGAGGATGGTGGTGCGGTTGAGGGGGTCGTCCATGCGGTAGACGAGGCGGCCCTGGGGGTCGAAGCGGGCGTCGCGCAGGGCGATGGGCAGGTCGTAGCGGCCGGCGGGCAGCGGCAGGGCGGCTTCGGTGGCGTCGGTGATCAGGTAGGTGCCGGCCAGGCCCCGGTAGACGTGCTCGGACTCCAGGTGGTGGGCGTGGTCGTGGAACCACAGGCTCGCGTGGGGCTGGTCGTTGGGGTAGGTGTAGGTACGGGTGGCGCCGGCGTCCAGGAGGTTCATGGGGCCGCCGTCGGAGGCGACGGGGACGCGGGCGCCGTGCAGGTGGACGGAGACGGGGTCGTCCAGCAGGTTGGTCTGGCGCACCACGACCGGGCGTCCGGAGCGGGCGCGGATGACGGGGCCGGGGAAGGCGCCGTTGTAGGTGAGGACGTCGGTGCGGTGCCCGGGCAGGATGCGGGCGTAGGACTTGAGCATGGTGACGGCGTAGGTGTCGGCGGCGCCGTCGGTGGAGACGGGGGAGAGCACCGGGGGCAGGGGCATCGCGGCGGTGAACTTCGGTGCCAGGGCGGGGCCGGCGTCGGGGCCCGGGTCGGCCTCGGCGGCGGGGGCGGCAGGGCCCGGGTGGGTGTGGGCGGCCGCGGCGGCGGCGGTCTCCACGGAGGCGGCCGGGCGCAGGGTGGTGCGCATGAGCAGGACCCCTCCCCCGGTCGCCAGGGCGGCGCCGATCATCCTGCGTCTGGTCACCATCGCGCGTCCTCCTGCTGCCGGCCCGGTGTGGCGGTGTGCCCGTGCGGCCCCGGCGGGTGGGGCGGGGGCGGGTTCCGGGGGTGATTGCAGCAGCGGATCCTTGCGCCCGGTTGGGGTCCGGCTGAGGCCCGGTGGAGCGCGCGGGGCGGGTTGCGGGCGGGGCGCGCGGTGAGCTGCGGGTGTTGCGGGCCGCTTGCGGCGGGCGGTCACCGTGGCTCGCAGAACACTGGAGGATCCCTCGAAGGGAAGGGCCGGAGCGTGGACCTGCGGTACTGGCTGCCGAGGGCGGCCGAGGTCGCCGAGCAGTGGGGAGAGCGGTTCGGGCCGTACAGCCCGCACCCCTCGCACCAGGTGGACGACGCGGACTTCGCCGCCGCGTTCGAGCGCTTCGCCAAGCGCCTGGAGCACAACTATCCGTTCTTCCACCCCCGTTACGCCGGGCAGATGGTCAAGCCGCCGCACCCGGCCGCCGTCGTCGGCTACCTGACGGCGATGCGCTTCAACCCCAACAACCACGCCTACGAGGGCGGGCCCGCCACCAACGACATGGAACGCGAGTGCGTCGCCCAGCTCGCCGCCATGTTCGGCCTGCCCCGCCACGTCGGCCACCTCACCAGCAGCGGTACCATCGCCAACCTGGAAGCCCTGTACGTGGCCCGCCAGAGCCACCCCGGGCGCGGCGTCGCCTACAGCGCGCAGTCCCACTACACGCACAGCCGCATGTGCCACGTCCTGGGCGTCGAGGGCCACGCGGTGGCCGCCGACGCGGACGGGCGCATGGACGTCGACGCGCTGGCCGACCTGCTCGCCACCGGCCGCGTCGGCACGGTGGTCGTCACCGCCGGCACCACCGGGCTCGGCGCCGTCGACCCGGTGCACGAGGTGCTGGCACTGGCCCGCCGCCACGGGGTGCGGGTGCACGTGGACGCCGCCTACGGCGGGTTCTTCGCCCTGCTGGCCACCGACGACACCCAGGCCGCCGCCCTGCACCTGGACCCGGCGCCGTGGCGGGCCATCGCCGGCTGCGACTCCGTCACCGTCGACCCGCACAAGCACGGCCTGCAGCCCTACGGCTGCGGCGCGGTGCTGTTCGCCGACCCCGACATCGGCCGCCACTTCGCCCACGACTCCCCCTACACCTACTTCACCGACGCCGAACTGCACCTGGGCGAGATCAGCCTGGAATGCTCGCGCGCCGGCGCCGCGGCCGCCGCCCTGTGGCTGACCCTGCAACTGCTGCCGCTCACCCCCCAGGGCCTGGGCGCCGTCCTGGCCGGCGGGCGGCGCGCGGCCCTGGCCTGGGCGGACCTGATCGAGGACAGCCCGCACCTGACCCTCCACCAGCGCCCGCAACTGGACATCGTCACCTACCACCCCACCCCCGGCGGGACGCCGATGTCCGCCGTCGACGCCGCCAGCCGGCACGTGCTGCGCCAGGGCATGGCCGACGAGCAGGACCCGCTCTACCTGAGCCTGCTGCGGGTGGACGCCGCCGACTTCACCCGCCGCCACCCGGCAGCGGCGGCGGACGCCGAGGGGGCCTCGGTGCTGCGCAGCGTCCTGATCAAGCCCGAGGCCGAGGACCACCTGCCCGGCCTGCACGCGCGCCTGACCTCGCTCGCCACCGCCCGGCCCTGACCTGCCCGTCGCCCCGCTGTACGAGTGCACCCCCCGTACGACCGCCCTGCTGTCCCGCCGCCCGCCGCCTGTCTGCCGAGGAGTGTCCGTTGACCACCGCCACCGTCCCGCCGGGCGCCGCCCTCGCGGCCCCCGCGGTCCGCCCCGCCCGACCCGAGGAGGCCCCCGCCCTCGCCCGGGTGCTCGCCGCCGCCTTCCACGACGACCCGCTCACCCGCTGGGCCTTCCCCGACGACGCCCACCGCGCCCGCATCCTGCCCGCCTTCTTCCGCGTCCACGTCGACCAGTGCCTGGCCCACGGCGGCGCCCTGACCGCCCAGCACCCCGACGACCACGCCCCCGTCGGCGCGCTGCTCTTCCTGCCCCCCGGCGTGTGGGAACACCCCGGGGAGCAGGACCAGGCGGCCGCCCGCGCCCTGGACGCGGCCGTCGACGCCGACGCCCACCCCGAATCCGCCCGCCGCCTGGCCGCGATCACCCGTCTCCAGGCCCGCCGCCACCCGCGCCACCGCCCCCACCACTACCTGGCGTTCGTCGGCGCCCACCCCGACGCCCGCCGCACCGGCACCGGCACCGCCCTCCTGCGCGCCTTCCTGGCCCGCGTCGACCACGACGGCCAGGCCGCCTACGCCGAGACCAGCTCCCCCGGCGGCGCCCGGGTCTGCGGCGCAGGCGGCTTCACCCGCTTCGGCGAGGCCATCGCCCTGCCCGCCGGCGGCCCCCGCCTGACCCCCGTGTGGCGGGGCCCCCGATGACCACCCACACCCTCGACATCGACACCGCGCTGCACAGCGGCACCGCACTGCGCGTCGACACCGCCCTGCGCGTCTACTCCGCCGAGCAGATCGACGCCGGCGCCGCCGACCACCACCCCGAGGCCGCCGAGATCCTCGCCTGGAGCCGGCGCTTCCTCACCACCGCCCACCCCGACCTCGGGCGCAGCGGCCCCGTCTGCCCCTACACCCAGCCCTCGCTGCGCCGCGGCCTGTTCCACATCGCCGTCGCCGACACCGGCGCGGGCGGCGACCTGCCCGCGCTGGTCGGCGAGCTGCGCGCCTGGTACGACCGGCTGCTGGCCGACCTGACGGAGGAGTCGGACCGGGAGCTGCTGACCGTCCTGCTGGTGCTGCCGGGCCTGGACCGGGCCGACTCCACCGCGCTGGACGAGGCGCAGCGCAAGGCCAAGGACGAGTTCGTCGAACAGGGCCTGATGATCGGCCAGTTCCACCCCGTCTGCGAGGAGGGGGGCCTGTGGAACCGCTCCTTCAGGCCGCTGCGCGCGCCCGTGCCGCTGCTGGCGGTGCGCAAGCTCCTCGTCTTCGACCTGCCCTTCCTCGTCGACGACGAGGCCCACCTGGCCCACTACCTGGCCCGCTTCGCCCCCCAGGTCCCCGCCCGCATCCGCGACCAGCTGGTCTCCGGCATGACGGAACACCGCAGGACCGCCCGCCTGACCGCCGCCTGAGCCGCGGCCCCCCTGCGCGGGGGGGGGGGGGGGGGGGGAGGGGCGGGGCTAGGCCCCAGCTTCTCTTTGTTTTTCGTTTGGGGTTTTTGCCGGTCACCAAGGACGAAATTTTCGGTTATCTCTTCCTCCA
>NZ_JBHVWW010000031.1:22320-46536 GCF_042882025.1 Kitasatospora sp. NPDC058243
GCTCCCCCCGCTAGGATGGAGCTCGCCCTCCCCCCCCCCTCCCCCCCCCGCACCCCCTTTTTCGCTGTTGCGCATGTCGCCATTTCGCCGGCGACAAGCGGCGGCCTGCTCTGCGGCCATCTCGCCGAGGAGGGACCGCGCCGGGAACGGGCCGCCGGATCGGTGAGGCGTCAACTGGCCTCCAGCGAAGACGCATTGCGCATGTCGTTGAGGGCGCAGGCCAGGCGGGCGGAGCCGACGGCGGCAGCGAGCGCAGAGGCCTGGGCGGCGTGATGGCCGGCTTCGGTGCGCTCGCCCTGCCGGTAGAGCACGGTGGCCAACCGCGCGGTGGCCATCGCCCGCACCCGGGCCTGGACGGTGTCGCCCTCGGTGGCCCGGCGCAAGTCGGCGACGACCCGGGGATGTAGGCGGCCGGTGGCGGTGGACAGCAGGTAGAGGGCGAAGCCGGTGTCGCTGCCAACCTTGGCCACGGTGATGGTCTGCGTCCAGACAGGTCCCGCCGCAAGGTCCCTGACGCGCTCGTAGGTGCGCTCGGCGGCCAGCAGGTGCCGGGCCGTCTGCCGCTCGTCACCGGTCAGGGCGTGGGCCTGGGCGGTGACGGCGGCGAGCATCGCCCGCGCCGCGGCGGGCAGACGCCCGCCCGCCTGCCCCGCCAGCAGTAGGGCCTGGTCGGGGCGGCGAAGGTGGATCTCCTGGCGGGCGGCGTTGGTGGCCAGGTGGCACAGCAATCCGGTGTCTCCGTGCTCGCGGCCGGCGGCCAGGCCGAGTTGGAACAGCGGGCGGGCCTCGCCGTACCGGCCGGCATCGAAGCTGGACCAGGCGGTCAGGTTGGCCAGGCGGGTGACCGCGCCGAGCAGTGCGCCTCGCACGGCGGGGGTGGTGGACGCCGTGGTGAGGTCGATGGCGGCGTGCAGCTCGCGCAGCGCGAAGTCGCGAACGGCTTGTCCGCCGCAGGCTCGGTCCCAGTGCTCCAACGCGCTGGTGCGCTCGGCGATCGCGGTGACATCGCCCTTGCGCAGGCGGGAGAGCGGCCGGGCGGGCGGCAACAGGGCTGCCAGCGCGACGGCGAGGACGTCTCGGCGGTTCGAGTCACTCACCTCATCGGGATGTTCGTGGTGGACCTGCTTGGCGACCAGACCCAGCTCGGCCGCCGTCCCCGCCCTCAGGACCAGGCACAGGGCCTGCCGGTAGTGCTCGTGCGGCCACGTGATGAGGCCACGTTCTATGCGTGAGACGTAGCCGGCGTCAAACGACGATTCCCGCTCGGTCGCCGCCTCGACCAGGGTTCGCACCTGCTCGGCGACCTGTCGCTGCGTCAATACCAGGGCAAGCCGCGCACTCCTGAACAGCGCGTTCACCATCGCACACACCACCAACTCCCGCTTCAAGGAGGGGATTCAACGTACCGAGCGCCACATGGATTGCCTACCGATCTGCCCTGCCGCCATCACCCGATCAGGTGGTTTCCTGGACATGCCCCCTCCGCTACCAGGATCCGGCGGCACAACGAGCGCCCGGAGTCAGGCCAGAGCCGTACAGTCCAGCCATGACCTACCCCGGCGCGTCATGGCGCGAGATCGAACGAACCACCATGTTCAGCAAGTTCGGCCGGTCCGTGGAACGCGTCGACTTCGAGCTGCCCGACGGACGGAAGGAGGAGTTCTACCTCAAACGCGAGCGCCCAGCCGGCGCCGTGCTCGCCCTCACTCCCGACCAGCACGTCATCCTCGCCCGCCAGTACCGGCCCGGCCCCGACCGCGTGCTGTACGAACTACCCGGTGGCTTCATCGAACCTGGAGAAGAGGCAGCCGAGGCCGTCGCCCGCGAACTGCTGGAGGAGACCGGCTACCAGGGCGAGGTCCACGCGGCCGGACCGTACTGGCACGACGCCTACTCAACCGCCCTGCGCATCGCCTTCTACGCCACCGGCTGCGCCAAGGTCGCCGAGCCGACCCCGGAGCGCACCGAGTTCATCGACGTGGTCACCCTGCCCCTGCCCGAGTTCCGCTCCACCGTGCTGCGCAGGGGCCAGATGACCGACACCGCCGCCGCCTACCTCGCCCTGGACCGCCTCGGGCTCCTCTGACCCGGGGCATACGGGCGGGCCGGCGTCCCAGCCCACCCGCGGTCTGCTCACCGCCGTCGGGTACTTCGAGGACGCCACCGTGGAGACCGGCTGCACCTGGATCGTCCCCGGCTCCCACCGCGCCCCGTACGTGGGCGTCCCACAGCCCGACGGCGGCGGCACCTGGATGGACGAGCACCCCGAACTCTCCGGCCTCTCCGGCCTCGCCGACCAAGCCGTCCCGGTGCCGGTCCCGGCCGGCGGCGTCCTGCTCTTCGACGGGACCCGAACAGCAGCGGTTTCGGGAAAATCGCTGGCGGCGGTGGAGCCCGGCGTGAAGGCTCGCACCGTGGCCCTTCACGAGAACGAGATCTTCGCGGACCAGGCGGTCGTCCGCTCCCTGCTCCGGGAGCAGCGGCCGCACTGGGCCGGCCTGTCCGTCTCGCCGGCCGGCGCGGGCACGGACAACACGATGTACCGGCTCGGCGACGACCTGCTCGTGCGGCTGCCGCGCACCGCGCAGAGCGCGGAGTCCGTGCGGAAGGAGCAGACGTGGCTGCCGCGGCTGGCGCCGCACCTGCCGTGCCGCGTCCCGGAGCCGGTGCACGCCGGGACGGCGAGTGCCGTGTTCCCGCTCGCCTGGTCGGTGTACCGCTGGATCGACGGCGAGGAGCCCGGCCCGGGGTCGGTCACCGACTGGCCCGCCTTCGGGGCCGACCTGGCGGCGGTCGTCCAGGACCTGCGCTGCGCCCCGCTCATGGGGGCCGTCCGCCACGGCGCGCTCAGCTGGTACCGCGGAGGCGACCTGCGCGACAGCGACGAGTCGATCACCGACTGCTTCGAGAAGTGCCGGACGATCCCGGGCCTGGACCTCGACATCGAGCACCTGCTGCACCTGTGGCGAAGCGCGTTCGCCCTGCCCGGGGCGTCCGGCCGCCAGGTGTGGCTGCACGGCGACCTGAAACCCTCCAACCTGCTCGTCCGGCAGGGCAGGCTGCACGCGGTCATCGACTTCGGATGCCTGTCGGTCGGCTTTCCCGACGCCGAGCACGCCACGGTGTGGGACCTTCCGTCCCCGGCCCGCCAGGCGTACTGGGACGCCCTCGGCCTCGACGACGTGACGTGGCTGCGGGCCCGGGCGTGGGCGGTCGGCGTCGCAGTCGGCGGGCTGTCGTACTACTGGGGCACCTATCCCGGCTTCGCCGGCGAATGCCTGGCGCGGCTGTCCGCGATCCTGGAGGCCGCCGGCGCGCGGTGAACCAGCACGGCGGTCCTCAGGTCGCGCGCTGTCCGTGGAGGAGGACGGGCAGCGCGCGGCCCGCCAACGCCTCGCTGACGCGGGCGAGTTGGGAGGGCGCCATGACGTCCGGGAGTTCGTGGGCGGGGACGAAGCGGGCGCCGAACAGGCCGCTGCGGTTCCGGGGCGGGACGGTGAGGCGGACGTCGTCATGCACGGTGCCGCCGTCGAAGACGAGGTTGAGGCGTTCCAGGTAGCGGTCGGCGGGGGTGAAGTCGACCGCGAGGACGTCGGCGAGACGGAGGTTGAGCCCGGTCTCGGCGTGCAGGTTACGGGCGGCGGCCAGGTGCGGGGGCTCGTTCGGCTTCGCGGCGCCGCCGGGCAGGATCAGCCCGTCCATGTAGTCCGGGTCGACGAGGAGGACGTCGCCGCGCGGGTTGCGGACGAGGACGAGGCAGCCGAGCCGGCACACCGGCGGCCTGGCGAGCAAGCGGGGGTCTTGCATCGGGCGGTTCACCTTCTGAGGGCGGCGAGGAGTACGAGGGAGAAGCCCGCCAACCACAGGAGGCGGGCGAGGAGTTCAGCCGTCATGCGTCCGGCGCTCACTCCCCCGGCCGCTTGTGGACCTCGAAGACGCGCCACGTGCCCCAGGCGTCGGAGAAGGACCTGAACCCGCTGAGCTCACCGTCCGGTTGGCGCAGCCACTCCCCGGTGACCTCGTTGCGGACCCGGTAGAGGCGGGCCCCGGTGTCCCAGCGCACGCCGTAGCCGTGGAGGCGGGGAACTTGGGCATCGGCCATGGGAATAACCTTCCGCAATCAGCGTTTCACGTTCTGTGCACATGATGGCCCGGTGTCGTCTAGCGTTGGAAGTGACCTGCCTACTTGCACCTGGGGCGCCGGAAGTTGAGGACTGCCATGAACAAGAAGAAGATCGACCCGGAGTCCAGCCCCTGGGCGCCCTTCGGAATCCAACTCCGCAACTCACGAGAGGCCAAAGGCCTCCTCCAGTGGCAGCTGGCTCCGCTCCTCGAGTGCTCGCCGTCGCACCTCTCCTACGTCGAACTTGCGCACCGGCCTCCGACCCGCAAGCTCGCCGAGCTCGCCGACAAAGAGCTCGACACTGGCGGCACCCTCGTGCTGATGTGGTATCAGCTGAAGAACGCCGCGATCCTGGAGGGCTTCCCGGAGTACGCCGGCTACGAGGCCCTCGCGGAGCAGATCAGGATCTTCGAGAACGATTTCGTCACCGGGCTCCTGCAGACCCGGGCGTACGCAACCGCGCTTCTGATGGGTTATGCCAGGCAAGGCAATGTGTCCCCGCAACTGGCCCAGGAACGCATCGAGTTCAGGCTTTCCCGACAGCAGGTCCTGGAACGAACTCCTCCTCCACTCGTACACGTGGTGCTGGACGAGAGCTGCCTCAGGCGGTTCGTCGGCGGACGTGACGTCATGGTCGAACAGTTGCTTCACCTCGAGCAGCTGGCCACTCGCCCCGACGTAGTCATCCAGGTGGCCCCGTTCTCCCTGGGCGAAAACCGGCCGCTCTCGCTGATGACGCATCTCCTGACCATGCCGAACCGAAAAGTGATCGCTTATGGCGAGATCGAGCAGCGCGGCTACCTCGACCGGGATATCAAGTCGGTTGCGGCCTTGACCAGGAGCTACGATCGGCTTGCGGTCGAGGCCCTTGGCCAGGCTGAAACACTGGCCTTCATCCGCGCGACAAGGAGGAACCTGGAGTGGATGTCAGCTTGACCGACGCTTCCTGGCGAAAGAGTTCGTACAGCACTGGATCCGGCGGCGCGTGCGTCGAGGTCGCCGATGGCTTCACCGATGTGCAGCCCGTGCGCGACTCCAAAGACCCCGACGGCCCGGTCCTTCTCTTTTCCTCCGCCGTCTGGCAGTCCTTCGTCAGCGCCGTCCGCGCAGGCGAACTCGGCTCCGACTAGGCCTACCTGACACCAGAGTGGGAAGTCATAACCATCGACTTCCTACTCCGCCCACAGGAGGCACCGCGATGGACACCACCTGGCGAAAGAGCACCTACAGCGCTGGCGGCGGTCAGTGCATCGAAGTCGCCGACGGCTTCACCCACGTGCAGCCCGTGCGCGACTCCAAAGACCCCGACGGCCCGGTCCTCCTCTTCCCCACCCCCGCCTGGCAGGCCTTCGTCACCGCCGTCCGTACCGGCGAATTCGGCGCCAACTAGGTCTACCGCTGGACCTACGACGGCTCCCCGCTCGAAGCCACATGAACCCACGAAGGATCAACGCGGTGCTGCGCTAGGGTCTGGCGGCATGGGATCACCGACGGACCCGGACGCCTCCGGGGAGTTCCAGCGGATAGCCGACTGCTTGGCGGGACCGGGCGCCGACGCGCACCACGCCGGCTTGCAGGAGCTTGAGGTACTCGCCCGGGCACATCCCGCGCTGCGCCAGCCTGCCGCCGACGCCGTGTGCCGTTACCTGCGCGGCACGGTTGTGGAAGCTGTCGACAGTGCTGTCGCGCTTCTTGTCGCACTGGCGCGGGGCGGAGACCACCTCTCCTTCGCCCTGGAGGGCGCCGTACTGCCGGACGTCGACTTCAGCGGCTGTTCCTTCGGCCCGGCTGTCTTCGCGGACGCCCACTTCCGCGGCCGCTGCGTCTTCGACGGCGCTCACTTCCGCGACGACGCGATCTTCGCGCGGGCCGTGTTCGAAGGCGAGGCGTCGTTCGCCGACGTCAGGTTCGGCGCAGACGCCCACTTCGGGCTGGCGCGGTTCCACTCCCCGGCCGGCTTCGCCGGCGCCCGGTTCGACCATCTGGCCTGGTTCGGCCGTGGTGAGGAGTCCGTCCAGGAGGACGACCCCCGATTCGAAGAGTTCGACGAGGACGGCGATCTGCCCTCTGGCAAGCCGGATCCGTTCGGCGTGCAGATCCCCTGGCGCGAGCCGAACGAGGCCGATCCCGGCTGGCCGAGCGCCGTGCTTCAGGAGGACTACCAGACCTGGTACGAGGGCAGCGACGGCACCTGCTTCCGGGATCGGGTGTCCTTCCGCGGCGCGCGATTCCACGGTCCGGCCTGGTTCTGGAAGGCACGGTTCGGGGCGGATGCGGAGTTCGGCGACGCCTGGTTCGGCGATCAGGTCCATCTCGACCAGCCGAGTGTGGATCTCACCGGCGCGACCGCGGACACTGTCGCCGACGAAGACGACGCTTCGGAAGTCGACGACGCGGAAGAGTCGTTCAGCCCTCAGCAATGGCCCTTCGGCTGGGTGCTGCGTCCCGAGGACAACGGGCCGGGCCGGCTGGTGACGGACGAGTCCGTGGCGCCCTACGCCCACCAGCTCGCCGACGCCGACCCGGCGGTGCGGCTGTCCGGACTGCACGTGCTCGACGCGCTCGGCCAGGCCCGCGCCGACCAGCGGGCCGGAATCGTCGACGCGGTCTGCGGATTCCTGAGGGCGCCGCTGGCGTTCGAGGCCGGCGATGAAGCCGCGCTCACCGCGGAGCAGGTGGCCGAACTGAGGCTGCGGCGGACCGCGCAGCAGATCCTCACCGACCACCTCCGCCCTCACGACCCCGGGGCGGCGCCGGATTCCCCGCCGCGCGAACAGTTCTGGGACGGAGTCGATCTCGGCCTTTCCGCCGCCACTCTGATCGACTTCGACCTCAGTGACTGCCGGTTCGCGCGTGCGGACTTCATGGGCACTCAGTTCCACGGGACCACCAACTTGGAGCGAAGCGCGTTCAAGGCGCACTTCATGCTGCCGGGCGGCGGCGGATACGCCACGTTCCACGGCGAATGCCGCACCGCCGGCGCCGCCCTCACCGAGGGCTGGGCCGGGCAGAGAAGCGCCGACGAGACCCTCCAGCAGGTTCGGGCGCGGTCGGCCGAGGTGACTGTCTGAGTCAGTCCGTCAGCCGTTCCACAACTGGACCGACATCACGGAATCCTGGCAGACCGGCTCGTTGGCCAGGCGGACCGCAGACGCCTTCACGTGGAAGTCCCGACGCGCGCGCTGAAGCCGGCCTTGATCGTGCCGGGTAAGGCCGGCCCTCAGATGAAGACGGCCACCGTTGATCATCGTGAGTTGTGTCGACAAACGAAGATCAGCCGGTGGCCGTGTGCCACAGGCCGGCAGGCGGCATTCGAGGGCCTGACGGGCCAAGGTGGACGAGTCTTCCGAGGTCGTCGACGGCGAGCTCATCGGGGGCATCGCCCTCTCCGGGCCGCCAGATCAGCGTCAGGTCCCCTCTGCGGGTGGTGATCCGGTACGGGAAGCAGTCGGCCATGCGGGGTCTCCCCGGTGCCGCGGCGGCACTCGCCGTGTGGGTCGTCCTGCCCTCGATGATCGCCGTGCGGTGACTTCGGATCAGGTGGAGCTGCGGGGTGCGAAACTAGCGCACGGCTCCGGCCGCGCGTACTTCGGCGAGCGCCTGCCGTGCCAGCGGGCCGAAGCCCTCGCTGTTGCTGGTGTCGATCCACTGGTCGTAGGCGATCTCCCAGGCGAGCGCGCCCAGGTTCGCGGCCACGCGCGCGGTCAGGTTCGGGACTCCGCGGCGGTTGAGGGCCTCGATCATCGAGGCGGTGAGGTCGATCCTTTTCAGGGCTTCGCGTTCACGCAGTTCCGTGTTGGCGTTCAGCACGGCCTGGCGCCGGCCGCTGAACTCGCGGCGGTCGGCGGTGAAGAACGTCCGGCCGAGCGCATCGAGGGCCTCCGCCACCGCGTCGAGCGGCCCGGCCGCCGGCGGCGCCGAGGCGATCCCTTCGACGAGCAGACCGGTCACCGTGCTGCCGAAGAGCACCTCGCGCTTGTCCGGGAAGTACCGGAAGAACGTGCTCTTGGTGAGCCCCGCGCGCTCCGCGATCTCGATCACGGTCGTGTTCTCGTAGCCGTGCTCCTCGAAGAGGTCGAGGGCGGCGGCGGCGAGTCGTCCTGGTGCGTCGGGTTGCCAGCGGGCCATGGGAGCAGTGTACGGGACTTCGTCCCATCACTGGTGTACGGTCGATGAGACCAAGTCCCATCACTGGCCAGGAGAGGTCACCGATGAGCAAAGCTGTGCGCTACCGGCGATTCGGCGGTCCCGAAGTACTCGAAGTGCAGGAGATACCCGAGCCGCACGCGGCACCGGGCGAGGTCCGCGTCCGGGTCACGGCCGCCGGACTGAATCCGATGGACTGGCAGATCACCACACAGCCCGACATGGCGGCGCGCTTCGGCATCACCCTGCCGGCCGGGTTCGGCAGCGACTTCGCCGGAGTGGTGGACGAAGTGGGCGCCGAAGCCACGGGATTCGCGACCGGCGACCGGGTGTACGGGGCTGCGATCGGCCGGTCCGTCGCCGAATTCGTGCTGGTCAAGACACCCACGGCACAGCTGTGGCTCACCCCGGAGGGCGTCGGCGACGAGGTGGCCGCCACGCTTCCGGTGTCCGGACTGACGGCCTGCGCCGCGCTCGCCGCGATCGGGCTCCGCACCGGGGACACCGTCCTGATCGGCGGGGCGGCGGGTGGCGTGGGAATCTTCGCCGTGCAGTTGGCGAAGCTTGCGGGTGCCCGGGTGCTCGGCACCGCCTCCGAGGGCACGTTCGGATTCCTGCGCGGGCTCGGCGCCGAACCCTTGGCGTACGGCCCCGGCCTGGCGGACCGGGTACGGGCCCTGGCGCCCGAGGGAATCACCGCCGCGACCGACCTGTTCGCAAGGGAGGCGGCCGAGACCGCGCTCGAGCTCGGCGTGGCACCCGAGCGGATCACCGTCGTCGCCGACGGCCCCGCCCCGCCGCCCGGCGTGCGCAGGGCGGGCGCCCTCGATGCGGGCCCGGGCGCCCTGGAGCGGATCACCGACGCGATCCGTTCCGGCGAGATCACCGTTCCGATCGCGGCGACCTTCCCGGTCGAGCGGATCCGCGAAGCCGTGACGACGCAGGCCGAGAGGCACGTCCACGGCAAGATCGTGATCGCGCTGTGAACCGGCACAAGATCGGTGCAGCCCGTGGGGGCGAACCCCCCCCCCCTGTTTCTCCGGCAAGGTCGCCCCCCCAGACCGGGTCCCCTTTCCTACCCCCCTTCTCTTTTTGACACCCCCCCCTTTTCCCGACCCCCCCCCCCCCGCGGGTGCTCGCCCCCCCTTGTTGGTTCTCCGCTTCGCTCCCCCCCCCCCCCCCCGGGCCGGGGTCCGCTGTCAGACCCGGCTGATCTTGGAGACGCTGCCGCTGTTCAAGGACGACCAGCCGCCGGAGGGCACGTCTCCCTTCCAGCCCGCGCCCACGCACGCCCATCCTTCGTAGAGGCCGATCGCCTTGCTGGTGCGGTTCCACACCGTCTTGGCGGAGTCGATCCCGATGGGCGAACAGGAGTCCGCGTAGTCCGCCGTGCTCTTCGATCCGGAGAAGTTGTCGTTCTCCCAGAAACAGACCTTGCCGCTCTCACAGTCGACGACCCGCACCGAATGGGCCCGGGAGACATTGGCATAGTTGTTGGGGCCCAGCAGGGTGAGCGGTTTGCCGGAACAGTCGGTGCTTTCGAAGCCGGCCAGCCCTCCGGATCCGGCGTTGTGAACGGTCTTGGCCTGGGACGTGGTGCCGTCGGCCCAGGTGACGTCGAGAGGGATGCAGGTGCCGTCCGCCGGGGCGGAGACCCGGTGGATCTGCCCCTGTCCGTCGGGCTGATCCCACATGCACACGTCCTCGCCCCAGCACTGCTCGGCGGCGTTCGCGGGCGGGGTGGCGAGCAGTGCCGTTCCGGCGACCGTCACCAGTGCCACCCCGGCCAGACCGGCCCTGCGGGCCGCCCGTGCGAAGCGATTCGTCATGAACCCCAACTCCCTTACCCGGCGCTCTCCGGGGGGAGGGCTGCGTTTGCGCACGCTCCACCCTTCGCGCCACTCGGTGCCACGTGCGTGGCTCTTGGTGAAACCAATACCGGAGGGTGGAATCCGCGTCGGGCGATACCAGGGCATTCACCTGAAAGAGTCCCACCGGATGCCCGTTCGGCCGCGATGGGGATCAGGGAATCGGTGTTGCTGCGAGAAGTCTTGCCGGCCACGGCCGGGGCGGCTGCTGCACAGGTGGTCGCGGTCGCGCCGTCCCGCCTTGCATGAGAAGTCGGCCCCTCCGACTTCTCATGCAGCCGTCCGCTGCGCAGCGGCGCTCGGGTCGGCAGGGGCCGTTGGCGGCCCCGGCGGCAATCGGCAGTGGCGACAGCGCGCAGCGGCTCACGAGCCGGGTTCATTCGATGACGATCCACTGTCTTGCGACGAGACGTCAGGGAGCTGCAGCACCAAGGCAATTCGCGTCGTGCGCCCCAGCGGTGTGCCGATGGGCACGGGCGATGGCGCAGTGGGTCGCGCGGCCGGCGGGGTGGCAGGTGGTCAGTCCGTGGCCTTGGGGCTCACTCGGCGGCCTCGGGCATGGCGGCCGGCCCGAGGTCGCCGTCGGGCTCGCGGGTGATCAGGGCGAGCAGGGCGGGGTCGGCGTGGACCTCGGCGCTGTGGCGCCACTGGGTGAGCAGCAGCGCGATGGGGGCGAGGTTGTCCAGGGCCACCGCGCCGCGGGCGGTGTCCACGAGCTCGCCGAGCAGGGTGTCGATGTCCTCGGCGGGCAGGAACGTGCTCCACGGCAGGGCCTCGGGCAGCGCCTGGCGCAGGGCGGCGGTGTTCCCGGTCCGTACCAGCGCCGCCAGCAGGCGCGAGGTGAAGTCCACGACGGAGGCGTCGCGTTCCATCTGCTCGACGCGCATCAGGGCCAGGTCCCCCGCGTCGCGCCGCCGCAGTCGTAGCGCGCGGACGGCGTCCAGCCGGCGCGCGGTCGCGGCGGGGTGGTGCAGCAGTTCGCTGAAGGGCACGTCCTCGTAGGCCGCAGTCATGACATCCACAGTAGCTCGGATGTCGCCCGCAGGGCGGGTGATCGCCCGTCCTGCGGTCAGCCGGCGGCGGCCAGGGCCGGTTCGGGGGCGGCTGTGGCGGGCTGGGGCCGGGGGCGGGTGAGGCATTCGTCGGTGAAGGCGAGGGCGCGCAGGTGGTAGGGGCGGGCGGCGTGGCCCAGGGAGAGGTTGTGGCCGGCGCGGTGGGCGGTGACGAGGTGGGCCAGGCCCGGGGGGAAGGCGGCGGTGAGGGCGGTGCGGTGGGAGGGCTCCAGGCGCCACCAGGCCTCGTGGTCGGCGAGGGTGAGGCGCACCGGCACGCGTACGCGGGCGGCCAGGGCGCTGTAGCGGGCGGGCCAGGTGGCCAGTTCGCGGGATTCGAGGGCGGGGACGGGGGTGAGCAGGGTGCGGGCGGCGTGGAAGGTGCCGGGCGGGTAGAGGCCGAGGGGGCCCCAGTTGAGGCGGCCGCCGCCGGCGAGGTCGTCGGGGCGTTCCCACGCGCCGGGGGCGTAGTGCTGGGCGAGGCCGGAGATGTCGGCGCCGAGCAGGGGCAGGCGGGGGTCGGCGGGCCAGTGGGCGGCGAGGTGGAGGGCGATCTTGCCGCCGAAGGAGTGGGCGAGGAGCTGGACGCCGGCGCCGACGGGGTGGGCGCGGGCGTAGTCGGTGAGGGCGGCGTGCAGGGTGGCGGCCTGGTCGGCGATGAGCTGGCCGTCGGGCAGGCGGTGGGCGGAGGCGCCGTGGCCGGGGCGGTCCAGGGCCAGGACGGTGTAGCCGAGGTCGGCGGCCAGGGTGAGCAGGCTGGTGTCGGGGTGGGCGGGGCCGGCGAAGTAGGCGGCGCGCATGCCGCGGCCGTGGATGGCGAGGAGGACGGCTTTGGGGGCGCGGTCCTGGGGTTCGGCGACGAGGGCGGAGACGGGGATGCCGCCGGCGTCCAGGACCAGGGAGCGGGTGGCGAGGCGGGGGTTGGGCCGCGGGTTCGGGCGGGGGTTCATACGGCGGCCCCGGCCCGGTCAGCGACCCCGGCGCGGGCAGCGGTGGTGGCGCGGGCGGTGTCGAGGTCGGTGAGCCAGCCGGTGAGGTCGCTCTGGCGCATCAGGGTGGTGCCGATGAGCAGTCCGGCGTAGCCGGCGTCCAGGAGGCGGGCGGCGTCGGCGGGTTCGGTGATGGCGGAGGCGGAGACGGGGGCGCGGGTGCCGGTGGCGTGCAGGGCGGGCAGCAGGCGCAGGCTGCGTCCGAGGTCGCCGCGGTCGCGTTCGCGGGTGCGGATGTCCTTGTTGTTGACGGCGATGACGCAGTGTTCGGGCTGGGGCAGGTGGGCGAGTTCGTGTTCGCCGGTGATCTCGACGAACGGGGTCAGGCCCAGGGCGAGGGCGGTGGTGACCAGGCGGTGCAGGGAGGTGGCGGGCAGCAGGGCGGCGGTGAGCAGGACGGCGGAGGCGCCGAGGGCGGCGGCGGCCTCCAGTTGGGCGGGGCGGGTGAGGAAGTCCTTCTGGAGGACGGGCAGGTCGGTGGCGGCGGTGACCTCGCGCAGCAGGCGGGGGGTGCCGCCGAACCAGCGGCCGGTGACCACGGACAGGCAGGGCGCGCCGGCCTGTTCGTAGCGGGTGACGAGGTCGGTGACGGTGCGCGGGCCCAGCAGGTCGGTGCCGTGCGGGTCGCGGAGTTTGACTTCCATGATCAGGGGGCGTCTCGCGGCCAGCAGGGCGTCGAGGAACCGCGGGGCGCTCATATGTGAGCCTCCTTGGGGCGGGGGTGCCAGGCGTGGGCGAGGGCGGTGACGGCTTCGTGGGTGAAGTCGCCGGCCCGGTTGCGGGCGGCGGTGTCGATGTCGGCGCCGGCGTACAGGGGGTGGTCGGTGACGGTGCGGTAGGTGTCGCGGTTGGCGGCGTTCAGGCCGCCGGCGAGGAGGAAGGGGATGGTGAGGCGGGGCAGCAGGGTGTGGACGTCGGCGGGGGCCAGGGGGTGGCCGGTGGAACCGACGCGGCCGTCGTCGGTGACGGTGTCCAGGAGGAACAGGTCGCAGCCGGCGCGTTCGAAGGCGCCGATGAAGGGGCGTTCCAGGCAGCGGCCGCGGGAGAGGTGGAGGACTTTGACGAGGACGGCGTAGGGCAGGTGGTGGCGCAGTTCGGTGACGAGGGCGGGGTTCTGGTAGGCGTGGAGCTGGATCCAGCGGATGCCGGTGGCACGGGCGAGGCGGGCGAGGCGGTCGGCGTCGTCGAGGAAGGTGACCAGGACGGGTTCCAGGCCCAGGCGGATGGCGGTGGCGGCGAGGTGGGCGAGGTGTTGTTCGGAGAGTTCGGCGGGGCCGCCGGGCACGCCGTGCCACAGGCCCACCAGGGTGGGGCCGGCTTCGGCGAGGAGGGTGAGGTCGGCGCGGGTGCGGGCCCCGCACACCTTGAGGTGGCGGGGCCGCGCGGGCGGCAGCGGGCGGGGCGGGGCGGGGGCGCTCACTTGCCGAGTCCGAGCATGGCGGCGATGCGGTTGTACTGGATCTCGTTGCTGCCGGAGTAGATGGTGCCGGCGACGGCGTTGCGCACGTCCTTCTCCAGCCCGTATTCGGACATGTAGCCGTTGCCGCCGAAGACCTGGACGGCGGCCAGCGAGGTGGCGAGGTTGGATTCGCTGGTGAGGAGTTTGGCGATCGCCATGTCGACGGTGACGTTCTCGCCGGCCTCCAGGCGCTGGGCCGTGTCGTAGAGCCACTTGCGGGCGGTCTCCAGGCGGATCTTGGTGTCGACGATCTTGTTGGCGACCGACTGGTAGGAGCCGATGGGCTTGCCGAAGGACATGCGGGTCTTGGCGTAGTCGAGGCAGCGGGCCAGGCGGTGCTGCATCTCGCCGGTGTTGACGATGAAGGAGTAGAGGATCTCGCGTTTCATGACGTGGTCCAGGACGAGGAAGCCGCCGCCGACGCGGCCCAGGACCCGGGAGGCGGGCACCTTGACGTCGTCGAGGTAGACCTCGGACAGCGGTGAGGTGCGCAGGCCCATCTTCTTGATGGGGTTTCCGGTGCTGATGCCGGGCATGTCGCGGTCCAGGAGGAACGCGGTGACGCCGAGCGCCCCGCCCTGGGGGTGGGTGCGGGCGTAGACGACGATGACGTCGGCGACGGGGCCGTTGCTGACGAAGGTCTTGGCGCCGTTGAGGACGAAGTGGTCGCCGTCGCGGATCGCGCGGGTGCGCATCTGCATGGCGTCCGAGCCGCCCTCGGACTCGGTGATGGCGTGGGCGCCGATGGCCTCGCCGGAGGCGATGCGCGGCAGGTAGGCCTCTTTGAGGGCGGGTGAGCCGAAGGCCTGGAGGGGGACGCCGGTGGAGGCGAGGGAGGTGGTGACGGAGAAGTTGAGGCCGCCGTCGCGGCAGGTCTGCCCCAGGCCCTCCAGGACGTACATGGTGGTGAGCAGGGACTGGCCCAGCCCGCCGTAGCGTTCCTCGAAGGGCAGGGACAGGATGCCGGTCTTCTGGACGAGGCGCCACTTGTCGTGGGAGAAGGCGGCCTGTTCGTCGCCTTCGATGTGGCCGGCGCTCAGGTCGTCGCCGAAGCGGGCCAGGCCCTCGCGCAGGGCGTGCTGGTCGGCGTTCCAGCGGATCATGGACGTGCCGCCTTCCTCCCGGGCCCGCGTGCGGGGCCCGGGGTGGCAGGCCGGCGCGCGGGGCGCCGGCGCGTGACTCGAAGGGGAGGGTCGCCTAGTAGGCGGAGGAGGAGGAGGCGTCGAGCTGGTGGACCTCGTCGCCGCGCAGGGCCGGGGAGAAGACGCAGACCAGGCGCAGGTCCTCGTGGGGGCTGGCGACCAGGTAGTGGGCGTCGTGCTGGTCGAGGGCGTAGAGGCGGCCGGGGGTGATGGGGTGGGAGGTGCCGTCCATGGCGATGACCTCGCCGGAGCCGGCGATGCAGTAGCACGCCTCCAGGTGGTTGCGGTACTCCAGGCGGGACTTGGTGCCGGCGTTGACGATGGTGTCGGTGAGGCTGTAGCCGAGGTTGTCGCCGGCCACCAGGAAGCGGCGGGACAGGCCGTTGCCCCACTCGACGGTCTGGACGTCGTCAAGGTCGCGGATCAGCATGCTGGTTCTGCCTTTCGTGTCAGCGGGCGGGGGTGGTGGTGCCGGGGGTGGTGCTCGTGCTGGTGGTGCGCGGTACGGCGGTGGTGCGCGGTACGGCGGTGGTGCTGGTGGTGCGTCCGGCCGTGGCGGGCTGGGGTGGCCCGGGCGGGCGGAGGTCGTGGAGGAGGGCGCGCAGCGCCTGGGCGGCGTCGCGGCCCTCGGTGAGGGCGGTCTCGATGCGGGCGACGGCGGCGGAGCCGACGATCGCGGCGTCGGCTCCGGCGGCGGCGACCGCGTCCAGGTCGGCGGCGCTCTTGACGCCGAAGCCGATGGCGACCGGGGTGGCGGGGGCGGCGGCGCGCAGGGTGGCGACGGTGGCGGCCAGGGTGTGGTGGCCTGCCGCGGGGGTGGTGCCGGAGCGGCCGTAGTGGGCGACGAGGTAGACGTAGGCGTCGTGGGCGTCGCGGGCGGCGGCGGTGAGGACCTCGGGGGTGGAGGTCGGGTAGCAGGTGGCGACCTGCGGCAGGGCGGCCTCGCGCAGGGCCTGGCGCCAGGCGGGGCGCAGGCGGGGCGGCAGGGCGTGGACGAGCAGGGCGTCGGCGCCGGCCTGGGCGATGGCGCGGGCGCAGGTGGCGGGGTCGGCGGCGCGCAGGCTGTGGCTCCAGTCGGCGAGCAGTGCGATCTTCATGTTCTTCAACTGGGGCCGCAGAGTGGCGAGTTCGTCCAGGACGGTGTCCAGGGTGGTGCCGGCGGCCAGGGCCCGGTCGGCGGAGCGGCGGATGACGGGGCCGTCGGTGGGCGAGTTGGGGAAGGGGACGGCGAGTTCGAGGACGTCGACGCCTTCCTCCTCCAGCACGAGGGCCAGGTCGGTGAGGCGGGCGGGCGGGTCTCCGGCGTTGAGGAACAGGGCCAGGTGCGGGCGGCCGTCGGCGCGGGCGGCGAAGAACGTGGTGTCAGGCATGGGCGGGGGCCTTGTGGTCGGCGCGCAGGCGGGCGGCCAGGGCGCGGGGGGCGCCGTCGGCCAGGGCGTCCAGGGCGGCGGTGTGGGCGGTGTGCCAGTGGGTGTGGCGGCCCGAGGCGAGGGCGAGGGCGGCGGCGTTGAGGGCGATGGTGTGGGTGGCGGTGGGGCCGGCGCGGCCGGCGAGGGCTTGCAGGAAGTGGCCGGTGAGGTCCTCGGGGTGGGGGGCGAGGTCGGCCAGGGTGCCGTCGGCGGGGGCGATGGAGCCGGCGGGCAGGTGGATGGTGGTGTCGGGGGTGTGCAGGGTGTTGTCGGCGAAGGGCAGGAGTTCGTCGGCGCCGGCGGTGTTGGTGGCCAGCCACACGGCGCGCCCGGGGGTGCGGGGGGCGAGGTGGCGCAGGGCGGGCAGGTCGGTGGTGGCGCTGGTGCCGGTGAGCTGGGCGGTGACGGGCACGGTGGCGAGCAGCGGGCCGAGGGTGTTGAGGAGGCGGCCGAAGGGTTTGAGGGTGAGTGGGAACAGGAGGCGGGCCAGGCGGGTGAGGGCGGGCGGGTAGACGTGGGGGCCGGCGAAGGCGATGCCGTGGCGGGCGAGGTGGTCGGCGGTGGCGGTGTGGGAGGAGGTGAGGGTGATGCCGAGGCGCTCCAGCAGGTCGATGGAGCCGGCGCTGCTGGTGTAGGCGCGGGAGCCGGTCTTGACGACGGGTACGCCCATGGCGGCGGCGGTCAGGGCGGCGGCGGTGGAGAGGTTGAAGGTGGCCGGGCCGCCGCCGGTGCCGACGATGTTGACGCTGGCGGGGTGGGCGGGGCCGGGGTGGGGGCTGCGTTCGGTCAGGGAGGTGGTGAAGGCGGCGAGGGTGTCGGGGGCGGGCAGGCGGGTGGTGAGGGCGGCCAGCAGGGCCGCGGCCTGGGCCCGGTCGCTGTCGCGGGCCGGGCCCGGGGTGCGCTGCTCCAGCTGGTCCCACCACGAGCGCCAGGTGTCCAGGTCGACGTCGTGCCCGGCGAGCAGGGCGGTGAGGGCCGGGTGCACGGGTCAGCCGCCTGCCACGGCGCTGGCCGGGACGGCGCGGCGCTGGGTGATGAAGGCGTCGATGGCGGTGACGGAGCGGAAGTTGTTGGGGTCGAGGTCGGTGTCGTCGACGGGCAGGGCGAAGTGGTCCTCGACCCAGGCGATGAGCTTGAGGACGCCCAGGCTGTCGATGACGCCGTCGGAGAGCAGGTCGTGGTCGTCGGCGAGTTGCTCGGGGGTGACGTCGGGCAGGAACTCCTCGATGAGGAACCGCTTGATCTGGGCGATGTTGCTCATGGCTCGCAACTCCCTTGGGTGTGTCGGGTTCTGGTGGCGTCGTCAGGTGATGGTCGGGCGATGGTCGGGTGGCTCGGTCAGGCGGTGGGCAGGACGGCCTTGCGGTCGACCTTGCCGGTGGCGGTCTTGGGCAGCGGGGTGTCGTGGATGGCGAGGCGTTCGGGCACGGCGGCGCGCGGCAGGTTGCGGGCCAGGTGTTCGCGCAGGGTGAGGCTGTTGAGGGCGGAGCCGGCGGCGCGTTGGACGGCGGCGTGCAGGCGTTTGCCGGTCAGCGGGTCCGGGGCGGCGGCGACGGCGGCCTCGCGGACCTCGGGGTGGGCGAGCAGGACGCGTTCGACCTCGGCGGTGTTGACGGCGACGCCGCGGACCTTGACCTGGAAGTCGGCGCGTCCGGTCAGGTGCAGGCGGCCGTGTTCGTCGCGGACGGCCAGGTCTCCGGTGCGGAACCAGCGCCGTCCGGGCCCGGCGCCCTCGGGCTGGGTGGTGAAGCGGCCGGTGTCGCGGGAGCGGTCCAGGTAGCCGGCGGCCTGGAAGGGGGTGGAGACGTACAGTTCGCCGTGGCCGGGGCCGGTGACGGGGGTGCCGTCGGGGGCGGCGAGCAGGGTGCGCACCCCGGGCAGGGGGGTGCCGATGGGCACCGGCAGGGCGGCGGTGGCGTCCAGGCGGTCCAGGCGGTGCAGGAAGCTGTCGTTGGTCTCGGTGCAGCCGTAGATGTTGTAGAGCGCGGCGCCGGGCAGCAGGGCGGGCAGTGCGGCCAGGGTGCGGGCGTCGATGGCGTCGCCGGTGAACGCGGCGTGCTCGACGCTGTCCAGCACCGCCGGGCCTGCCGGCTGGGCGGCGGCGGCCTGGGCGAGGAGGGCGTAGGCGAGGGGGACGGCCTGGAGGACGTGCGGGCGGTGGCGGGTGAGCTGGGCGAGCAGGTGGCGGGCGTTGAGCGCGTGGGCGGGGTCGATGAGCAGGACGGTGCCGCCGGCGGCGAGGGTGGCCCACACGTCCAGCAGGCACAGGTCGAAGTTGAGGGGGGCGTAGTTGGCGACGACGCGGCCGGGCCCGAGGTCGAAGGTGTCGTGGGCCCAGGCGGTGAAGCGGTCGACGGCGGCCTGCGCGAGGGGGACGATCTTGGGCAGGTCGGTGGAGCCGGAGGTGGTGAGCAGGAAGGAGGTGCCGGCGGCGAGGGTGGGCACGGGGGCGGGGCGGGCCAGGGCGGGCAGGGCGGGGGCGTCCTGGCCCAGGGGGGCGAGCAGGTGGCGGGCGCCGGCCTGGGCGAACAGGGCCGCGAGCAGGGCGGGGGCCAGCTGCGGGGAGGGCAGCAGGAAGGGGCGGCGCTCGATCAGGCAGGCCAGGACGAGGGCGATCTGCTCGGGGGACTTGGCGGCGGGCAGGCCCACCGGCTCGCCGGGGGCGAGGTCCAGTGTGTGCAGGCGCAGCCGTTCGCGTTCGGCGGTTTCGGCGAGTTCGCGGTAGGTGACGGCGCGCTCGTGCCACAGGAGGGCGACGGCGTCGGGCCGGGTGCGGGCGTGGGCGGTGAACGCGTCGGGCAGCGACAGCGGCGGCGGGGCCTGCACGGCGGGCGCGGCGGGTGCGGTGGACGCGGCGGGCGCGGCGGGTTCGGCGGGTGTGGTCATCGGGGTCTCACTCCCCCGCCGGGGTGAGGGCGGCCCAGCCGGCCTTGACGGCGGTGCCGGCCTGGGTGGCGACGGTGAAGCGCACCACCGTGCCCCGGTCGTAGGGCTGCAGGGTCAGGCGCAGCGGGGTGCCGGGGGTGGTGGGGGCGGCGAAGCGGGCGCCCAGGGCGGTGAGGCGGGTGGGGTCGCCGTCGGCGTGGCGGTCGGTGATCTCCTCGGTGGCGAGGGCGACCAGGTGCATGCCGTGGGCGATGGCGGCGGGGAATCCGGCGGCGCGGGCGGCGTCGTCGTCGAGGTGCAGGGGGTTGAGGTCGCCGGCGGCGTGGGCGTAGGCGGTGACGTCGGCGGGGGTGAGGGTGTGGGTGAGGGTGAGGGGTTCGGTGTCGGGGGTGGTGCCGGGGTGGGCGGCGGGGCCCAGGGTGCCGAAGGGTTCGATGGTGGTGGCGCCGACGAGCAGGGCGGAGGTGGTCAGGTGGGCCAGGGTGCGGGTGCCGTCGGTGAGGTGGGTGGTGAGGGCCAGGCGGGTGCCGCGGGCTTCGCGGCGGGCGGCGGTGACGGTGACGTCGATGTCGACGTGGGTGCCGGCGGTGAGGGGGTGGTGGGTGTGGATCTCCTGGGCGAGGTGGACCACGCCGGTGAAGCCGGTGTCGCCCGTGGTCAGGGTGGTGACGGTGTGCTGGGCGAGGGTGTGGGCGAGGACGAAGGGGTGGGCGGGGGCGGCGGCGCCGTCCGGGGCGGGGGGCAGGCCGGTGCGGGCGGCGGTGCGGTAGGCGGCCAGGGCGTCGGCGGTCACGGTGGTGCTGGTGCGGGTGCGGTGGGCGGGCCCGGTCGCCGTAGCGGTCGCGGGTGTGGTCGCGGGTGTGGTCGTGGTCATAGCGGGGTCACCACCAGGGTCGAGTTGTGGCCGCCGAAGCCGAACGAGTTGGACAGGGCCGCGCCCGCGCGGATGGGGCGGGCGGTGCCGTGGACGACGTCGAGGTCCAGGCCCTGTTCGGTGTGCTCGTGGTTGGCGGTGGGAGGGGCGAGGCGGCTGTTCATGGCCTGCACGGCGGCGATCAGCTCGACGGCGCCGGCGGCGCCGATGAGGTGGCCGATGGCGCCCTTGGTGGAGGTGACGGGCACGCCGTGCGGGCCGAAGACGGTGCGCAGCGCGGCGGCTTCGGCGCGGTCGTTGTGCACGGTGGAGGTGCCGTGGGCGTTGACGTGGGCGATGTCGGCGGGGGTGAGGCCGGCGTCGGTGAGGGCGGCGCGCATGGCGGCGACGGCGCCGGCGCCGTCGGGGCGGGGGTTGGAGAGGTGGTAGGCGTCGGCGCTGGAGCCGTAGCCGGCGAGGAGGGCGTAGGGGGTGCGGTGGCGGGCGCGGGCGTCGGCGAGGCGTTCGAGGACGAGGAAGCCGGCGCCTTCGCCCATGACGAAGCCGTCGCGGTCGGTGTCGAAGGGGCGGCTGGCGCGGGCGGGGTCGTCGTTGCGCTGGGAGTGGGCGCCGAGGTTGCCGAACGCGGCGAGGGTGACGGGGGTGAGGGTGGCTTCGCAGCCGCCGGCGATGACGATGTCGGCGCGGCCGGTTTCCAGGAGGAGGGCGGCGTGGCCGATGGCGTCGGCGCTGGAGGCGCAGGTGGTGGCGATGGTCAGGGCGGGGCCGGTCCAGGCCAGGCGCATGGCGATCTGGGCGGCGGCGGCGTTGGGCATGGTGACCAGGGGCATCAGGGGGCTGACGCGCAGGGGTCCGGCGGTGGTGAAGAGCGCGGATTCGCGGTCGCTGGTGGTGCGGCCGCCGACCGCGTTGCCGACGACGATGGCGCTGCGGCCGGGGTCGGGTTCGGGGGCGCCGGCGTCCTGGTGGGCGGCGAGGGCGGCGAGGGTGCCGTAGTGGGCGAAGGGGTCGAGGCGGCGGGCGTCCTTGGCGGGGACGGGGCCATTGTCGGGCAGGTCGGTGACGCGGCAGCCCAGGCGGACCCGGTGGCGGGCCAGGGCGGGGTCGGTGAGGGCGGTGGCGGTGGGGGTGCCGGTGCTGACGGTGTGCCAGAACGCGGCCGGGGTGTGGCCGGCGGGGCTGACGACGCCCAGGCCGGTGACGGCGATGGGGGGCCGGGTGGGGCGGGCTGCCATGGTCTTGTCCTTTCCGGGCGTTGGGGGCCGGCGCGGGCCTTCCCAGGTGGGGCGGGGCCGGGGGCCGGCGGGCCTTCCTGGGTGGGCCGGGGGCCGGCTCGGTCAGATGAGGCCGGTCTGGGCGGCGGCGGTCAGGAAGGCGTCGGCGGCGAAGTCGATGTCGGCGGCGGTGTGGCGGGCGGTGACGGCGATCCGCAGCCGGGCCAGGTCGTTGGGCACGGCGGGGGTGACGACGGGCAGGCCGATGACGCCGGCCTTGCGGCAGGCGGTGGCGTAGTCGTAGGCGGCGTCGTCGGAGCCGGCGATGACGGGCAGGACGGCGGTGGCGGAGTCCATGGTGGAGATGCCGGCGTCGTTGAGGCGCCGGCGCAGGCGCTCGGCCTGGACCTGGATGTGGGTGACGCGTTCGGGTTCGCGGCGCAGGATCCGCAGGGACTCCAGGGCGGCGCCGGTCTGGGCGGGGCCGAGGGCGGCGGAGAACAGGAACGGGCGGGCGGCGTAGCGCAGGTGGCCGATCAGTTCGTGGCTGCCGGCGACCCAGCCGCCCATGGAGGGGATGGCCTTGGAGAGGGTGCCGAGTTTGATGTCGACGCGGTGGCGGTAGCCGAAGTGCTCCTCGATGCCGCCGCCGGTTTCTCCGATGACGCCCAGGGCGTGGGCCTCGTCGACCATCAGGAGGGCGTCGTGGGCGTCGCAGACCGCGCGCAGTTCGGGCAGCGGGGCGATGTCGCCGTCCATGGAGTAGACGCTGTCGACGATGACCAGGCGCACGCCGGTCGGGGAGGCGGCCTTGAGGCGGCGTTCCAGGTGGTCGACGTCGTTGTGGCGGAAGCGGGTGACGGTGGCGCCGGAGAGGCGGCAGCCGTCGACGATGCTGGCGTGGTCGTACTTGTCGATCAGGACGGTGTCGCCCTGGCCGACCAGGGCGCCGACGGTGCCGACGTTGGCGGCGTAGCCGGAGCCGAAGACCTGGGCGCGTTCGCGGCGGGCGAAGCGGGCGACCTCGGCTTCCAGTTCCTCGTGCAGCGGGATGGTGCCGGCCAGGGCGCGCACGCCGTGGTTGCCGGTGCCGTAGACGTCGACGGCGGCCTTGGCGGCGGCCACCACGCGTTCGTCTCCGGCCAGGCCCAGGTAGCTGTAGCCGGACATCATGAGCAGGCGCTCGCCGTCCAGGTCGCAGTAGGCGCTGTCGCGTTCCATGGTGTAGGCGACGAAGCTGTTGCGGCGTGAGGGGTCGGACTCCAGCGCGGCCACGCGGTCCAGGGTGGCGGCGAGCTTCGGCTCCAGGCGGTCCCATGCTCCGGTGGCGTTCACGTGCGGGTCTCCTTCTCGGCGGGGCGCGGCGGGCGCGCGGCGGTTTTGCCGTGCGGTTTGCCGTCGGTTTGCCGCCGGTTGTCCGTCGGCTGTTCGGCGGTTCGTCGTCGGCTTGTTCCGGATTGTTTTCGGTATTTCCCGGCGCGGGGGCGGGTGGTGGTGCTGGGGTTTCCTCCCGGGATAGTCCCGGGGCTTTTACGGGTGGTGCCCGGCGCAGGGGGTTGGTGGTGTTTCTCGAAGCCTTCACGCGGGGTGCTCAAGGATGACTACATTTCTACGGCAGGATGCGCAAGGCGTCCGCAATAGCCGTGTTCTCGGCCTGCGGTAACGCTCTGACGTGCAGAAACCCTGCGTCCACGACGCATGGACCGGCCGGTGGGTATGTTTTGCCGACCAGTGTTGACACCGTGTGATGCGCCGAATGTATGGTCGAAATCCGCCGAAACCGAACGGCTGGTAGGCGGAATTTCCGGTCCAGGTTTCCCACGCCGTCGGCCCGGCGTCACGGGCCGTCGGCTCCGCTTTGGCTCAAGGGGGTTGGAGCACGTTGAACGGCTTCCGGGAAGACAGTCCGTCCGGCAGATCGGGGACATTCTCATGCTGATCCGCCTGACAGGACTTGTGACGATCGAGCACGACCGCGGCGCCCCGCAGCACCTGTCCAGCGCCCAGGCCCAGGTGGCGTTCGCCCGCCTGGTCCTGGAACGCTCCGCCGGCACCAGCCGCGACCAGCTGGCCGACACCATCTGGCCCGACGGCCTGCCCGACACCTGGGCCTCCGCGCTGCGCAGCGTGGTCTCGCGGGTGCGGGCCTTCGTCGCCTCCCCCGGCCAGGGCCCGGGCGCCACCCCGCTGATCGCCCAGGGCGGGCGCTACGTCCTGCGGCTGCCCGCGGACGCGGCGGTGGACCTGGAGGCCGCCGCCAGCGCGGTCGGGGAGGCCGGGGAGGCGTACGCGGCCCGCTCCTACGCGGTGGCGCAGCAGCTGGCCGCGGGGGCGATCGCCAACCTGCGCGGCGCGTTCCTGCCCGACCACGAGGGCGAGTGGGCGGGCGGGGTGCGCGAGCACGTGGAGGAGCTGCGGATGTCCGCGCTGGAGACGGCGAGCCTGTCGGCCTCGGCGCTGGGCGAGGAGCACCACGCGCTGCGCTGGGCCGACGAGGCGGTGCGCCGCGCCCCGTTCCGCGAGAGCGCCTACCGCTGCCGGATGGAGGCGCTGGCCGCGGCCGGCAACCGGGCCGAGGCGCTGCGCTGTTACCAGCAGCTGCGCCGGGTGCTGGCGGAGGAGCTGGGCATCGACCCGGCCGCCGAGACCCAGGAGCTCTACCTGGCGCTGTTGCGCTCCCCCGCTCCCGTCGCGCCCGCTCCGGCGGTGGTGCGGCCGGTGGACCCGGTGCTGATGGGGATCTTCGAGCCGCTGGCCCTGGCCCGGCTGGCGCGCCCCGCCGGGCCGCCGGTGCGCGCGGCCTGACGGGACCGGCGGTGCGCGCGGCCTGACGGCCTGTCGGTGGGCGCGTGGTTCGGCGGATCGCCGGTGCGCGCGGCTTGACGGCCTGTCGGTGAGCGCGCGGCCTGACGGCCTGTCGTCGTGGCGGGCGGCCCCCGACGCTGAGGGGGCCGCCCGCCCCTTTCTGCTCACCGCGGGGGGCGGGGGCCCGGGGGTCGCGGGCGCCCCAGGGCGGTCCCCCGTCCGGTACGTAGGTGTTGCGGTGGACGCGGC
>NZ_JBHVWW010000031.1:46546-90262 GCF_042882025.1 Kitasatospora sp. NPDC058243
AAACCACACCTCCGCCTTCCTTGTCTGCGGCGGGCCCCCCCCCACGCGCGGGGGCCCCCCCCCGCCCGCGTGCGCGCACGGGGGCGGGCGGGGGCGCGGGGGTCGCGGGCGCGCCGGGGCGGGCGCGCGCGTGTTGCGGAGGTGTTGCGGTGGGCGTGGCGCACGGCGCGCTCGTAGTAGCGTCGAGGCGCGAAGTCGCGCACGCCGCGCGGCTTTTACCGAACCGGGACGGGGGTCGAGCGTTGGGAAGGGGTGGTGGGTGTGGGACGGGCACGCGTGGCGGCGCGGGTGATCGTGCACCCTGGTGTGGAGGACCTCAGGGTCCAGCAGGTGTTGGAGGCACTCGCGGACCCTGCCCGCAGATCGGTGGTGCGCCGGCTGGCCCACGCGGGCGCCGCGCTGAGCTGCGGCTCCTTTGATCTTCCGGTCTCCCGTTCCACCTCGACGCACCACTTCAACGTGCTGCGCCAGGCCGGACTGCTGCACCAGTACTACGTCGGCACCACCAAGATGAACTCGCTGCGCGCCGAGGAGTTGGAGGGCCGTTTCCCGGGCCTGCTGTCGGCGGTGGTCGCCGCCGCCGATGCCGAGGCCCGCACGGCGCCCTGAGCGGGCCGGCCCGTCCCGCGGCCGGCGGCCGTGGGGCGGGCCGGTTCTGGAAGGCTCGGCCCTGGTGGGGTCAGTGGGGTCAGTTCTGGACGGTGAGGACGATCTTGCCGACCTGGGTGCCGGCCTCCAGGTAGCGGTGGGCCTCGGCGATCCGGTCGAGGCCCTCGAAGACCCGGTCGACGGCGGGGGTGAAGGAGCCGTCGGCGAGCCCGGCGGTGACGAAGGCCTGCGCGCGGCGCAGCCGTTCGTCGTCGCGGGTCACCTCGTGCATGGAGTAGAAGCGGCTGGTGACGGGGGCGAAGGTGTCCTGGCCGGGCAGGGGGGTGTCGCGGGGGTCGAGGCGGCCGTAGACGATCAGGCGGCCGCCGGGGGCGATGGTGCGGGCGAGGGTGAGGACGCCGGGGCCGGCGACGGGGTCGAAGACGGTGCGCACGCCGGTGCCGGCGGTGATGGCGTCCACGCGGGCCACCAGGTCCTCCTCGCCGGTGACGATCACCTCGGCGGCGCCGGCGTCCAGGAGTTGCTGCTTCTTGGCGCGGGTGCGGGTGGTGGCGATGGGGACGGCGCCCAGGCGGCGGGCGGTGCGGATGGCGGCCAGGCCGGTGCCGGAGGCGGCGGCGGTGAGCAGGACGTGGTCGCCGGGGCGCAGGTGGCCGTCCTCGGCGAGGGCGCCGTAGGCGGTCAGGTAGGGCATCCACACGGCCGTGCCCTGGACGTCGGTGAGGCCGGCCGGGTGGTGGACGACGGCGCGGGCGGGCACGAGGGCGTGGGTGCGGTAGACGCCGTAGTCGTTCTGGGAGAAGGCCGGGACGGTGTCGACCCGGTCGCCGGCGGCGAAGCCGGTGACGCCCTCGCCGAGGGCCTCCACGGTGCCGGCGGCCTCGTAGCCGGGGGTGGCGGGCAGCTTGGGCTCGTCGAGGTAGGTGCCGGCGCGGAAGAGGGCCTCGGCGCGGTTGAGGCCGATCGCGCTGACGCGGATGAGCAGTTCGCCGGGGCCGGGCACGGGTACGGCGGCGGCTCGCACGGTCAGGACCTCCGGTCCTCCGGTGCGGTCGAAGACGACGGTCCTGGACATGGCGCAACTCCCCTGCTGTGGTGGGCCGGTGGCGGTGTGGCGTGCGGTGCGGCGTGCGGTGCGGCGTGCGGTGCGGCGTGCGGTGCGGCGTGCGGTGCGGCCACTTACGTAACCCGGTGCGCGGGAAACTGTCAAACTTCGACTGGTCTCGGAATAGTGGGCGGTCGGCGGGCGTTGACGGTGAGTTGACCCTGCGTCAGGCCCGGGGCCGCGCGGCCTGCGGGGGCGGGTGGGAACCCGGCATGGCGGCGGGCGGACGGTGTTCGTATCCTTCGGCGGATGAACGCCTTCGCGCCGCCGCACGAACCGCCACACGAACTGCCGCACGAACCGTACGGGTCCTCGGGCCGGGACTGGGCCGCCACGCTGCGATGGGTGGAGCAGGGCCTCCCCCCGGGCCACCGGGTGCGCTCGGTGACGGGCCTGCGCGGCGGCTGGACGTCGCGGATGCGGCGCCTGGACGTCGGCCCGGAGGGGGGTGCGGGCGAGGGCGGGGGCGGGTACGCGCTGGTGCTGCGTTCGTTCGTCAAGCCGTTCTACCTGCGCCACGCGCCCGCCCTGCTGACCCGTGAGGCCGGCGTGCTGCGGCTGCTCGCGGACGGCGGCGTGCCGGCGGCGCGGCTGCACGCCCTGGACGCGGCGGGCGAGTTCTGCGACCACCCGTCGCTGGTGATGTCGCTGCTGCCGGGCGGCGTGCGGGTGGCGCAGGACGGCGACGTGGAGCGCCGCGCGGACCTGCTGGCCGGTCAGCTGGCTGCCGTGCACGCCCTCGTGGTGGCGCCGGGCGAGCGACCCCGCGCCTTCGAGGCGTGGACGGCCCCGGATCGGGTGCGGGTGCCCGGGGCCACGGCGCGTCCCGGGGTGTGGCGGCGGGCGATGGACGTGATCCGCCGTGAGGCGCCCGCGTACCGGCCGTGCTTCCTGCACCGCGACTTCCACCCCGGCAACGTGCTGTTCACCGGGCAGGGCGCCGCGCTGGCCGTCAGCGGGGTCGTGGACTGGGTGGAGACCTCCTGGGGCCCGGCCGACCTGGACGTGGCCCACTGCTCCACCGCCCTGGCCCTGCTGCACGGCGTGGACACCGGCCTGGACTTCGCCGCCCGCTACCTGGCGGCCGGCGGCACGCTGGAGGAGGACCCGGGCGCGCACCTGTACTGGCGGCTGCTGGACGCGCTGGCGTTCGCCCCGGACGCGGAGAAGGTCGCCGTGCCGTGGCGGGAGCTGGGGCGCGGCGACCTGACGCCGGCCCTGCTGGGCCGGCGCCTGGAGGACTACCTGGAGGCGCTGCTCGACCGGTACGCCTGAGCGCCGCCCTGCGCCCGTTTGCCGGTGGGTGGTTCAGGAGGCCGGTTCAGGTGGGCGGTTCAGGCGGGCGGTTCAGGTGGGCGGTTCAGGTGGGCGGTTCAGGAGGCCGGTTCGCCGTCGAGGAAGGCGGCGATCAGGGCGCGGGGGGTGTCGTCGCGGTTGAGGAGTTCGTGCATGTGCACGCCCTCGGAGGCGGCCTCGGCGCTGCGGGGGAACATGGTCCGCTCGTACGCGGCGAGGGCGGCCTCGGTGTCGCCGGGGTGCGCGGCCAGGGCCTGGCCGAGTTCGGCGCCGTCGAGCATGGCGAGGTTGGCGCCCTCGCCGTTGGGGGCGGTGAGGTGGGCGGCGTCGCCGAGCAGGGTCACCCCCGGCACCCGGTCCCAGCGGTGGGCGATCGGCAGGGTGTAGTGGGGGCGCAGGACCGGGGCGGTGTCGCCGTCGGTGATCAGCGCGGTGAGTTCCGGTGCCCAGCCGTCGAACTGTGCCGCGATGCGGGCGCGTGCCGCGGCGGGGTCGGTGAAGTCGACGGCGGCGAACCAGTCCTGCGTCCTGGTGAGCATCACGTAGGTGTGCAGGGTGTCGCCGCTCTCCCGGTGGGCGAAGATCTCCGCGCCGGGCGAGGGCGCCATCATCGACCCGCCGCCGACCGCCTTCGCGGCGGCGAGGTGGCGGGTGTCGGCGTCGAACAGGTAGGTCTCGACGGACGACGTGCCGGTGTACTCGGGGGTGGCGGCGGACAGCAGCGGCCGCACCCGTGACCACGCGCCGTCCGCGCCGACCAGCAGGCCGGTGACGGCGGTGGCGCCGTCGGCGAACGCCACCTCGTGGCGGCCGGCGCCCAGGGCGCGGACGCCGGCGGCCTTGCGGCCCCACCGGACGGTGCCGGCCGGGAGCGAGTCGAGCAGCATCTGCCGCAGTTCGGCGCGCTGCACCTCGGGGCGCCCGCCCGTGCCGTCGTCGGCCTTGTCGAGCAGGACGCTCCCGTCCCGGTCGAGGATCCGCATCGCCTGGCGGCCCTCCAGCACGAGGGCCTCGAACTCGTCCATCAGGCCGGCCGCCCGGACGGCGAGCTGCCCGTTGTAGTCGTGGATGTCGAGCATCCCGCCCTGCGCACGCGCCGCCGGCGAGGCCTCCGCCTCGTAGACCGTGGACGCGATGCCGTGCAGGTGCAGGACCCGGGCCAGGGTCAGCCCGCCGAGTCCGGCGCCGATGATCGTGATGTCGGTGGTCATGGTGGTTCCCTGTCTGTCGCACGCCTGCCGGATGGGCACCCGGACTGTCCCCGGAAAGCTCCCAGGGCCCACCGGCACGCCACTGACAGGCCACCGGCACCCGGCTCACACCCCCGGCATCCGGCCGTCACCGCGCCCGCGTTGGACCGTCATGAGAATCATCGAGAATCACGCCTTCCGGAGCGCCGGTTGACGCCGATCATGGGAGGACTTTCCTGTCCGCCGTCGAGAGGAACAGCTATGGCAAGGCGGCTGCGCGTCATCGGTAGCACCTCGGGTGTCGGCGACTGCCCGACGCTGTACGAGGACGTGGACACCGGCGAGGTGGTCGTGCAGGGGTATGCCGTGACGGACCCCGAGGACGTGGCGCAACTCATGCACGTGAAGGACGATGAGGGCTTCGTAGTCGTGCCCCGCGAACTGCTGGTGCGGTTCGCGCCGAAGGAGTCAACGCCGGTGCCGGAGTTCGTACCGCAGCAGCGGATCACCGAGTTCATCAACGACGGGTTCGAGCACACCGCGTGGCGGTTGGAGACAAGGGCGGGATACCTCTCCGACAAGCTGACGCCCTCCTACGCCGAGTTCCTTCGGACGGGGGACAGCGCCGGGGAGGTCGGGCACCCCTGGTTCGAGAACGTGCGCCGCATGATCGGCAAGGGCAAGAGGTTCGAGCGGGTGCGCCTGGTGGACGATCCGCCGACCGAGGGGCAGCGGTACCTGCTGGCGTGTGCCCGGACCAACGTGGCGGCCGGTGAGGACATCCGGTGCATGTGGCGTTCGGAGGCCGAGGCGGCCGGGCTGGCCGGGCTGTCGGACTTCTGGCTCTTCGACTCCCGCACGGTCGCGCGCTTCCACTTCGAGGGGGAGCGCACCGTGGGAATGGAGTTGGTCACCGACCCGCTGGAAGTCCTCCGTGCCTGCCAGACGCGTGATGCCGCCTGGCACCACGCGAGGCCCTACGCGCAGTTCCGGGCTCAGGTACCTTCCGACATGTGAGCACCGACTATCAGCAGGCGCGGTCTGCTCTTGGTGCCCGGATGCGTGAACTCCGCACCGAGTGCGGGTTGTCCGGACGCGCCTTGGCCGTGCGGCTGGGCTGGCCCCGGTCCAAGGTCAGCAAGTTGGAGAACGGCAGGCAGTCTCCCACCAGGGCCGACGTGGTCGCCTGGGCCGAGGCCGTCGGCCGGCCCGACGCCGGCGCCGAACTGGTGGGCCGGCTGCGGACGGTGGAGACCCAGTACCGGTCGTGGCGGCGCCAGCTCGCCGGCGGTGTCCGGCCGGTGCAGGAGGCGCACGCCGCGCAGGGGAAGCGGACCGGCGACCGGCGGTCATTCGACCCGACCCTGGTTCCCGGCCTGCTCCAGACCGCCGAGTACGCGCGAGCGGTCCTCACCCGGTACACCAGGGTCCATCCGTCGATCCGCGACGTCGAGGCCGCGACAGTAGCCCGCATGGAGCGTCAGAGGGTTCTCAACGACCGGTCGCGGTCGTTCCACTTCCTGGTGTGGGAAGGCGCCCTCGTCTCCCGGCTCTGCCCGCCGGCCGTACTGGCGGACCAGCTGGAGTCCCTGGCCCCCTGGCTTGCTCGTGGGAACGTCCGGCTCGGGATCGTGCCGTTCGATGCCGATCTCAGAGTGCCCGCGGGAGTCGGATTCTCCATCCACGACGGCGCGTTGGTCATCACCGAGTCCTGGCACGCGGAGATGTGGTTGGACGATCCGGCGGACGTCGCGCTTCACATCCGGGCGTGGGAGGCCCTGGCGCAGAGCGCCGTCTACGGCCCGTCAGCCCATCGGGTGATTGTCCGGGCGCACCGGTCGCTGCTGTGAGAATCACCGGGAATCACCTCCGCCCGGCTCCGGCCGCCGCCCCTACCTTCGTGGTGACGGAAACCCCACCGGTCAAGGGAGTGGCACATGTCGGGTCTTGAGCCGACTGGACAGTCGGAACGGGTGAGCGCCGGGGAGTCGGCGGCGAACGATCTGAGGGAAGCGCTACGCGCTGCCGGGATCTCCACCCTCGTCCGTGGCGGCCCGGACGTGTTCACGGATTCCAGCTTCTCCTGGGTGGCCCTGGGACACCTCAAGGAGGCCGAGGCCGCCGTGCTCGCCACCCTGATCCGCAAAGCCCTGGGCACGTGAGCGCGGCACCGCAAGGGGCCCCCGACCGCCGGGAGGCGAAGCCGCCCCGCCGGACCCCGACGAGCGGTTCGGCCGTCCGAGCTGTCCCCGGAGGAACGCAGGCGCCGTCGAGCGTGCCCGACTTCGCCGAGCTGCTCGGGCGGTGCCGGCGTTCCGCCGTCCATCTGGAGCTGCGGGACTCCTACGCCCCGACGGAGCGGTTCGAGGCGTGGCGGCGCGGCGAGCGGATCGACTGGGAGGACCGCGGGTCCTGGTGGCATCCCTATGACCAGTTGATCACGGACACGGTGGCCCGGGGTGTGGCCGTGCGCCGGGCCCGGGTCGTCTCCGAGCCCGTGTCCGCGTACATCCGGTGGGAGCACTACGTCACCCACGCCAACGTCACGGCGGGCGAGGAGGTCCGCTGGCTGCCCCGGCGACGGGCCACGGACATCCCCCTGCCGGGCAACGACTTCTGGCTGTTCGACGACGCGCTGCTTCGGGTGCACCACTTCTCCGGCGACGGCGCCGTGATCGAGGACGAGATCACCGAGGACCCGCAGACCGTCAAGCTGTGCGCCACCGCGTTCGAAGCGGTCTGGGAGCGAGCGGTCCCGCACCACCTGTACGGAATCTGACGAAGGCCCGCCTCCATGCCCGCGCACCCCTCTGCGAGCGTCCGGCAGGCCCGCGAAGCCCTGGCCGCCCGGCTCAGACGGTGGCGGGCGGTGCGTCCTGCGCCTGCGGCGCCGGGGCGGTGGGGGCGGCGGGGGCGCCGGGGCCCAGGCGGCGGCGGAGCAGGACGGCGACCAGGGCGGCGAGGGCGAAGCCCGCTCCGGCCCAGGGCAGGTGGCGGGCGCCGGCGGTGGAGACGACGAGGCCGCCCACCGCGCTGCCGGCGGTGATGCCCAGGTTGGAGAAGGAGATGAACAGGCTGTTGCCGAACTCGGGTGCGTCCTGGGCGTCGCGGGCCAGCCAGCTCTGGCTGACGACGAGTCCGCCGGAGTGCACCGCGCCCCAGAGCAGGACGCCGGCGAGCATCGGCGCGGGCCAGGGGCCGATCGCGTAGAGCAGGGCGTAGAGGAGGACGTAGAGGGCGGGGAAGGCGGTGACGGTGCGCAGCAGGTCGCGTTCCAGGAGGCGGCCGAAGAGGAGGTTGCCGAGGACCATGACGATCCCGAAGGCCATCAGCGCGGCGCCCACCAGGGAGGCGCTCAGGCCGGTGACGCGTTCCAGGTATTCGGCGAAGTAGCCGTAGACGGAGAACATCGCGGCGAACACGCACACGACGGCCAGGATCGACAGCCACAGCCGGCCCCGGCGCAGGATGGCCAGCTGGCCCCGGTAGGAGGGGCGCCCGCCGGAGGGCGAGGGCGTGGCGGGCGCTGCGGGGGTGGAGGGCAGGAGGAGCAGGACGCCCAGGCAGGCCAGCAGGTTGACGCCGGCGCCGAACCAGAACGCGGCGGCCAGGCCCGCGTGTTCGGCGAGGTAGGAGGTGAGCGGCACGCCGAAGGCGAAGCCGAGGGTGACGCCGGCGAAGACGGTGGTGGCCGCCCGGGTGGCGCGGTGTGCGGGGACCAGGTTGGCGGCGGTGGTGAGGGCGACGGCGAAGAAGACGGGGTGGAAGAGCGCGGGCAGGATCCGGAAGGCGAACATCACGGCGAAGTCGTCGGTGAGCGCGTACACGGCGTTGGAGAGCGCGAAGACGGCCAGGGCGCCCGCCAGGACGGCCTTGCGGCGCAGGCCGGAGGCCAGCAGGGTGCCGAACGGCCCGGTGGCGGCGACCACGAGGGCGAAGACGCCCACCAGCCAGCCGGCGGCGGAGGGTGTGACGCCGAGGTCCTCGGAGATGCGGGGCAGGACGCCGACGACGCCCATCTCGGTGGTGATGATCCCGAACACTCCCAGGGAGAGCGTCAGGACGGCGGGGCCGGTCTTTCCCATGTGCTGCCTCCGTCCGCCCGGCGTGCGGGGTGTGCGGGCGCACGGCACCCGCCCCCCACGCACGGGGCTACAAATCTAGATAGTTAGATGGAATGAGGCGAAAAGGAAGGGCGCAGCCCGGGCCGCCCCGGCGGGGGCGGTGGGGTGCGCCCCTGAGGGGGCGGAGCGTCAGAGTTCGTCGCGGGCGTAGGCGGCGAACGCGGCGATCGTCTCCTCGTCGCGGCGGTAGAAGGTCCACTTGCCGACGCGTTCGGACACCAGCAGTCCGGCGTCGCGCAGGATCTGCAGGTAGCCGGAGACCACGGACTGGGCGAGCCCGGACTTCTCCCGGATGTCCGTCACGCACACGCCGATGTGGAAGCCCACGCCGCGTTCGCGGTAGTAGTCCTCGTCGAAGTAGCGCTCGGGCGTCTTGAGCCAGCGCAGGAAGTCCGCGCGCGCCGGATTGGCGAGCGCTTTGTGAACGGCCAGCGGATCCACCGCACGCACCCCCTTCGCCCGACCCTCGACCAGATGACGTATCCAATATTCTAGATGTGAAGAAGCGTGTCAACCCGGGCCGGGCGGGCCGACGCGGGCCTGCCCGCCTGCGCCTAGGATCGGTGCGGTGCACCGGAGGAATCTGACAGCGGCCGACGGCGAATCCTGGGGCGGCCTGGGCCTGGAGCTCCCCCCTGCCACCGAACCGGGGCTTCGGCCGCGGACGGCGAACGGGAACCTGATCGTCCTGTCGCAGGGGCCGCGGGTGGTGCTCACCGGCAGGATCGACGACGACCGGTGCGGCGTCGAGTACTCCCGCACGGACCACTACCGCTCCCCCATCGCCCCCCTGCGGGCCGCCGAGGCGTGCGCGGTCGCCGAGGCGTGCGCGGTCGCCGAGGCGTGCGCGGTCGCCGGGCCGGGAGGGCCGTCCTGGTACGCCCGCTGGGCACACCGCTTCGCCGGCGCCCTGCACGCCCGCGCCGCCGGCCCGCTCCACGAGGGGCGGTGGGTGCTCTCCCCGCGGCTCGCCCGCGAGGGGATGGCACCGGCCGCAGGCGGGCCGGGCGGCCAGTGGCGTTCCCTGCTGCTCGACGGCCATCCCGACGGCTACATCGACTGGTTCGACGGCTCGTGGCGGGTCATGCCGCTGCGCCGGATGCCGCCACCCGACGACCCCCGGGTGAAGGCCTGCCGCAAGCAGGCCCGGGAGGGCATCCTGCTCTGGTGGTTCAGCGGGCTCAACTGCCATGCGGTCCTGGACGGCCACGCCCGCCTCGGCGCCGCCATCGCCGAGAACCGCGAGCCGGCGGTACTGGTCCTGTCCCGCGCACCGTCCCGGGAGCAGACCGGGGCCCGGACGGACAGAGCCCTGTCGACCTACCGCCTCACCATGTCCCTCCTGGACGGTCCGCATCCGGTGACGGACCGCCAGGGCCTGGCCGGGGCGGCGGGCCGCCTGCTCGCCGCCCAGCTGCACAGCCTCAAGGCCGACTACGCGCCCACCCGCGCATGGCCGTTGCCGTCAGGCCCACCCGCCCGGCCCCGGCCGGTGCCGTGAGCCGCCGAAACGACGTGGCGCCCGGGCACCGCCCTGCCGCAGGATCGGCCCCGTGGAAACGGTGATGCAGTGGGTCCGCACGTCATGGACCGGACAGTCCCGGGGCGGACCCGAAGCCGCCCGGCGCAACGCGGCCCCGACCGCCTTCTTGCTGCCGCCCGGCTCACCGCCCCTCGTCCACGAGGTCTGGATGCACGAGGCCGACGGCTTCCGGCCCCGCTCCCTGACGCACGAGAGCACACCCGGCTCCCGCACGGACACCGGCGTGCTCCTCCAGGAGGCCGGCCACCTGCTGCGGGTCCAGCTCGTCGCGACGCCCTTCGGCATGCCGCGCCGACGGCGCCGCCCCCCGGCACTGCGCCTGGCCCGCGGGCAATGGCTGCGCTGGCAGATCAACTACCGCTTCGCCCACGCGCACGACGGCGCGTGGACCTACCGGCTCGACACGCTCAACATCGCCCACGGCCCGGCACCTGCCGACCTCTTCCTGGGCACCCCCACCCTGCGCGTCAGCGAACTCGCCGCCCTGCGCTGACCGCACGCCGCCCGACGCGGGGCCGCGATCCTGCGCGCACCGGCTCCGCGCGGCACCGGCCGTTCCCGCCAGGGGCCTTGGCGGGTTCGCAGCGCAGGCGCGGCGCTAGGCTGTGGCGGTGACCTCGCTGCCGGAAGACCTCTCGCCCCTGGCCGGCGACGACGACCGCGACACGGCCGTGCAACGCCTGCAAGAGGCGTACAGCCAAGGGCGCATCTCCCACGAGGAGATGGACGAACGCCTCGACCAGGCGCTCACCGCCAGGACGCAGGGCGCACTCGCACGGTCCCTGGCCTCGCTCCCCGAGCCGGGCGCGGGTGCGGGCACCGAGGCGACGATCGGCGCCGCCACGGGACGCATCCGGCGCAGCGGCGCCTGGCGGGTGCCCCGGACCCTCAAGGTCGCCTCCGCGCTCGGCAGGGTGCACCTGGACCTGTCCCGGGCGATCTTCGAGCACCCGGTCGTCGACATCGAACTGCAACTCGGCACCGGCGGCGCCAGGATCACGGTGCCCCACGACGCGGTCGTCGACATCGAGGGCATGCACGCCGGCTGGAAGGAGGCCCGCTACAAGCCCCCGCGGCACCCCACCCCCGGCGGCCCCACCATCCGGATCTCCGGGACCACCGGGTTCGGACGGCTGAAGGTCCGCCACGCTCGGCGCTGAGGCCCCGGCCCGGCCGACCGGCGCCGCAACTGGATCAGGGCGACGACGCGGTGGTCGTGCTGCGCGAACAGCGGTGTGACCGCCGGGGGACGGCCGTGCGGGCCGCCGCGTCCCGCTCGCCGCGCCGTCGGCCCGACCGGCCTCCTCCCTAAGATGGGCTGCATGCGTGAACTGACCTCCGCTTCCTCGCCGGTCGAGTGGCGGATCGACACGGCCTCCGGCGCTCGGCTGGTCACCCTGAGGGACGAGGGCGGGCTGTCGTTCCGCAGCGTCTGCGGTGGAGCGGGCGAGGCGGTGGTGGTCGCCGCCAACCGGCACAGGGCGGACGGCGGTGACGACACCCTCTACCTGACGGTCGGTCCGGACGGTGTGGAGGAGATCACGGTGGAGCACGAGGGCGTCAATCCCGCCCTGTACACCGGCCCGGACGGCAACCCCTGGGTTCGGATGTCCGTGCTCCAGGACGGCGTGGACCACGAGCCCGACACCCTCCTGCCGTTGCGGGGACGGGGCAGGTGGGAACAACCGCCGCGCACCTCCGCCTTCGCGGGCGACTTCGTCGGGTGGATCGGCGACCGTGCCTTCTGGCACCTGGACGACGTCTTCGACGAACGCCGGCCGTCCCGGGTCCAGGCGGCAGACCTGGAGTCCGGCGCCGGCGGGCCCCGGTGGCGGGTCCGCCGCCCGGTGCGGCTGCCGTTGCCTCAGTCGCAGTACGCGGTGGTATGCACCGACGGGGCGCAGCTGGCAGTACTCGCGCTGGACGCGGATCCGGCGGGACCCGCGACGCTGCGCATCCTCACCCCGGACACCCTCGCCGTCGAGCGGGAACGTCCCGTCCTGCGGGACCCCGAGGAGGCGTTTCTGCTGCTCGCCGAAGCCCACTCCGACGGCTCGGCGCTGCTGTACTCCGTCGCCGACGACGGCCGGGTCAGCGCGGTCCGCCTCGACGGCACCGGCGCCCGGTCCACTGCTCCGGCCGGCGTTCTGCCGGACGGGCCCTTCGCGGTCTGGCCGGTCCACGGCCCCGGGCACCACGCGCTGCGCTTCACGACGGAGCACACGAACGGCCTGCTGGTCCTGGACGGCGCCACCCCGGTCGCGCTGTGGGCCGGCGCTCCAGACCGCTACCGCGACTCCGTCACGGGACGCGAGACGCGCTTGGGAGCCGACTGGGGACTGCCGGTCCTCGTCGGCGCGGCCGCGAGCGGCAGGAGCCACGCGCTGCTCCTGCGGCCCGAGGACGACCGGACCCGGCTGGCCGTCCTGTTCGGCTAGGTCCAATGCCACTGACTTAACAGCGATCACGAGCCGCTGACCTGTGGCGATGCCTCGGTCGGAGGGTCGCGGAGGACCGCAAAGTCAGTGGCATTGCGGCTAGGCCCTGTCCGGCCGATCTTGGCGGATCAGCCCGCGGAGCGCCCCGGTGGTACTTTCGCCGGACCTCTCGGAAGGGGTGGACAGACAGATGGACGGGGACATGCGGCGGGCGGCCGTCGCGGCGCTGGCCGAGCTCGGGCGCAGCCGCGACTACCGCGACCGGGCGGACGCCGGTCGCGCCCTGGCAGGCTTCGCCGAGCTGAGGGAGGCCTGCGGGCCGCTGCTGGCGCTCGTGCTCGACGCAGGCGACACCTTCGTCACCCGGGTGAGCGCACAAGCCCTGCTGCGGCGAAACGACCTGGCCGGGCTGGCGATCGTCGCGTCCGCACTGGCAGTGGCCGACGACAACCACGGCGACTGGATCCACACCGCGGTCCGCGATGTGTTCGGCGTCTTCGCCGACGACCGGGACGACGCGGTACGGCTGTGCGAGGAGCTGTCGCGGGCCGCCGACGACCGCGTCGCCCTGGGGGCCCGTCGGCTGCGCGACAGTCTGGCCGGGATCGATCCCGTTCTCCGCCCCGCAGCAGCGCGGGACGGACGCCAGCGCTCTGACCGCATAGGTTCACCGGCTTCCTGCCTGGGCGAAGGCTGGGGCCGATTGGACGGGGGCTGACATCCCATCCAATGTTCGTCGTCCAGACGGCCGCCACCCGCCCGACCAAGCTCGCCCAGCCCTTCACCCGCTGGTCCATCCGCAAGCTCGCCGCCTACATCCGCAAGGTCCACGGCCGGGTGATCCGCATCGACCGCGAGGCCCTGCGCTGCCTGCCCGCCCGACGCGGCGCCACCTTCCGGCGGGCCAAGACCTGGAAGGAGTCCACCGACCCCGGCCGCGACGCCGCGCTGGACCGGATCGAGCACGTCCCGGACCGCTTCCCTGACCGCGTTTTCGCGTTCGACGAGTTCGGGCCGCTCGGCATACGCCCGACCGGCGGATCCTGCTGGGCCGAGCAGGGCCGGCCGGACCGGGTCCCGGCGACCTACCACCACACCCACGGCATGACCTACTTCCACGGCTGCTACTCCATCGGCGATGACACCCTCTGGGGCGTCAACCGTCGCCGCAAGGGCACCGCCGATAGCCTGGCCGCGCTCAAGTCGATCCGCGCCGCCCGCCCCGACGGCGCCCCGATCTACGCGATCGTGGACACCTCTCCACGCACAAGGGCGCCGAGATCCGCCAGTGGGCCCGGAAGAACAAGGTGGAGCTGTGCTTCACCCCGACCAACGCCTCCTGGGCCGACCCCGTCGAGGCGCACTTCGGACCGCTGCGCCAGTTCACCCTCGCCAACTCCAGCCACCCCAACCGCCCCGTCCAGAACCGTGAACTGCACCGCCGCCTCCGTTGGCGCAACGCCAACGCCCGCCACCCCGCCACCCCGACGTCCTGGCCGCCCAACGCCGTGAACGCGCACGCATCCCCGGCGAGAAGGGCCTCCGCCGGGGCGGACGCCCCCTCGCAAGCGCGGCAGCCCAACCGTGGCGGATGAACCCTCCTGTCGCAGCCGTAGCATCGCCGGATGCGCTACATCGACAACCGAGACGTCAACGAGGCCGTGACCGAGATGATGCGGGTACTTGGCCCGCACGACGCGGAGGACTGGTCGGTACCGGCAGGTTCGCTGGAATGGAGCTGCTGGACGACGGCCGCCCACATCGCCCATGACCTGCTGGCCTACGCCGGGCAGATCGCCGCACGCCCGACGGACGCCTACCTGCCCTTCGACCTCGCCGTCCGCCCGGACAGCTCCCCACGCGAGGTGCTCCGGGTGGTCACCGCCTGCGCAGGGCTGCTCGGCAGTGCACTGGCCACGGCCGGCCCGGAGGCGCGGGCCTGGCACTGGGGCCCTTGCGACCCGTCAGGCTTTGCGGCAATGGGTGTCGCCGAGGTGCTCCTGCACACCCACGACATCACCCAGGGGCTGGGCGTGCCATGGCTGCCCCCGGCGCCGCTCTGCGCGGCGGTACTCCACCGGCTCTTCCCCGAAGCTCCACCCGGCGACCCGGCCCATGTCCTCCTCTGGTGCACCGGCCGGGGCGATCTGGAAGACCGCCCCCGCCGCACCTCATGGATCTGGCGCGCGGCAGTGGCCGAGTGATCAGACCTCTCGCAGGAAGACTGAGAGGCGCCCCCATCCACGGCGAACGGTCCCGGTCACAGCACAACTAGCGCGAGGGCGCCTGGCGGGCGGCGCGGTCGGCGACGGCCCGCAGCAGGGCCTCGGCACTGCCCGGGGCGGCCGCCCAGCGCCGTATCTCGGCGTGGGCGGCGCGGCGCCCGGGGCTCAACGCCCGTACGGGCAGGGAGAACTGGCCGCGCAGGCACCACCACCTCACGACCCGGGCGCAGCTGCGCCTCACCTCGGGTCCGGGAGCTCGTCGGCGTCTGCGGTGCTGCCGGTGCCGTCGGGGCTTTCGGCGGGGCGCAGGTGGATGGGGTGGGCGTGGATGCCGACGAAGGCGATCGTGCGCAGCGCGCCGAAGTCGGTCAGCCGGCGGGAGATGAGGGCGGTGGATTCGGGGGCGAACAGGTCGGCGAGGTAGGCGGCGTGGTCGTCGTCGAGGGGAAGGCGGGCCAGGGCGGTGCGCACGGCCGCCAGGGCGTCGGCGAGCCGGGTGAAGGTGGCGGTCTCGGTGACGCCGCCGATCTCGACGGTGACCGGGTGCGGGTAGTCGCGCGGCGGGATGGTGGTCACGCGGCGGCGCCGCTCTGGGGTCCGAGGACCGCCCACACCGCCTTGCCGACCCCGCCCGCGCACGGTCGGCAGCCCCACTGGAGGGCGAGTTCGGACACCAGCCACAGCCCCCGCCCGCATTCCTCGTCCCCGTTGACGCGACGCAGCACGGGCTGCCGGGAGTCGGCGTCGTGGACCTCGATCCTGAGGTCGTCGGCCGAGAGGGCGAAGCGCACGAACAGCAGCCGGTCGGACGGGGTGCGGGCGTGCTGGACGGCGTTGGTGACGAGTTCGCCGAGCACCAACCCTGAGTAGTCGCAGAACAGTTCACCCCCCTGGTGGTCGGAGAGGAAGCCGCGCAGCAGCCCCCGCGCGGTGGGCACGGACTTCTGGTGGCGCGACAGCCAGCAGGAGTACTCCCCCACGGCGGGGGGCGGGATCTTCGGCGTTTCGAACATGGCGACGCCTCCTCGGCGGCGGAGCGGCAAAGCGTGATCCGGGCACGTGAGGCAAGGCCCGAGGACCGTCGGCGGGCATGGGGATGCCCGGGTAACGATCCATCAAGATCACGCTGTGTCTTTCATGGACTACCGCCTGTAGCATGCCACTGCGCCAATGCTGTCTGCAACAAGAACGACTGCAACCGTGCAGATTTGCCAGGCGCGTGGCCCCGACGGTCCGTCACGGGGCAGACTGGGCAGTTCAAGGGAGGAATCGCGCATGACCGACGAACCGAGGCCGACCGTCCGCGGCCGCCGCCTGGGGTCGGAGCTCCGTCGGCTCCGGGAATCAGCGAACAAGACCACCGAGGACGCCGCATCCGCGCTCGCATGCTCGCGCGCGAAGATCAGCCGGATAGAGACCGGCGCGGTCGGGATCCGCCGACTGGACCTCGGCGTCCTGATGGACCTGTACGGCGTCACGGAGCCGAGGGACCGCGATTCCCTTGAGACGCTGGCCCGCGACAGCAAGAAGCGCGGCTGGTGGCACGACCACGGCGATACGATCCCGCCCGCCTATGTGGACTTCCTCGATCTGGAAGCAGACGCTCGCTACATCCGGAACTGGCAGCCACTGGTCCTGCCAGGCCTGTTGCAGACCGAGGACTACACCCGCGCTCTGCTTCAGGCCAACCCGGCTGTTGTCCGCCCGGAACGCATCGACCAGTTGGTCAGGCTCCGGATGGAACGCAAGGAGGTTCTGACCAAGCCCGATCCGGCCCGACTCTGCGCGATCATCTGGGAGCCGGCCCTCCGATGCCCGGTGGGCGGCGCCGATGCACACCGCGCGCAACTGGGCTACCTCGTCGAAGCGGCGCAACTCCCCAACGTCACCTTGCAAGTGGTTCCGCTCGACATCGGTCCGACCGCTGGCGCCTGCGGGGCATTCGTGATGTACGGATTCACTGGCTCCCCTACCTCGGGAGCAGTGTTTCTGGAGAATCTGACGAGCAGCCATTACCTGGAACGAGAGGCAGAACTCGACGGCTACGGGCTCGTCTTCGAGGACCTGCGATCGTCAGCCCTGAACCCCGCCCAGTCGCTGGATATGATCACCGCAATCGCGGCAGAGACAGCGAGTTAAGAGATCAGACAAGAGGGTGAGCGCATGACCAAGCCGAAGATCTCCGCTCGGGGCTGGTACAAGAGCAGCTACAGCGCACAGGCGAACGAGTGCGTCGAGGCGGGGAACGTCGTCGCTGGCGGCATGGCCGTCCGCGACTCGAAGGACCCCAGCGGCCCGGCCTTGGTCTTCCCGGCCGACGCCTGGTCCGCTTTCCTCACCGGGGTCAAGGCTGGCGACTTCCCCACCGCCTGACCCGCCAGCCACCCCCGTCGCACCCCCGCCCGCGCGGCCGGGGCTGCGACGTACCGTGAGCGCCAAGGACCCGTCCCAGCGGATCCACCAGGCCTCTGAGCGGGAGCCGAACAGGCGACCCGGCAGGGCGCGGGCCCGCAGCAAACCGGTGGTTCCGCGCAGGAAGTCGGACCGGCCGACTTCTCGCGCTTCAGTCCGCCCTCGCCGCCCTGCGGGGTGCGGGGCACCGCTCCCCCGCCGTGCTCGCCGACGCCGACAGCCAGGCTCCGGCGGCAATCCCGCGCCTGCGCCCTGGACTTGAAACCGAGCACGAGACTGCGCGGCCGCGGCCCGCCGACCTCGACGCTCAACCGGTAGCGAGGCGTCCCACGCACCCACCCCACCGCCTCGACCGGCAGGATCACCAGGCCGAACAGAACAACAAGCACGAGAAAGACCGGAAAGCCGTCGGAACAGGCCGCGCCGCCGTCCGGCGGAAGGCCGTGAACAGGTCCGTACAACCGCAGCACCACGGGGATGCCGTCCGGCCCGACGACCCGCCCCGCCGACCCCATCGGCGTACCGGGCCCGCGATCTCCGACCCGACCGGCCCGCCCGACCCGCACCACGGTGGCCACGACCGCCCCGCACAGGTACTGGAGACAGCCGGGACGGCCAACCCTGTTGTACCGGCGGCCCCTTGCGGGGAGCAACGGGGCCGCAGGAACGATTCGCCCCGAGTCGCGCCCGCCCCCGGCAGCGGACGCGCCTGCGTGGGAAGTCGGACCGGCCGACTTCCCACGCCCCGGCCGCACCCGCACCCGCACCCGCACCCGCACCCCGCCCATAATCGCGTTTGACTATGGCCCGTAGTCGTGTTCGACTAACACTGTGAGCACTTCGCGACTCTTCGCACTCAGCGCGCTGGCCCGGGGCGGGCCGATGCACGGCTACCAGATCCGCCAGGCGGCACAGCTCGACCGCACCGAGCTGTGGACCGACGTCAAACCCGGATCGCTCTACAGCGTCCTGCACCGGATGGCCGATGACGGCCTGGTCGAGGTGGTGCGCAACGAGAAGGTCGGCAACCCGCCCGAGCGGACCGTCTACGCGATCACCGACCAGGGCCGCCGGGAGCTCGCCGCCCTGCGCGACGCCGCCCTGCGCAAGGTGCGCCTGCTGCCCGACCCGGTCGACCTGGCCCTGCAGTACACCGCGGACCTCACGGACGAGGACCTCGCCGGGGCCGTCGCCGCGCGCCGGCGGGCCGTGGCCGACCAGGTGGCCCTGTTCGATGAGCAGTTCGAGGCCGCCCGGCCGGACCTGACCGGCCTGGAACCGTGGATCTTCGAGCACTGCCTCGCCCGCCTGAAGGCCGACCTGGCCTGGCACGACAACCTGCTCGACACCCTGACCAAGAACACCCTGCCGAAGGGCACCCTGCCGAAGAACAGCCTGCCGAAGGACACCCGGAGGACCCCGTGATACTCGTGACCGGCGCGACCGGCACCGTCGGCCGCGCCCTCGTCGGCCACCTGGCCGCCCTCGGCGCCCCCGTGCGCGCCGCCACCCGCCGCCCCGAACGGGCCCGCCTGCCAGGCGGCGTGGACGTCGTCGGCGCCGACCTCGGCGAGCCGGACAGCCTGGCCGCCGCCCTGCGGGGCGTGCGCAAGGTGTTCCTGCTCTCCGACGGCCCCGACATCCCGCGCCACGACGCCAACCTCGCCGCCGCGGCCGCCCGCGCCGGCGCCGAGGCCGTCGTCAAGCTGTCCTCCGGCCGAGCCGCCGACCCGGACGCGGACGACCCCGTCGCCCGCTGGCACCGCGCGGGCGAACAGGCCGTCCAGGACAGCGGCCTGGCATGGACGTTCCTGCGCCCGATGGGCTTCATGTCCAACACCCTCGCCTGGGCCGGAGCGATCCGCGCGACCCGCACCGTCCGGGCCCCGTTCGCCGCCGGCCGGGTGTCCGTCATCGACCCCGCCGACATCGCCGCGGCCGCCGCCCACGCCCTGACCCGGCCCGGACACGACGGCCGGGCCCACCTGCTGACCGGCCCCCAGGCCCTCACCCCCGGCGAGATGACCACGACGCTCGCCGAAGTCCTGGGCACCCCCCTGGACTTCACCGAGATCCCGCCCCCCGCCGCCCGCCAGGCACTCCTGGACCACGGCCTGCGCCCGGAGACCGCCGACGCGGTCATGGCGCTGCGCGCCGCCTCGCTCGAACCGTTCGCCGCGACCGTCACGCCCGCGGTCCAGCAGCTCACCGGCCGCGCGGCGACACCGTTCCGGGCCTGGGCCGAACGCCACCGCAAGGAGTTCACCGGGGAACCCGGCGAGGAGCCCGGCGAGGGGCCCGGCGAGGGGCCCGGCCGTGGCTGACCCCCACCGCGAACCCGTCGCCCTGGCCCCCGGGCACGGCGGGCGCCACCACGTGCCGGGCAGCCCGTACGTCGTCAAACTCGCGGGCGCCCAGAGCGGCGGATCGATCGCCGTCCTGGAGTCCACCTTCGAACCCGGCCAGGGCGCACCGCTGCACCTGCACCGCGGCCACGACGAGACGTTCTACGTCGTCAGCGGCGCGTTCCGCCTGCGGTGCGACGCGCATACCACCGAGGCGGGCCCCGGCGGCTTCCTGCACGTCCCGCGCACCCACCCGCACTCCTTCACCGCGATCGGCGACACCCCCGCCACGATCCTGGTGACGCTGACCCCGGCCGGCTTCGAGGAGTTCTTCATCGAGGCCGCCGCCCTCGCCGCCGCCGGCCGCCCGGACCGCCGGACGATGCAGACCCTCCTGGCCCGCTACGACCAGGAACTGGTCCCCGACGCACCGCAGGACCACCACAGACGAGAAGGCCGCTGAGGACGGCGCAGCGGGCGCCGGGCCGGGCGGGCGGCCGCGCTACCGGTAGGTGCGCAGCACGTCGAGGAGGTCGCCGGTGTGGCCGTCGCGTGCGCCGAAGTGGGCGGCGCAGCTGAGCTGTTCGCGCAGGTGGAGCAGCCGCATGCGGTGCTGCCAGCCGTCGGTGAGGGGGTGGTGTTCGCGGTAGGCGTCGAAGAAGCGGGCGGGGACGCCGCCGGTGCAGAACATCATGCTCAGGTCCGTCTCCGCCCATGTCCAGGACACCGCCGGGTCGATGAACGCCGGTGCCGCGTCCGGGTGGGCGAGGATGTTGGCGTGCCACAGGTCGCCGTGGGTGAGGACGGGCGGTGCGGCGGGGAGGAGTCGGGGCAGCCGGTCGCAGATGCGTTCCAGGTCGGCGCGGCCCCGGGGTCCGAGTGCCTGGCGTGCCAGGGGTTCGTCGAGGTAGCGCAGCAGGCGGTGGCGGGCGAAGAGCTCGTGTCCGTCCTGGGTCCAGGGGTTGCGCTGTGCCAGGCGGCCGAGCCGGCCGTCCTCGGCCCAGCCGAAGCGCTGTCCGGTGGTGGTGTGCAGGCCGGCCAGCGCATGTGCGGCGCGTTCCCAGAAGCCGGTGTCGTGCGCGGGCGGCTGTTCGAGGGCTTCCAGGACCAGGCCGTCCGGGTGCAGGGCCGGCACCCGCGGGGTCGGCAGGGCGCCGTGGGTGCGCAGGGCCTGCAGGCCCTGGGCCTCCTTCGCGTACGCGTCGGGGGCCAGTGCCGGGGTGGATTTCACCACCACGCGCCCGCCGTCGGCCAGGGTGACCAGCCAGACGGTGTTCGCGGCGCCGCCGGCCAGGCGCACCGCGTGCGCCGGCGGGCCGGGGAGCAGGTGCGGCGGCGGACCGTCCTGTCCGGCGGCCGCCTCATCGATGTTCTGTGCAAGATCTTCCATGGCGGACCCCTTCCCCGCGCCCGGCGCCACCGACTCCGGCCGGCACCGGATTTCGCCGCCCCAGGGGCAGCGGCAGGGCCCGCGCCAGGCCTGCCGGGGGCGCGGTACAGTCCGCTTCATGAACGAGAACGTGCGCGCCCCGTTCGGGAACTTCACCCTCGTCCGCACGGCGATCGAGGTCTGCGACGACCTCGCCGCCCCCGTCACCGACGCCTTGACGAACGCGGACGCGCACGGGTGGGCCGGATCCGTGCTGTACGTGGACACCGACCCCGACAAGGCGGACACCGCGGTGTTCTGCCAGGCCTACGACGTGCCGTTGGAGCTCTCCGCGAACTGCGTGGTGGTCGCCGCCAAACGCGGCGGCGACGTCACCCTGGCCGCCTGCCTGGTGCGCGCCGACACCCGCCTGGACGTCAACACCGCCGTGCGCAGGCACCTGGGCGCGCGCAAGGCCTCCTTCGCGCCGGTGGACGTCGCCGTCGCCGCCACCGGCATGGAGTACGGCGGCATCACCGCCGTCGGCCTGCCGGGCGGCTGGCCGCTGCTGGTCGACGAGGCGGTGGCCGCCGCCCCGCACGTGCTCATCGGCAGCGGGCGGCGGCGGGGCAAGCTGATCCTCCCCGGCTGGGCGGCGGCCCGGCTGCCCGGCGCCGAGGTCCTCCCCGGCCTGGCCGCCTGAGCCCGGCGGTGGCGGGACCGGCTCGGGCGACGGCCCGCCGGCCTGGGGCCGAGGCGTGCGCGTCCGTGTCCGTGTCCGTGTCCGGGAAAGGGCGTCACCCCCGCGCGGCCTGAGTGAACGTCAAACTCGGGTGAGTCCGACCTTGTCGGGTCGGACGGTGGGGTCTCGGCGGAACATGATCAAGGGGTGGACATGCGAGACCTCGGCGGGAAGGTCGCGCTGGTCACCGGCGCCGGCCGGGGCATCGGGCGGGGCATCGCCGAACGCCCGGCCCGGGACGGCGCCCTGGTCGCCGTGCACTACGGCAGCAACGAGGCGGCGGCGAAGGAGAGCGCCACGGCCATCGCCGGGGCCGGCGGCCGGGCGTTCACCGTGGACGCCGAACTGGGCGTTCCCGGCGACGTGGACACCCTCATGGCCGGGCCGGCGGCCGGGCTGCGCGCGCACGGGGAAGCGGCGATCGACATCCTGGTCCACAACGCCGGGTTCAACCTCATGGGGCGCCCGATCGAGGTCCTCACCCCCGAGGAGTTCGACGAGATGGTCGCGGTCAACGTCAAGGCGCCGCTCTTCCTCACCCAGCGGGTGCTGCCACGGCTGCGCGACAGCGGCCGGATCATCAACATCTCCTCCGTCTCCACCCGTGTCGCCTGCGCCCACGGCATCGGCCGCCCGCTCACCAAGGGCGCCCCGGAGGTGTTCGGCCACACCCTGGCCAAGTACCTCGGACCCCGCAACATCACCGTCAACTCCGTCGTCGCCGGACTCACCCGCACCGACATGACCGCCGACGTGCTGGCCGACCCGGCGAACCTGGAACGCAACCCCGCCCTGACCGCCCTCGGCCGGATCGGCCAGGTACCGGACATCGCCGACGCGGTCGCCTTCCTCGCCTCCGACGACGCCCGCTGGACCACCGACACCAAGATCGACGTCACCGGCGGCGTCAACCTGTAGCGGCCCCAGCCGGTGGCCGCACCGCGCGCAGGCCGTACCCGGGCCCGGGCGACCCGCCGCCCCGGGCAGCCGCGGGGCTGCCCCGGCGGGCGGGACGGCGGGCGGGACGGCGGGCGGGCGGGACGGGCCTCTCGGCACAGCGGACACCTGTGCCGCGGACGCCGTCAACGCCTCGCGCACCACCGCCGGTTCGCCCAGCGGCGCACCGGCGGCACACGGCCGGACCGCCGGAGCGCCCGGACCCCGCGCGGCACTACGGGAGGCCGGGCGCCCCCGGCACCGGCACCGCCACCGGCCCGAACCACAGGTGCAGGGCCGCGCGCAGCTGTTCGGCGGCGGCCCGGGGCGGTGCGGTGGGCGGTGCGGTCCAGGCGGCGTGGCCGTCCGGGCGCACCAGCACCGCGGGCGTGTCGGGCAGGGCGCCGGGCCGCACCGTCGCTGTCGTCACCCGGTCCGCCCAGGGGGCGGCCGCCGCGCGCAGCGCCTCGGTGGCGGTGGTGTCCTCCAGGAGCAGGGCGCCGGCGCCGGTGCGGGCCAGCAGCGGTATCAGGGCGCTGTCCTGGAGGGTGCCGTCTTGCACAGTGCCGTGCTGCACAGTGCCGTGTTCCAGGGTGCCGTGCTGGAGGGGGATGTCCGGGACCATCGCGCCCTCCCAGGGGTGGCCGCTGCCGTGGGGGGCCGGGTAGCGGGTGGCGATGCCGGTGATCTCCTCGGCCAGGGGGCCGGCCGTCTCCTTGGCCTGCGCGAGTTCGGCGAGCAGGTCGCGCACCGGCGCGAGTTCCTCGTCGTCGCCGGCGAGCAGCGCCTGGGCGCGGGTGTTGCGCAGCAGTCTGGCGCCGGCCGCGTGCCGTTCGCTGTGGTAGGTGTCCAGGAGGGTTTGGGGGGCTTGTCCGCGGGCGACGAGGGCGAGTTTCCAGCCGAGGTTCATCGCGTCGTCGATGGCGGCGTTGACGCCGATGGCGCCGGCGGGCGGGTGGATGTGGGCGGCGTCGCCCGCCAGCAGCACCCGGCCCCGGCGCAGCCGTTCGGCCAGGCGGGCGGCGTCGCCGAAGCGGGTCAGCCAGTGGGCGCGGGCGATCGGGACGCGGCGGCCCAGGGCGTGGTCCAGTGCCTGCTGGAAGCGGGGCAGGGTGAGCGGTTCGTGCCGGTCCCGGGGCGGGTGGGGGTCGGCGGTGAGCAGGCGGAGGTAGCCGGGTCTGGGGATGGCGAACACGGTGCCGCCCGGGCCGGTGTTCACGCCGAAGGGGATCTGCTGGGGGTCGGTCGGGACCACGTCCGCGAGCAGGGTGAAGCGGCGGGCGGGGGTGCCGGGGAAGGCGATGGCGGCGAGTTCGCGCACGGTGCTGCGGCCGCCGTCGCAGCCGGCCAGCCAGCCGGCGCGCAGCAGCGCGGGGCCGTCGGGGGTGTCGGTGTGGGCGTGGACGCCGTCGTCGTCGAGGTCGAGGGCGCTCAGGCGGTGGCCGCGCAGGATGCGCACGCCCAGGTGGCGGGCGTGTTCGGTGAGGATCTCCTCCACCCTGGTCTGGGCGATGCCCAGGACGTAGGGGTGGCGGGTGCGCATGGCGGCGAGGTCGAGGCGGGCCTGTGCGGTGAACGCGGTGGTCGCCACGGTGGGGCCTTCGGCGAGGAGGCGCTCGGCCAGGCCTCGGCGTTCCAGCAGTTCCAGGCTGCGGGCGTTGAGGTTGAAGCCGCGGCAGAAGCCGGGCGGGGACGGGTCGCGTTCCAGGAGCACGGTGCGCACGCGGGCCAGGGCCAGTTCGCAGGCCAGCATCAGGCCGGCGGGGCCGGCGCCGACGACCAGGACGTCCGCTTCACCGGCCCCGACGGCGCTGGTACCGGAGGCAGGTAAGCGCTGCCCGGTGGGGGCCGGCGCGGGGGCGGGCGTGGCGGCGGGGGCGGGTGCGGGGGTGTCAGGCATCGGGGGCGGCCTCCGGCCAGGCCAGGGTGCCCTGTTCGATCTCCTCGGCGGTGCGCAGCACCCATTGGCGTTCGGCGTGCAGCATGGCGTGGGCGTACTCGGCCTCGATGACGAACAGTCGGGGGGCGTGGTGTTCGCGGGTGGCGCTGTGGTGGGCCTGTTCGCTCTCGGTGATGCGGGTCTGCAGGGCGGCGGCCCGTTCGCGCAGGGCCTGGGCGGCGCGGTGTGGTCCCAGGGCGCCGAGGTAGCTGACGGCGGACAGGAATTTCGGGTATTCGCGGGAGGGTTCGCGGATGAGTTCGTCCAGCCACTGGGTGAAGTACTGCCGGCCCTGGGGGGTGTGGCGGTAGACGGTGCGGGCGGGGCGCGCGCCGACTTGTTCGGTGTCGGTGGCCTCGATCCAGCCGTCGCGGGCCAGGGCGCGCACCGTGTCGTAGAGCGAACCGGTGGTCAGTTTGAAGGCCTGGTCGAGGTGGCGCTCGCGCAGGGTGGTGGCCATGGCGTGGGGGTGCAGGGGCTGTTCGAGGAGCAGGCCGAGCAGGGCGAGGGCCAGGGGGTTGGCGGGTCGTTTGGCGGTCATGGCACTCCGTGGTCGCACGCGGGGGCCCGGGTCGGGGCCGGGGCTGGTGATACTCGGATCGTACTACTCGGATCCGAGTATGTGGAAGGGGTGGTCCGAGTCGCCCGCCGCGGCGCGGCGCCGCACCGGCCTTGCGGTGCAGGGGAGTTCGGGCCCGGCCGTTGCCGGGGCGCCGCCGGGTGCGATCATGGCGGGCGTGGCTTTTGACGACGCGCGACCCCGGACCGGCCTGGCCCATGAGCGCTGGCGTGCCCGCCAGGCGCCCCACGGGGACTTCATCATGTACGGCGACGGGTCGCTGTCGGTGATGCAGCTCATGCGGTTCTCCCCCGCCGGCCGGCGCCACGACCCGCGGGCCCAGCAGTGGAGTTGGGGGGAACTGCTGCGGGCCACCGCGTGGACCCCCACCGACTGGACGGACGTCGACACGACGTTCGCCGCCAGCACCCACGCCGGCAGCCGCGCGCTCGCGGGCGAGGCGTCCGAGCACGGCAGCATCGGCTGGGTCGCGCTGACCCGCGACGACGACGAGAACACCCTGGAGTGGCTCGCGATCTCCTGCTCCTCCAACCCGTTCGCCGACGTCACCCTGGACGACACCGCGGTGACCGCCACCAGCACCCTGGGACGGATCTGGACCTTCCCCCGCGACGCCCCTCAGCAGGTACGGATCACCGAGGACCCCGCCCACCCCTGGCCCTCCCCGGCCGGGACGGCGGACCCCGCCCCCTGAACCGCCCTGCCGGGCCGGCCCCGGTGACCTTCCGGTGGACCTGCGTGTTCGCCGCCGACGGGCAGCAGCTCACCTCCAACGCGGCGAGGTGGAGGCGGACTTGGCCGCACACGGCTTCATCCTGCGCGAGGTCCGCGACGCCCCCGACCGGCCGGGCCGCGAACTCGTCCTCATCGCCGCCCGGCCACCGCAGCCGTAGACCGCGCCCGCGCCACCACCCGGCCGCCCCGACCCACCGACCCACCGGCCCACCGGCCCCGGGTCCGCCGTGCGCGCCCGGGTGACGGGGCGCCACCCCCCGGGACACGGGCCCCGGCACGTCCCCGGACGCCCGCCGCCCGCCCGCCGCCAGGCCGTCACCGGGCAGGCGTGGGCCCGCGGCCGGGCCTGCACCGGTGGGCTGATCTGCTATTTTCGCCATGCTTCGACGCGAACCGTACAAGCGTGCGGTTTCGCATGCCCGCACGGGACCCCGGCCACGAGCCCGGCCGCGGCCCCGGGTGCGGGCCCCGGGGCGGCCCCAAGCGGGCACAGCAGTCGGTCGACCAGCGGGGGGACGGGATCCATGAACGCGTACGCGGGCTCCGACGGGCCGGGCCTGTACGGGCCCTACGGTCCGCCGGCGGGCGGGCCGCTGTTCGGGGTGAACCCGGCGGACCTGGACGCGGCGGCGAAGGTCGCCAAGGACACCGGTGAGGCGATGCCGGGCGAGCTCAAGCACATCCACGAGCCCTCCGACACGGCGGTCGCGGCGCTGTCTGGCTGGCGCACCGGGGCGTCGCTGCACGCCTGCACGGCAGCGTGGGAGGAGTGCCTGAACAAGCTGGCCTCGGAGGTGGACGGGGTGAGCCTGAAGCTGGGCCAGACCGCGGGCAACTACCGCGGCACCGACTCGGGCAACGCCGGCGCCCTCAAGGCGCCCGGCGCCGGGCCCTACGCGCCGGCGGTGAACTGATGGTCACCCTCGCCCAGCTGCGCGACGCGGACCTGTCCGGCCTGGCCGGCGCCGCCGGCGCCTACGACACCCTGGCCGGCGCGTTCGGCAAGCACGTCCAGGCGATGAACACCGAGGTCACCAAGCACGTCTTCAACAGCCAGTGGGTCGGCACCGCGGCCGGCGCCGCCAACGCCTCGCTGCAGCGCACCAGCGGGCGCCTGGACGCCGCGCACACCGAGATGTCCGCGGTGTCGGGGCTGCTGCGCGAGGCCTCGGAGAGCTTCCAGCTGGCGCAGTCCAAGCTGAAGGAGGCCCTGAAGGAGGCGCAGGGCGCGGGGCTGACGGTCGCCGAGGACGGCACGGTCAGCTGGCCGGCGCCCTCGCAGGCCGAACGCCACGACCCCGGCTACGACACGCCGCAGCGGGCCAGGGCGCTGGCGGACCGCATCTGCCACGCCGTCACCGAGGCCGACGGCGCCGACCAGAAGATCGCCAAGCTGCTGGACGACCTGACCGTGCGGGCCCGCACCGGCACCGGCCTGGACCTGGCGCAGGCCGGCGCCGACCGCAAGGCCGTCGACGAGCTCGGCACCGGCCTGATGGCGGCCGGCTGGCCGCCCGCCGGCGCCGCCCCCACCGAGGTCAACTCCTGGTGGAAGGGCCTGACCCCGGACGAGCAGCAGCGCCTGGTCCAGGCCCACCCCGACCTGCTGGGCATGCGCGACGGCATCCCCGCCACCGCCCGCGACCAGGCCAACCGCCTCAACCTGGCGCACCTGATCGACACCTACGAGCACAAGCCGAACCCGTCGGACGACGAGAAGCAGAAACTGGAGGGCTTCCGCGCGATCCGGGACAAGCTGGACAGGCGGGCGGGCCAGCAGCCGCCCGCGTTCCTGCTGGGCGTCGGCGAACAGGGCCAGGGCCGCGGCATCCTGTCCTTCGGCAACCCCGACACCGCGAAGAACGTCAGCGCCTACGTGCCGGGCCTGGGCACCACACTGTCCGCCGTCGGCGGCAAGGACGCCGACCGGGCCCTGAACGTGTGGAACGCGGCGATGAACGCCGACCCCACCAGCTCGGTGGCCTCCATGATCTGGCTCGGCTACGACCCGCCGCCCGGACTGGAGAAGGTCCTCGACGGGGACCCCCGGCCCCTGGAGGTGACGGGCACCGACCGCGCCGCCAAGGGCGGCGCCGCCTACGACACGTTCATGGCCGGACTGCGCGCCACCCACGAGGGAGCGCCCGCGCACCTGGTCGCCCTCGCCCACAGCTACGGCTCCACCACGGTGGGCCTGGGCGCGCAGCTGCCCGGCGGCACCGGCGCCGACGACATCATCCTGGTCGGCTCCCCCGGCACCGGCGCCGACAAGGCCTCCCAACTGCACATCGACCCCCACCACGTGTGGGTCGGCGACGCCGAGAACGACCCGGTCAGCCACCTGCCGGCCAAGGGCCGGGTCGCCACCGACGTGGTCCTGGGCCCCGTCCTTGGCCCCGTCGCCGACGACCTCTACGAGACGTTCGCCCCCGACAGCCAGCTCTGGTTCGGCCAGGACCCCGCCAGCAAGGACTTCGGCGCCAACCGGTTCGCGGTCCCCGACGGCAAGTCCCTGTCCCTGGACTCCCACTCCAACTACATGAACAGCTCCTCCGACACCGCGACCGCGGAGTCGATCAACAACATCGGCCAGATCGTGGCCGGCAGGTACGACGCCGTGACACGACAGGAAGGCCGATGAACATGGCAACCCCGACCGCACGACGGCTCGGCCTCACGGCCGCCACGCTGGCACTCGCCCTGACGGCCTGCGGGCACACGGGCGCGGGCGCGGGCGTGGGCGACGAGCACCCGGCGCCCGAGTCCCTCACCACACCCGAACAGGCCGTCCAGAAACTCGACGCGCTCCTGGACGAGGCGCTCTCCGGCATCCAGCCGCCGCTGCGCCACTGGGACGGCTGGCCGCGCTCCACCGAACAGAGCGGGGGCATCGACGACCACTCCAAGGGCTATGCCACCGCCACCCGCGACCGCCACATCACGACCAAGGTCTCCAAGGCCAAGTACACCGCCCTGATGGACATGGCCGAACGCGACTGGAAGGCCAAGGGATACAAGATCACCTCGGTCAACCCCAACCAGCCGGCCCTGTTCGCCGCCACCGGGGACGGATCCTCCGTCGCGATGCTGTTCGGCGCCGCCGGCAACATCACCCTCCAGGCCTCCGGCGGCGGCCGCATCCCCGTCATCCGCGACCGCGACCCGTTCGGCACCCCCACCCCCGACCCCGTGACGGCCAACGGCAACCTCGACGTCATCCCCACGGACGACGACCCGTTCTGGTCACACTGAGAGCCGCCCCCATGACCCCCGAACAGGCCGTCCACGCCCTCGACGCGCTCCTCGACGAGGCGATGTCCGCCATCCGCCCCCCGCTGCGCCACTGGGACGGCTGGCCGCGCTCCACCGAGCAGACCACCGGCGGCCTCCAGGACCGCTCCCTGGGCTACGCCACCGCCACCCGCGAGCGGCACGTCACCACCAGGGTCGCCCCCGCCAGGTACGGGGCGCTGCTGGGCGTCACCGAACGCGGCTGGCAGGCCCGCGGCTACCGGATCACCGCCGTCAACCCCCGCCAGCCCGCCATGTTCGCCACCACGCCCGCCGGATACGGCGTCGCCGTGCTGTTCGGCGCCGCCGGGAACATCACCTTCCAGGCCACCGTCGGCCCCATCCCCGTCATCCGCGACCGCGACCCCTTCGGCACCTACGTGCCCGAACCGACCCTGCCCAACGGCAACCTGGACGTCCTGCCCCGCCACGACGACCCGTTCTGGTCCGCCTGACCGGCAGACGCACCGCCAGACGCACCGGCAGACCCGCTGGCGAGCGCACCGGCGGGTGTGCCGGCGGCGGCACCCGCAGGCCCTCCCGTGTCCGAGAGGTGGCCACCCGGCGTCCGGGGCCGGAGGCGCGCAGTAGGATCGGCGGCGTTGTCACCACATTCCACCGCTGGTAGGAGGCTTTTCATGGCTCAGGTCACGCTGAAGGGGAACCCGGTCCAGGTCGGCGGCGCGCTGCCCCAGGCCGGCAGCCAGGCCCCGGCGTTCACGCTGGTCGGCGAGGGACTCGCCGACACCTCGCTGCAGGACTTCGCCGGCAGGCGCAAGGTCCTCAACATCTTCCCCAGCATCGACACCCCCACCTGCGCCACCTCGGTGCGCACCTTCAACGCCAAGGCCGGCTCGCTGGCCAACACCGTGGTGCTGTGCATCTCCGCCGACCTGCCGTTCGCGCAGGCCCGCTTCTGCGGCGCCGAGGGCCTGGACAGCGTCCGGACCCTGTCCACCCTGCGCGGACGCGACTTCCACGAGAACTACGGCGTGGCCCTGGCCGACGGCCCGCTGGCGGGGCTGACCGCCCGCGCCGTCGTCGTCCTGGACGAGAACGACACCGTCCTGCACACCGAGCTGGTCGCGGAGATCGCCGACGAGCCGAACTACGAGGCCGCGCTCGCCGTCCTCGCCTAGAACCCCCGCGCCACACCCGCCCCGCCCCGGCCGGCCTGCCCCGCGCAACGCCGCCCGGCCCGCCCCCCAGGTCTTCACCAAGGGGGGCGGGCCGGGAAGGGGACCGGGCGGGCCGGGAACCGGGGGCGGGGGGGTCAGGTGATGGAGGCTCCCGAGTCGATGCTGATGACCTGTCCGGTCATGCAGTCCTGGTCGAGGAAGAGCCCGATGGAACGGGCGACCTCCTGCGGGGTGACGAACCGCGGCACCGGCACCTTCTCCCGCATCCCGGCGATCACGTGCTCGGGCAGGGTGTCCGTCATCCCCGTGATCATGAACCCGGGCGACAGCGCGTTCACCGTCACCCCCCGGCGCCCGCACTCCGCCGCCAGCGTGCGGGTCAGCCCGATCAGCCCCGCCTTGGACGCCGCGTAGGCGGTCTGCCCGGCGGTGGCGATCAGCGCGGACGGGGAGACGATGTTGACCACCCTGCCCCAGCGGGCCCGCAGCATCGCCGGCACGCACACCCGCGCGGTGTGGAAGGAACCGACCAGGTTCGTGTCGATCACCTGCCGCCACTCGACCGGGTTCTGCATGGCCATCAGCGCGTCCTTGCGCACCGCCCCGTTGTTGACGAGCACGTCCACCGGGCCCAGCGCCTCGGTGATCCGCTCGTACATCGCGGTGACCTGCGCGTAGTCCGCGACGTCGCCGGTGACCAGGACGTGGTCGCCGGCCAGCTTGCCCGCCACCTCCTCGGCGGCCTGGCGGGCGCTGTTGTAGTGCACCGCGACCCGGCACCCGGCCGCGTCCAGCGCCAGCGCCAGCTCCCGGCCCAGACCCCCCGAGGCGCCGGTGACCAGCGCCACCGGGGAGGCGGGCCGCTGCCCGAAGGCGCCCTTGCCGCTCACCGCGCCCCTCCCCACGTCAGCAGGACCGAACCCCACGTCATCCCGGCACCGAACCCGGCCAGCAGCACCGTGTCGCCGTCCTGGATGCGCCCGGCGTCCAGCGCCTCCGCCAGCGCGATGGGGATCGACGCCGAAGCGGTGTTGCCGTACCGGTCGAGATTGGCCACCAGACGGTCCGCGGGAATCCCGGTGTGGGCGAGCACCGAGTTGATGATCCGGATGTTCGCCTGGTGCGGCACCACGTGGTCCACGTCCGCCGGCGTCAGCTTCGCCTGCTCCAGCGTCTCGCGGATCGTGCGCACCGTGTAGCGCACCGCGTTCAGGTAGATCTCGTTGCCGTTGATCTGCGCGTAGTGCAAGCCCTGGCGCACCGTCTCCTCGGTGGTGGGCATCCGCGAGCCCCCCGCCAGGACCTTCAGGCTGTCCTTGCACGAGCCGTCCGCGCCCAGGTTCCACGCCAGGACCCGCTCCACCGGGCCGGGCTGCAGGACCACCGCACCGGCCCCGTCACCCACCAGGATCGACAGGTCCCGGTCCGCCGGGTTCGCGGTCAGCGTGTGGGTGTCCGAACCGATCACCAGGATCGGGCGCGGGTCCATGTGCAGCAGACCCACCGCCGTCACCAGCGCGTACACGAACCCCGCGCACTCGGAGTTCACGTCGTGCGCGCTGCCCGCGATCTTCAGCGCGTCGTGGACGAACGCCGACGTCGCCGGCGAGGGCTGCTCCGGCGTCGCCGTCGCCACGATCAGGTGCGCGATGTCCGCACCCGACAGCCCCGCCCGCTCCAGCGCCCGGCGTCCGGCTTCCACCGCCATCGACGCGGTGCTCTGCCCCGCCCCGACCGCCCGCCGTTCCCGGATCCCGCACCTGGAGACGATCCAGTGCTCGTCCACACCGAAACGCTCCGCCAGCTCCACGCTGGTCACCACGCGCTCGGGGACGGAGATCCCCCACCCGGTGATGTCGAAGCCGCTCATCGAGCAGTGCCCCGCGCTCAGACGCCGGCCTGGCCCACGAGCGCCAGGATCCGCTCGTGCACCACCCGCAGCGTCGTCGTGTCGTCGATGTCCGCGAACAGCGACTCGTCCGCCGGAATGTGCGGGTACTGGTTCTGGAACCCGTACAGCCACTCCATCAGATCCAGCGAGTCCACGTCCGCGATGTGCTGCAGCGCCGCGTCCGCGTCGATCTCCTGCGCCCCGGACACCGCCTGCAACTGCGCGGCCAGGTCCTCGATGGTGGGGATGTCGGACATGAGTGATCGTTCCTTCCTGGACGCCCCGGAACGGGCGCCAACACGTGATGAGGCAGAACAGACCCGGACACCCCGGGAGGATCACGGACACCGCCACCGCGCCCCCCGCCGCCCACAGGCCACGGAACGCACCGCGACGGAACCCGAAAACCCCCCGGGGAAAAACCCGGGAAGGCCGTGGGGGCCGCGTGTCTTGTCGAAACCGCATGAAACCCACCCCCACGCAAACGCCCCGCAACCCCGGCCCTGCGCCCACGCTTGCGCACCGCTTGCGAGACACGCGCTTACCTGACCCGAGACACCGCACCCACACGCACGACACCCACCACCTCGCACCGCGACGCGGACACCGCACCCGCACCGCACAGCACCGCACCCGCACCCGCACAGCACCCGCACCCGCACCGCGCCGCAGGCCGCACCCGCACAGCTCCGCACCGAGGCCACCGCACCGCGCCGCAGGCCGCACCCGCCGGGGCGGGAGGGCGACCGTAGGCAAGCACGGACACACCCCGACCACCCCGACCCGCACGGCCGTTCACACCGCACGGACCCGGCCGCCCTCACCGGCGCTCCCGTCCGCAGACGACGAGAGCGGCCACCGCCACCGCAACGGCCGTCCACGCGGGGAAAGGCACCACCCGGCGCCGCGCACCACGGACACCCGCACCACCGGACACCCGCACCACCCGGCCCAGTCCAGTCCAGTCCGGCCCGGCCGAGCCCGGCCCAATCCGGTCCATCCGATCCGCCATCAGAACAGGGGCACACCCGCATGACCACCGCCGAGACCCGCTCCATCAACCCCGACGTCGACGCGATCCGCCACCACTACGAGGTCGGCAACGACCTCTACCGCCTCATCCTGGGCCCCACCATGATGTACTCCGGCGGCTACTGGGAGGACGGCGAGGACCTCGTCGCCACCCTCGACGAGGCCCAGGAACGCAAGCTCGACGTCTTCACCGACCTCGCCCAGGCCGCCGGCAAGGCCAAGGTCCTGGACATCGGCTGCGGCTGGGGCACCATGCTCAACCGCCTCACCACCGTCCACGGCGTCCAGCAGGCCGTCGGCGTCACCCTCTCCCGCACCCAGGCCGACTTCGTCGCCGCCCTCGACAACCCCGCCATCCACGCCCGCGTGGAGAGCTGGGAGGACCACAAGGCCGACGGCGAGCCCTACGACGCCGCGTTCTGCATCAACGCCCTCGAACACTTCGTGCTCTCCTCCCTCACCCCCAAGGAGCGCACCCAGCGCTACCGCGTCTTCTTCAAGCAGGTCCACTCCCTGCTCAAGCCCGGCGCCCGCTTCGTCCTGCACACCATGACCGTCGAGAACCCCCCGCTGCGCCGCCAGCTCCTGGACGACCTCAAGTTCCTCCAGCGCGAGGAGTTCGAGGGCTGCCACATCCCGCGCCTGCCCGAACTCGCCGCCGGCCTCGACGGCCTCTTCGAGGTCACCGAGATCCGCAACGAACCCGAGTCCTTCGCCCGCGCCTGCCGCGCCTGGCTCCAGCTCCTGGCCGCCCGCCGCGACGAAGCCGTCGCCATGGCCGACGAGACCACCGTCCAGCGCTTCGAGCGCTACCTCGACATCTTCGCCTACACCCTCGAAGACCACATCTTCAACAACTTCCGCGTCACCCTCACCCGCCGCGCCTGAAAGGGGACACCCCGGCCATGACCACCACCGCCGAACACCCCGCCCCCTCCGGCGCCGACCAGCCCGAACCCGCCGGCGCTACCACCCACCCCGACACCACCGCCGTACGCCACCTCAAAGTCGCCATCATCGGCGCCGGCATCTCCGGCCTGGGCACCGCGATCCGCCTCCTGCAGAGCGGCACCGACGACTTCCTCGTCTTCGAACGCGCCACCGACCTCGGCGGCACCTGGCGCGACAACACCTACCCCGGCTGCGCCTGCGACGTCCAGGCCCACCTCTACTCCTTCTCCTTCGCCCGCAACCCGCGGTGGAAGTCCACCTTCGCCACCCAGGCCGAAGTCCACGCCTACCTCAAGGACACCGCCCAGCGCTTCGGCGTCGAACCCCACCTGCGCTACGGCCACGAACTCCTCGACGCCCACTGGGACGCCGACCACCGCCACTGGCGCATCCACACCACCCACGGCCGCTACACCGCGCAGATCCTCGTCACCGGCACCGGCTACCTCTCCGAGCCCGCCGTCCCCGACCTGCCCGGCCTGGACACCTTCACCGGCACCCTCTTCCACTCCGCCCGCTGGCGCCACGACCACGACCTCACCGGCCGCAACGTCGCCGTCATCGGCACCGGCGCCTCCGCCATCCAGTTCGTCCCCGCCATCCAGAACCAGGTCGCCCGCCTCGACCTCTACCAGCGAACCCCCCCCTGGGTCGCCCACAAACCCGACAAGCCCAACACCCCCCGCCACACCTGGATGCTGCGCCACCTGCCCGGCTACCAGCGCTTCCGCCGCGCCTTCAACAAGAACGGCCGCGAGATCGTCGCGTTCTTCATGTCCCGCCCCACCCGCACCACCGGCATGAAGAACATGGCCGCCGGCCACCTCAAGAAATCCGTCCCCGACCCCGGCCTGCGCAAGCGCCTGACCCCCGACTACACCGTCGGCTGCAAACGCCTCCTGTTCTCCAACACCTGGTACCCCGCCATCCAGCAGCCCAACGTCGACATCGTCTCCGACACCATCACCGACATCGGCCCCACCCACATCACCACCGCCGACGGCACCACCCGCACCGTCGACACCATCATCCTGGCCACCGGCTTCACCGCCACCGACCGCCCCGTCGCCCGCCGCATCCACGGCCGCGACGGAACCACCCTGCGCGACACCTGGCACACCCACGGCATGAAAGCCCACCGCGGCACCACCATCCACGGCTTCCCCAACCTCTTCATGCTCCTGGGCCCCAACACCACCCTGGGCCACTCCTCCCAGACCGTCATGATCGAAGCCCAGATCGCCTACATCGTCGACGCCCTCAAAACCATCGACAAACTCGGCATCACCTCCGTCGAGATCCGCCCCGAAGCCCAGAACGCCTACAACCAGACCCTCACCGACCGCCTGAAGAACACCGTCTGGAACGCCGGCGGCTGCCAGAGCTGGTACACCGACCACCACGGCAACAACCCCTCCATCTGGCCCACCTACACCTACCGCTTCCGCCGCCAGACCCGCCGCTTCGACCTCCTCAACTACCAACGCGCCACCGTCACCCACACCACCCCCTAACCCCCCACACGCACACACCCGGACACACACGGGGGCACACGCGCGGGCACACACGCGGGGGCACACGCACACAACCACACAGGCACACCCCACACGGCCGGGCGGCACCCGCCCACCCACGGACCCCGCCGCCCGGCCGGCCCACACCCCACGACACCCCACCGGAAACCGAACCGGACACACAACCAACAACCGAACACCTGCACGGACCCAGCAAGCCGCCCACCCCGCAGGACCCACCCACCCGCCCTCACACACTAACCACCACCCGACCGCCAACCCGCAGCCCAACCCCAGAACATCACACCATCAGACACCCACACCACGAACAAACACACACCACCCGAACACCCACCCCTACCCGTGAACAGGAAACCCCCGCATGACCAACCCCACCCGACGCACCATCCTCACCACCACCGCCACCACCGCCCTCATCACCGCCTTCAACACCACCACCCGCACCTGGGCCACCACCAACACCCCCACCACCCACAACCACTGCCCCGTCCCCACCCTCGACGGCACCCTCACCACCGACACCACCACCCTCACCGAATTCAGCCACGACTTCGGCCGCCTCACCACCAACACCCCCCACGCCGTCCTCAAACCCGGCTCCGACCAGGACATCATCAAAATCATCAACTACGCCCGCCACAACGGCCTCAAAGTCGCCATGAACGGCCAAAGCGGCACCGACAACGACCTCGAATCACACTCCAACTACGGCCAAGCCTCCCCCAACGGCGGCATCAGCATCGACGCCCGCACCCTCAACCGCATCCACACCATCACCCCCACCAACGCCACCGTCGACGCCGGCGTCACCTGGGCCCAACTCACCGACGCCACCCTCAACCAAGGCCTCACCCCACCCTGCCTCACCGACTACCTCCACCTCTCCATCGGCGGCACCATCAGCATCGGCGGCATCGGCAACACCGTCCAAAAACACGGCCTCCAAGCCGACACCGTCGAATCCATCGACATCATCACCGGCACCGGCCACCTCCTCACCGCCACCCCCACCAAAAACCCCGACCTCTTCCACGCCGCCCTCGCCGGCGCCGGACAATTCGGCATCATCATCCGCGCCACCATCAAACTCATCCCCGCCCCCCAACGCGCCCTCGTCTTCAACCTCTACTACAACAACCTCACCACCTACCTCACCGACCAACAAACCATCCTCAACGACGGCCGCTTCCACACCCAAATCGGCGAAATCATCCCCCAACCCAACACCACACCCCTCTACAAAATCGAAACCGCCACCTACTACAACGGCACCACACCCCCCAACCCCACACCCCTCCTCACCGGACTCAACCCCAACCCCCACCAAACCACCACCACCGACCAGACCTACCGCGAATACACCTACCGCGCCGACACCTGGACCCAAAACCTCAAAAACCTCGGCTACTGGAACCAACCCAAACCCTGGCTCAGCCTCTTCATCCCCGCCACCCAAGCCGCCAACTTCATCACCTACGCCACCCCCCTCCTCACCCCCCAAACCCTCGGCCAAGGCCTCCTCCTCTTCTACCCCTTCCCCACCAACAAACTCACCCACCCCTACGCCATCACCCCCAACGAACCCACCACCTACCTCTTCGACCTCCTCACCTTCCCCCACCCCAACACCAACCCCACCACCCAACTCACCCACAACCGCACCCTCTACGACCACGCCACCACCCTCGGCGCCAAACGCTACCTCGTCGGCGCCATCCCCCACGTGACCCCCACCGACTGGAAAAACCACTACGGCCCCCAATGGACCAACCTCACCAACACCAAACACAAATACGACCCCACCCACACCCTCACCCCCGGCCAAAACATCTTCCCCTAACAACACAAAAACACAACAAACAGCAAACAAACACGAGCAGACACAAACACACAAACACACAGACACGGCACGGCACGGCACGGCAATAAAACAAACCAGCAAACAAACCCTCAAACAACAAACACAAACCACAGACGCACAGGCCACAGGCACCGGCACGCAAACACAGGCCACGGACACACAAGCACAAGCACGCAAACACCGGCCACGGACACCGAGCACAGGCTCCGACACAGGCATAGACATAGACACACAAAAACCGGCACACAAACAGACACACAGCAAGCCCAGACACAGACACGCAAGCCCCGACACAGGCCCACAGGCTACGGGCACCGACAAATAAACACACCGGCACAGAAACGCCGACACACGACACACGGAAACGCCGGCACGCGGGCACGCGGGCACACAAACAGAAGACACCAGAAACACAACAAGCCCAGACACAAGAACCGCCGCGCAGGCGCAGACACACAGCAGACATGCACCAATAAAACACGCAGACACAGACACACAGATAAACCAACAAACAAACCACAGACACAAGCAACAAACGCCGGACGGCAGACGGCAGACATACAACCGAAAACAACAAGCAGCAAGCGAAAAGCGGAAGACACGAACCACAAACCACAAGCCCAACCACAAACCACAAGCCCAAAACGCCGACCACCGACACACAGAACAAACCAGCAAAAACCCATAAACCACAAACACAACCCACAGACCACAAGCGACAAGCACAAAACGCCAGACACCCAGACCGCAAACCGCAAACCGCAAACCGCAAACCGCAGGCGACAGGCGACAGGCGACAGGCGACAGGCGACAGGCGACAGGCGACAGGCGACAGGCGACAGGCGACAAAAAGAAATACAGACAAAAAATACCAATAAACCAGAAGAGCAGAAGACCGAATAGACAGGAAGACAAGAGACCAGAAGGGCGGAAGGACGGAAGGGCGGGAAACCAAAGACCAGAAAAACAAGAACTCAGGAACTCAAGACATCAGGACATCAGGAAAGAACAGGAGGGCCCGCCATGCACACCTACGACCTCATCAACGAAGCCATCATCCACGCCCCCACCCACCAGGTCTGGAACCACCTCATCGCCGAACTCAACGGCACCACCACCTGGTGGACCCCCCACAACACCCACCAACCCGGCAACCCCACCCCCGAACACCCCGGCGGCACCACCCACATCACCATCCACCCCAACGGCCACACCAAACCCGGACCCAAAATCCACACCACCGCCACCACCACCCACACCACACCCCCCCACACCCTCACCACCACCCACACCGGCCACTTCACCGGCACCACCACCTACACCCTCACCCCCACCCACAACAACCAACACACCAAACTCACCATCACCTTCACCACCACCCCCCACGGATGGCCCACCCTCCTCCCCAAACACACCATCCCCAACCAACACACCAAAGCCACCCACAACGCCCTCACCAACCTCAACCACCAACTCACACGAGCCACAGACACCACAGCCGCAGACAGGAGCACCTCGTGACCACCACCGCCGACGTCACCATCACCGACCTCGCCACCACCACCCCCGACGGCGCCCGCCTCACCGTCGCCATCCACCACCCCGCCCACATCGACCCCCACGACACCACCGCCACCACCACGCCCCTGATCGTCCTCGCCCACGGCTGGGGCGCCACCCACACCGTCTGGCACGCCACCGCCCGGCTGCTGGCCGCCCAGGGCCACACCGTCGCCGCCTACGACCAGCGCGGCCACGGCACCAGCACCCTTGGCTCCAACGCCCTCACCATCCAGCAACTCGGGCACGACCTCGCCACCGTCGCGGACGCCCTCGCCCCCCACCGCCCCGTCGTCGTCGCCGGCCACTCAGGCGGCGGTTACGCCGCGCTCGCCTATGCCACCCAGCTCTACGCCGACGCCCCCCGCACCGCGCCCCAGCGCCTCGTCGGCCTGCTCCTCGCCGCCAGCGCCGCCGACGACCAGCAGACCCCTCCGGGCGAACTCCGCATCATGAAGACGAAGGTCTTCCAGCGCGCCCTCAGGAACCCCCGACTCGGCCGCCAGCTCCTCAAGAAGACCCTCCACCCCAACACCCCCGCTCACACCCAGGAGACCAACCGGCGCCTCTTCGCCAACACCGACCCCCACACCCGTCTCACCACCTTCGCCTCCACCAGCACCATGGACCACACCCCACACCTCCGACACATCACCACCCCCACCACGATCCTCCGCGGCACCCACGACACCTCCGTCGGCCAGACCCACATCCGCACCCTCCAGACCCACCTCCCCAACACCACCATCGACACCCTCTCCGACGCCGGCCACATCCTCCCGCTCGAAGCCCCTCACCAACTCGCCCGCCAGATCCACCAACTCACACTCACTTCGCAGCGGTGACCACCACCACCCTCACCACCGAGCTGGGCAGGCTCCTGCCGCCAACTGTCCACTGCACCGAGGCCTTCGGGCCGCCGCCCCAGGGCGCGCTCCTTCCTGCGGAGCGCGCCCACATCAGTGGCCGATCGCCCCGCAGGCAGCGGCAGTTCACCGCCGCCCGTACGCTCGCCCGTCGTGCTCTCGCCCAGCTCGGCCACCCGCCGGTCCCGCTCCTCCCGGGGCCGGGCGGGGCCCCCGAGTGGCCGTCGGGGACCGTCGGGAGCATCACCCACTGCGACGGTTACACCGCCTGCGCTGCGGCGCACACGGCCGATGTCGTCTCGCTCGGGATCGACGCCGAGCCTGCTCTACCGCTCCCCGACGGGGTCCTCGCCCTCACCGCTTCCGAGGACGAGCGTCACCGGCTCGACCGGCTACCTCACGGCCAAGTCCCTTGGGACAGACTGCTCTTCAGTGCCAAGGAGGCCACCTACAAGGCCTGCTACCCGCTCACCCGACGCTGGACCGGTCTGGCCGGCATCTCCGTGCGCCTCCACCCCGACCGCACCTTCACCGCCCACCACCCCCACCTGCCCGGTCGCTGCCAGGGCCGCTGGACCACCACCGGTGCCATCCTCCTCACGACCCTCACCATCCCGCACGGGACGACGACCGGTTGAGCGCGCAGCACCGAAGCACCACCGAACCGCGAACCGGCCGCCGCAGGGCCTACAGGCCCCGCCCCCACGTGCGGCGCAGGAGCGAGGCCGACGCAGGGGCGAGGGGACAGCTGACGGATCCGGTCAGAGGGACGATCCGAGGGACAGGACAGGGAGCCCCGGCCCATGGACCTGCCCCGCCCGGGCGCTCGCCCTCAACGGGCGGGGCCTGCCGGGCCGTTGTCGGCCGTGCGCACCGCTTCGATGAACCCTGTGGTGCTCGGGCCCGAGCCGGGCGGGAAGGGGCGGCCGTACGTGGCGGCGACCTCGTCGAGCAGGGTGAGCCGGGTGGTCCAGCCGTGGGCGTCGAGCCACTCGTGGGTCTGGGGGCCGAGGCCGCCCTGCCACAGGTCGGTGATGTGGGCGAGGGTCGGGTCCTGCGGGGTGCTGGTCACGTCCCGGCCCTTTTCGAGCAGCAGTCGGCTGCCCGGCGCGGAGAGGGTGCCGACGGCGGTGAGCAGGCCGGCCGCCTGGTCGGCGGTGAGGTAGACCAGCAGTCCTTCGGCCAGCCAGGCGGTGGGCCGCTCCGGGTCGAAGCCGGCTTCGACGAGGCGGCGCGGCCAGTCCGAGTCCAGCAGGTCGCCGGGCAGCGTGGTGCGTTCGCCGGCCGGGTCGGCGCCGAGTTCGTCCAGGACGTGCTGTTTGAAGGTCAGGACGGGCGCGAGGTCGAGTTCGAAGAGGCGGGTGCCGGACGGCCAGTCGAGCCGGTAGGCGCGGGCGTCCAGGCCTGCTGCGAGCAGGACGACCTGGTCCGCGCCGGCGGCGAGCAGACGGTCGTCGTAGAAGCGGGTGCGCAGGATGCCGTGGACCACCAGGCCTTTCGCGAGGCCGCTCTCCGGTCCCGAGGTGGGCATCGGCATGCCGGAGGCGGTGACGAAGGCGGCGGCGTAGGGGTCGGTGAACAGCGGTTCGGGGCGGGAGCTCTCGTAGGCGCGCACCAGCGCGACGGACAGGGCCGTACGGGAGACCGGGCTCAGCGGGTCGGTGGTCGTCATGCCCGGGAATCTACCCCGGCGCCGAGTCGGCCGGGCCGGCACTCCCCTCACCGGTCCGGACGGGCACCTGGCCTGCGGGGAAAGCGAGTTGATGTAACGCCACGAGGTCACGTCAGGAGGTGCCGCCAGCGGTCGGCGGACTCCACCATGTCCTGGATGACGCGTTCCAGGAACGTCCCGCCCCTGGCGAGCCGCTGCCCCACGGGGCTGTCGGGCCCGAACTCCGCCGCGGCCGTCATCGCGATCTGGGCCGTCCCGAGCGTCTCCCGCGAGCCGATCATGATCGAGTGGTACCAGGCCTCGTCGTCGACCACGTAGATGTCGCGACGCCGCTGCGGGTCGCGTTCGCGCCGGACGTACCCGTGCTGGACCAGGTAGTTCACGGCCACGGAGACGGAGGCCGCGCTGACGTTCAGCCTGCGGGTCAGCTCGGCCGCGGTGCGCCTGCCGTCCTCGGACAGCAGCAGGTCGACGTGCACGCGCGCCGTCATCCTCGGCAGCCCCGTCCTGACCGCCATGTCGATGATCTCCTCTCCTGTCGGGCTGCCCGAGGGCCCGTCCGCGGGTGGCGGTGCCGGGGTGCCGCGCCGCGCGCGCTGGGCCGTCGCCCGGTGCGCCTGTTCGGGCCGGTAGCCGCTGGGGCCGCCGTTGCGTCCGATCTCCCGGCTGATCGTCGAGGTCGGCCGGTCGAGCCGTCTGGCGATCTCGGCGTAGGAGAGCCCGTCGGCGAGTCCGGCCGCGATGCGCTGGCGGTCCTGCTGGGTCAGTCGTCCTCCTGGCATGCCGCCAGTATTGCCTTCGCATTCATTCATTGCAATGCGGCATTGCATTCGACTTCAGCGTCATTGCATCAATTTACCGCTACTGAACAGGGAAAACTCCTACGACTCATTGCGACCATGCTGAATGCAACGTAGCTTTCGAATAGTCCCGAAGAAGCATTTCCGCGAGATGAGGAACGGTCATGGGTGAATCCGTCCACACCGTCACCACGCTGCCGACGGCGCGCCCGCCCGGCTGCCCCTTCGACCCGCCGGCCGAGCTGACCGACGCCCGACGGCACGGCCCGATCAGCCGCTACACCCACCCCGGCGGGGCGGCCGGCTGGCTGATCACCGGGTACGAGCTGGTCAGGTCGGTCCTGGCCGACCCGCGGTTCAGCTCGCGCAAGGAGCTCATCAACGTGGGCGACTTCGAGATTCCTCCGGCTCCGCCCGGCGAGTTCCTCCTCATGGACGACCCGCAGCACGGGCGCTACCGGAAGCCGCTGGTGGGCAAGTTCACCGTGCGGCGGATGCGGCTGCTCGCCGAGCGCGTCGAGCAGATCACCGCCGAGTGCCTGGACGCCATGGAGGCGGCCGGGCCGTCGGCGGACCTGGTGACCGCGTTCGCCAAGCCCATCCCCGCCATCGTGATCTGCGAGCTGCTGGGGGTGCCGTACGAGGACCGCGGCTCCTTCCAGGAGCAGATCGACTCGTTCGTGAACGGGGAGACGAGCGACGAGGAGCTGATCGCGGCCTACACGGCGACCCAGCAGTACCTCGCGGAGCTGGTGGCCGCCAAGCGCGCGAACCCCACCGACGACGTGCTCAGCGACCTCATGGACAGCGACCTCACCGATGAGGAGCTGAGGGGCGTCGGCCTGATCCTGCTGGCGGCCGGGCTCGACACCACCGCGAACATGCTGGCGCTGGGCACCTTCGCGCTGCTGCAGAACCCGGCGCAGCTGGCCGACCTGCGCGCTGACCCCACGCTCACCGGCCGGGCCGTCGAGGAACTGCTGCGGTACCTGAGCGTCGCCAAGTCGTTCATGAGGACGGCGCTGGAGGACGTCGAGGTGGGCGGCCAGACCATCAAAGCCGGCACGACGGTCATCCTGTCGTACAACACCGCCAACCGTGACCCCGAGCGCTTCGCCGATCCCCACGTGCTCGACTTCCGGCGGCAGTACGGCGGGCACCTGGCCTTCGGCCACGGCGTCCACCAGTGCCTGGGGCAGCAGCTGGCCCGCGTCGAGCTGAGCGTCGCGATCACCGCCCTGGTCAAGCGCTTCCCCACGCTGCGCCTGGCCGTACCGGCGGAGGAGGTCGGCCTGCGGCCGGAGACCGCGGACATCTACGGGGTGAAGAGCCTCCCGGTCACCTGGGACGTGTGACCGCGAACCAGACCGGGCGAGGTCGGGGCCAGGGTCGGGGGCGGCGCCGGGAGACGGAGCGGGGGGGGGGAAGCAAAAAAGGGGGGGGGGGAGAGAAAGAATACACCCAGCCGCTAGGTGGGGCTCCCCCCCCCACCCCCCCGCCAGTGGCTTCTTTGGGCCCCCGACACCCCCC
>NZ_JBHVWW010000031.1:90269-93374 GCF_042882025.1 Kitasatospora sp. NPDC058243
GGTGGGGGGGGGGGGGGGTGGGGGGGGGGGGGGGGGGGGGGGGGGGGGGGGGGGGGGGCCCCCCCCCGCCGGCGCCACCGGGTTCAGGGGGTGTAGCTCACCCAGCCGCTCAGGGCGGTGGTGTTCGGCGGGCAGTAGACGCGCACGTTCAGGAAGGTGGTGTACGGGCCCACGGTGCGGGTGGAGCCGTCGGAACAGCTCACGTTGACCCACCACTTGGTGGTTCCGGTGCCCGAGCAGGAGATGTTGAAGTACTGCTGGGTGCCGTCGCTCCCGAACGTGCCGGTGCTGCAGTTGATGCTCTGCAGCGCGTCCGGGGAGGCGGTCTGCGCCTGTGCGGCCGGGGCCGCGGCGAGGCCCAGCGCCGTGGCCGTGGCGAACGCCGCGAGGCCGCCCGCGATCCTGTTCCTGGTCCGGTTGTTCACAGCTGTCCGTCCTCGGGGTCGGTGGTGCGCGTGGGGACGCCGGGCGGCGGCTCGGAGAGCAGCCCGGCGCTCTGTCTGCGGTGACTTTAGGGAGCGGTCGGATCCGCGAGCATATGACGGCGGAAAATGCGTCCACCCCGGCCTGGTCAGGCCTCTTGGCCCGTCGATCACGAATTCCTGCGACGGGGCACCGCCGATGGGGCGGCCGAGGTGGTCCGCCCGCGCCCGGAACGGCCGAAAACACGCGGGCACCGGCGCACCGCCCGCACCCCCGGCATGGCACAAGTCCGTTACAGCAGTGGCGGGTTCCTCCCGCGCTATCCCTGCCCCTGCCATCATCCAAGTCCGTGCCGCCCCCGGCGCCGCCCACGGCGTGCCGGGGCGTCGGCCCGCATGGCGACCGACGTCCAGACGAGGGGGAGTCCGATGACGCTGTTCGGCAAGCCGCCGGGCCCGCAGGACGCCCGGCCGCGCGGGCGGGCCACCGCGCTGACGCTGCGGGTCGTGGCGCAGGCCCTGCTCCTGCTGCTCGGCCTGTCCGCGGTCGGCCTCGGGTTCGCACGGTTCGTCGCCGCGTACCACGAGGGGTGGGCGTATCGCGGCGCCCCGGTCTGCGGCGCTCCGGCGATCGGGCCCGGGGTGGACTGCACGCTGCGGGAGAGCGGGCGGGTGACGAAGAGGGCGATGGAGCGGGACGGCGACTCGACCTCGTACACCCTGACCGTGGCCCGCGAGAAGGCTCCGACCGGCGCCTACGACGTCGGGGAGGCGTTCTACGACGACGTGCGGACCGGCACGGTCGTGAACCTGACGGTCTGGAGGGGCCAGGTGGTCGAGGTCGACTACCAGGGGCACCGGGCCCGCAATCCGCACACCCTGTGGCTGGCCGTCCTGAAGCTGGCGCTGCTGGTCGGCGCGGGCACGGCCCTGATCGCGGGCGGCCTGCTCGGGCCGAACGTGCGCTCCTGGTGGATCCCGGCCGGGATGTCCGTACCCGTGGCGGTCACCACGCTGGTGGGTGCCGCCATGCTCCTCCTGATGGACTGGCCGCTGCCCGTGACCGTGACCCTGGCCGTCCTGGCCTGGCTGCTCGCGGTCTCCGTCATCAGCGGGATGTCCGTGGAGTAGCGGCCCGGAGCGGATCCGGAATGCCCCTCACAGGTTGTCAGGTTCCCAACGTGGGAAACAGTTGTCAGGTTCTCAACGTGGGAAATAGGCTGCCACCTCCCGCTCACGCCACCACCGGGGAGGCCACCCATGCCCAGCAGTACCAGGAGCCGCAGGACCAGAACCGCCGCAACCCTCCTCACCGCCGCCCTGGCCGCGGCCCTCCTCGGCGGCGCCCCCGCGCTCGCCGCACCCGCAGCCCCGCCCGGAACCACGACGGGCGCCGCCCCCACAGCCGCTCCGGCGGACGGCCGGCACCCGGTCGAGGTGTTCGGCGAGGACGGCGGCATATCCCGGGCCCTCGTCCCCGGCGGCTCCCCGTACACGGCCGGCCCCCGCATCCAGGGCGTGGCCCCGATGCAGGACGACGGCGACGTCACCGCGCTGGTGCGCAACGGCGATCCGGCCGCCAAGCTCGACGTGGTGGTCATCGGGGACGGCTACGCGGCGCAGGAACAGGAGAAGTTCCGCAGCGACGCGGCCGAGAAGTGGCGCGAGATCACCGCCGTCGAGCCGTACGCCACCTACCGCAACCTGTTCAACGTCTGGGCGGTGTCGGCCGTTTCGCCCGAGTCGGGCGTCTCCGGGGATCCGGACCAGACGACCGTCCGGCACACCGCGCTGGGCTCGTACTTCTGGTGCGACGGGGTGGAGCGGCTGCTCTGCGTGGACGAGAAGGCGGTCGAGCGCTACGCGGCCAAGGCCCCGCAGGCGGACCTGGTGATCGTGGTGGCCAACAGCACCAAGTACGGCGGCGCGGGCTACAACGACGTGAAGTCCTCGCTCGGCTACGAGGGCATCGCCACCGTGGCGGGCGGCAACGCGAAGTCCGGGCAGATCGCGGTGCACGAGACCGGGCACTCGCTGGGCAAGCTCGCCGACGAGTACGCGTACGACGGCCAGGGCACCTACCAGGGCGCGGAGCCGGCCGAGGCCAACATCAGTACGCTGACCGCCGACCGGATGCGCGCCCAGGGCACCAAGTGGTCCCGCTGGCTCGGCCGGACGTCCCCCGACGGCGGGACGGTCGGCGCGTACGAGGGCGGCGGCTACTACCCGACGGGGCTGTACCGGCCGACCGAGAACTCGATCATGCGCTCGCTCGGGCGGGAGTTCAACCTGCCCGGACGGGAGGCGATGATCGCCGGCTTCTACCGCCACGCCACCCCGCTGACGAGTCCCGTCTCCACCGACACCTGGCTCACCTCCGCCAGCCGCCTCACCGTCGACCTGCCCGTCCCGGGCACCCGGCTGCGCTGGTTCCTGGACGGACGCGAGCTGCCCGGGCAGCGCGGGCGCACCGCCCCCGACCTCGCCGCCCTCCGCCCGGGCGGCCCCCGCTCCCGGCCGCACCTGCTGACGGCCGTCGCCACCGACCCCACCCCGGCGGTGGCCGACCCGGCGCTGCGCGAGCACCTCACCGGGAGCCTGTCCTGGCTGGTGACGTTCTAACGCGCGTCGACGCGGCGCGCCGGCCGGCACGGCGACGGCCCTGGGCCCGGCAGCGTGATGC
>NZ_JBHVWW010000032.1:0-3208 GCF_042882025.1 Kitasatospora sp. NPDC058243
TCCCGGGACGGCGCGGTCCACGACCACGACCCGGTGCGCAGCGCCGACTCCCCACCCGCCCCCGGTCCGCCGAAGCCGCCCCCCGCGACGCCCGGCGCCCAGGCGCCACCGCCCGGCAGCGGCGGCGCCGCGGACGCGGGGACGGGAGGGCCGGCGGGTCCGGCGACCGGCAGCCGCTGGACCATCGCGGGGACCGCCGGGGACGCCGAGGCGCTCGGCGGGGCGCTCGGCGGGGTGAGTCGCACCAACGGCACGCTCGGAACACGGCCACCGGAGGGGGCAACGGACGCGGACGCAGGACGCCCCCCGCGAGCGGCGGGGACGGCGGGGACGGCGGGGGCTGCGGCAGGCGTCGACGCATCGGCGGAGAACACCGGTCGCACGGTCGGCTCGACCGGGCCGGGGGCGAGGGCAGAGCCGGCAGCAGCGGCAGCGGCAGGGCCCGCAGACACCGAGCGCTGCACGCTCGCAGCGCGCCCGGCACGGGAGGCGCCCACAGCCGCCGGGCCGGCATCGGCCACGACGACCGGGGGTGCTGGACGCTCCCCGCGCCGCACCCGACCGGCGGGAACCACGACAGGCACCGCAGCACCTCGCGGCTCCGCCGACCGGACACCCGGCTCGACAGAGCTCGGACCGCCGGAGACCGACCGCTGCACCGCCGGACCACGGCCGCCACGCTCCACAGCCACCGGCGGCACGGGAGTCTCCCCGCGCCGCACCCGCCCGGCCGGGGCGATGGCGGGCGCTACGGGCTGCCCGTCCGGCGCCTCCGGGCGAGATCCCCCGGCCGTCGTCGAACGCTGCACACCCGCCCGCCCCGCAGGAAGAGCGCCGCGCTCCGACCGGCGCGCATCCGCCTCCATCGGGCCAGTACCGGGGCCGGCAGCCACCGGACCGGAACCACCAGTCGCCGGACCCCGCACACCTGCCCGCCCCGAGGGGGCACCACCGCGCCCTGACAGCCGCGGCCCCTGCGCCGCCGAGCCGGCCGACGCCGACGAGCGCGCGTCCGCCTTCACCGGGCCGGCGCCGCCGGCCACCGAACGCTGCACGCTCGGACGCCTCACGGCAGCAGAACGCCCCACCGCGCCCGAGCCGGCAGAGTCCGCAGAGCTGCCGGACGCCGATCCCCGCGCACCCGCACGCGCCAGCACGGCACCCCGCGCACCCGGCACCGCCGGGCCGGTCCCTTCCGGGTCCGACGGGGATTCCGGGGACGCCGGGCGCGCAGCGTCGGGTCGGCTCGCCTGTGCCCGTCGGGGCAGGCGCAGGACGGCGGCGGCCCGGTGCCGCCAGCTCGCGGGTGCCGCCGGCTCCGGGAGGACCGGCGGCACCTGGGTGCGCGCGGGCGGCTCCTGCGGCCAGGCGGCCCTGACGACGGGCGGGGCGGGCGCGGGCGCCGGCGCTCGGCCGGACACCGGTGCGGGCGCCGTCGCCGGTGCGGCGAGCGTGGACGCCATGCGGCGCTCGCCGAGCAGGCCGAGCGTGCGGTGGCCCGGCCCGGCCGCCGGACGTGCGGCGGTGCCGCCGATCGGCGAGCGGGCCACGACCAGCGGGCCGGGCTCGCCCGGCGAAGCGGTCGGCCGCACGTCCCGGGCGCCAGCGGTACCACTGCTACCACCGCTGCGCCGGGCCCGGCGGGCCGCGTCCTGCGGTGCCGTCCCAGGGGGAGACTGCGGCCCGGCCGCGGGGCCGGGCTCGGTGGAGCCGCCCTGCCCGCTCGTGTCAGCGCTTCGCGTGCCGGGCGCAGCCGCACGCTGGACTGCCGTGGCGCCCGGCGCGGCGGCGGCCGTGTCTGTGGCACGAGGAGCGTGTTCCGGGCTCGGGGCCGCCGTGCTTCGGCCGGCCGACTGCGGCGGTGCGGAAGTGGCGGGGGTGGCGGGAGTCGCTGGGGTGTCGGGAGTCGCGGGGGCGCCGTGGCCCGGGGCCGTGGTCCGCCGGACGGGGCCGCGCCGGCCGTCGGCCGTACCGGCGGCCCGTGCTCCGGGTGCCGCGCCCGCCGTCGGCGGCAGCGCGGTCAGCGGCGCACCCAGGCCGCCGTGCGTGCGGGCGTTGGACGATTCGGGGCGCGCCTGTTCGGTACGCGCCTGTTCGGTGCGCGGCTGGGCGGCGCGCTGCGCGGAGGTCGGACTGCCGCCGGTCTGGACGGCGCGCTGTACGGGGGCGTCCCCGCGCCGTCCGGGCTCGGGGCGGGCAGGGCGAGCCGAGCGCGCCGGGTTGCCCGGTGCCGACGGTTCCGAGCCGTCCGACCCGCTCCCCGTCGGAGCAGTCGGCTGCGCGGGCGGGGAGACGATCGGCATCGGCCCGTGCCCGGCCCCGGGACCGGGCACGGGCCCCAGGCCTGACGCGCCGTCGGCGTTGAGCCGTGGCGAGGCGCTGGCGGGCAGCGAGGTCAGCGGGGCACCGAGCACGGGCCGGCCCGGTGCGGCGCCTCCCCTCGCGGCGCGCTGAACGGCATTGCCAGTGCTCGGGGTCGGGGCACCGGTCGGCCGCACCGGGTCCGGCTCGGAGGTCTCGGACGGCCGCGCAATGGCACCCGGCTCCGCGACGGGCGGAGCAACGTCGGCGGACTGCTCCACCGTCGTCGCGCTCGCGGGCCGTTCCACCAGTGCCACACCCTCGGCAGGCTCTACCGGCTTCGCGCCGTCAGCAGGCTCCATCGGCGCGACGGCAGCGGATCGTTCCACCGTCGTCGCGCTCGCGGCACGCTGCACCGCCCGGGGCGGGATCACGGCCACCGCGCGCGTCGGCAGCGACCGGGGGCGGGGTGCAGCGGTCAGCGGCTTCCCGACGCGGCGCGACGGGACCGGCCGGTCAGGCCCGGCCTGCCCGGCAAGCGGCACCTCGGAACCGTGAGCAGGGGTGGGGGCGGGCGCGGGGGCAGCCGGAGCGACACCGCCCTCGGCGGCCACTGCCCGTACGGGGAGCCGGCGCACCACGGCGCCGGACCTCTGCACCTGCCGCACCCGACCGAGCCCGCCCGTCGCACCCGGCCCGTCCCCCACCGAAGCCGCAGCCGAGGCCGGATCCGCAGCCTCCGACGGCGCCACCGCCGGTGCGGCGTACGGCAGCACGGGCCCGGGGGGTCCAGCGGAGACCGCCCAGCCGGAAGGAAACGCCCCCACCCCCCACTAGCCCCCCCGAGCGGAAAGACGAAACCCGTCTTCCCATGTTTCTCTCTCCTAGAGAGTTCCTCCCCACGCCC
>NZ_JBHVWW010000032.1:3218-50849 GCF_042882025.1 Kitasatospora sp. NPDC058243
GGTGTGGTGTAGGGCAGCGTGTTCCTTTCCTCCCTGGGGGGTCCTGTTGGGTGGGGGGGCTGTCCCACCGCCCGGGGGGTGCCCGCGGGGGCGGACGGCAGGACCGCGTGTCCGAGTGCGCCGGTCAGCGAGGGGTTCTGCCAGGAGGCGAGCCGGGACCGGAACCGCAGGCCGTCGCTGACCCCGCCCGCCGCCCCCGCGAGGGTCGGGGTCAGGGGCGCGACCGCGCGCCAACCACCGTCCGGGGCGGGCGCGTCGGCCCGGGGCGCGGGAGCCGCGTCACCCGCGCCGCCCGCAGCACCCGAGGTACCCGGGGCACCCGAAACGCCCGCCTCGCCCGGACCGCCGGCCTTCCGGCGCCCGAGCCGGTCCCGAATCCCCATCCCGCGCTCACCCGCCTTCGTTGACGCGGGTGTTGATCCGCGCGATCTCCCGCACCCACGCGCGGCGTTCCTGGTGGGACAGGTCGAGGATGTCCTCCCGCTGCCAGTGGAAGTGGTAGGCGATGTACGCGACCTCCTCGTACAGCCGGGTGGTCGCGTACGTCACCATTCCCCCAGGCGCCCACCAGCGAGGTCGACTTCGAAGGCGCCGTCGCAGTGCGGGCAGGTCACCGCGGCGCGGGTGTGGCCCTCGCTGTTGATCCGCTGGTAGAAGTCCTGGAGGAACGCGACGTCGGTGGCGTACATCTGCTCGACAACGCCGGCGTGCACGTCGGTGACGGTGCCGAGCCGGGTGATCACGTGGCTGAGCAGCACGACGCTCAGGTACGCCGGGTTCTCCTTGACCCGCAGGTCGATCTGGGGCATGAGTTCGTCCCGCGCGGTGGCCAGGCGCATGGCGCCGTGCCGGTGCAGGGTGCCCTCGTCGTCCAGGTATCCGCGCGGGAGCTCGAACTCGAACTCCGTGTGCAGTCCGTGCCCCTGGGGGCCCCGCCCCCGCTGCGGCGCGGCGGCCTGCGGGGCCGGGGCCGCGGCGGGAGCGGGGGCGGCTGCCGGAGCCTGCTCCAGGAGTTCGTCGAGGCTGATCCGTCGTCTCATTCGACGGTGATCTCCTCGAACACGATGGTCACCGTCTCGGTCGCGGCGCTGGACTCACCGGCGGTGAGGGTGGGGCCCTCCCACCGGCTGGCCCAGGCGTTCATCAGCTGGATCCGCCGGAGCGTGGCGCCGGTGGTGTCCTTGACCTCGATGGTGAGGTTCTGGCGCGCGGTGTTGATCGCGCCGTTGTTGAGGGTCTCGTTGATCCACTTGGTGAACGCCCCGCTCTTGTCGAGCCCGCGGGTGATCGTCACCTCGCCCGGGAGCCGCGCGCCGGGCTGTTTGCGGACGATCAGCTTGCCCTGCTGGGTCACCTGCTTGTACTCGACGACGTCCTGGTCGACGGTCAGGTTGCTGATCTCCTTGACCGACTCGACGTTGTAGCCGCCGAGTTGGACGCCGAATATGTGTGTGGAGAGCGGATCGCCTTCAGCCATGACTTCCTGTCACCTTCCGGTCTGTGCTGGCCTGCTGGTCACTCGTTGACGAGGCTCGTGCTGTCCGAGAACTGGGACAGCCGGAACACCACGAACTCGGCGGGCTTCACCGGAGCGACCCCGATCTCGCACACCACCTGCCCGAGGTCGATGGACTCCTGCGGGTTGTTCTCACGGTCGCACTTGACGTAGAAGGCCTCCGCGGCCGTCGCACCGAACAGGGCGCCGCGCCGCCACTCCTCGGTCAGGAACGCCGTGATGTTGCGGCGGATGCTCGACCACAGCCGGTCGTCGTTGGGCTCGAACACCACCCACTGGGTCCCCAGGAGGATGGACTCCTCCAGGTAGTTGAAGAGCCGCCGCACGTTGAGGTAGCGCCACGCCGGGTCCGAGGAGAGGGTCCGGGCGCCCCAGATCCGGATGCCGCGCCCGGGGAAGGCCCGCACGCAGTTGACGCCGATCGGGTTCAGCAGGTCCTGCTCGCCCTTGCTGAGGCGGATCTCCAGGTCCACCGCGCCGCGGATGACCTCGTTGGCCGGCGCCTTGTGCACGCCGCGCTCGGCGTCGCTGCGCGCCCACACGCCGGCGGCGTGCCCGCTCGGGGGGACCATCGTGTTGCGGCCGGTCGCCGGGTCGAACACCTTGATCCACGGGTAGTACAGGGCCGCGTAGCGGGAGTCGAAGCCCGCCTCGTTGTTGCGCCAGTTGCGCACCTGCTGGGCGCTCAGCCCGGGCGGGGAGTCCAGGACGGCGATCCGGTCGCCCATCTGCTCGCAGTGCGACATCACCGCGAGCTGGACGGTCCGCACGCCCTCGGCGTCGATGTCGCCGCGCTGGTAGGCGCTCATCAGGTCGGGCACCGCGACCATGGTGATCTCGTCGATCGCCTCCAGGCCGGAGAACCCGGTGCGGGCCGAGGCGTCGCCGATGTACTCGGCGGGGCTGAGCCGGGTCGTGGCGGCGGGGGCGACCGGCCCGGGCGCGGGGGCGGCCGCGAGGGCGAGCGTCTGGCGCTCCGGGCGGCTCGGCGCGGTGCCCGGCTGCTCGCTGACCGCGACGAGCTTGGACTCGCGCAGCTGGGTGACGACGTAGCCCTTGGTGTTCTTGCGGGTCGAGACGTCGTACGTCTCGGCGACCTCGGTGCCCTTGCGGACCACCAGCCGGAACCGGTCGTCGGGGACGTTCTCGCCCTCGACGTCGGCGATCTCGACGGTCAGGTCGGCGCCCGCACCGGGCAGGGCCGTGAACAGGAAGCCGGCGTGGGCGGTGGGCGCGGGCGCCGATCGGGCGACCGGCGGCCAGCCGCCGGCCGTCTCGCCGGCGGGCTCGCCGATCCGCACGACGTAGACGGCGCCGCCGCCGTTGGCGAAGAAGCCGTAGACGGCGTGGGGCAGGTAGGTGCCTTCGGAGAAGCCGCCGAACTGCTGGACGTACTGGTCCCAGTTGGTCACCAGGGTGGGCTCGTGGAAGGGGCCGGTCTGGGCGAAGCCGACGAGGGCGGCGACGGCAGTGCCGACACCCTCGATCGGCCGGGCACCGGACTGGACCTCCTCCACGTACACGCCCGGGGTGAGGTACGACGGCATGCTCGCTCCTTCGGGGGTGGCCGATCAATCGCCACCGAGTCTGCTGCCGGACCGCCACCCGCGACATGTCCCCAGGTCCCGGACCAGGGGCAGAGCCGCTGCCCCGGCGGGCACCCCGGCAGGGCCTCACCGGTCGTCAGTCGGTCGCCGGCCGACCGCCGCCCGGTGCCCGCCCGGCCGCGCGCTCAGGCCCGCCCGGTGCCCCCGGAGGCACGCGACCACGGCCCGAACTCGCTCTCCAGGACCAGCCGGCCGAGCTTGCGGTACTCCCGCTCGACCGCGAACACCAGCTCCGCCATGCCCAGCGGGCGGCCCGTCTCGGCGGCCAGGTAGGCCGCGGTCACCGCGCAGGCCCGGATGGAGCCGCCGGCGAGCTCGAAGTGCCGTGCGCAGAACGCCAGGTCGAGGTCGTCGCCGCGGGGGATCCGCGGGCCCAGGCAGCGCTCCCACAGGGCGTGCCGCTGTTCCTCGTCCGGCACCGGGAACTCCGCGATGACGTCCAGCCGCCGGGTGAACGCCTCGTCGAGGTTGGCGCGCAGGTTGGTCGTCAGCACGGCGATCCCGTCGAAGGACTCCATCCGCTGCAACAGGTACGCCGACTCCACGTTGGCGTGGCGGTCGTGGGCGTCCTTGACCTGCGACCGCTTGCCGAAGATCGCGTCGGCCTCGTCGAACAACAGGACGGCGTTCACGTGCGAGGCCTCGGTGAAGATCCGCTCCAGGTTCTTCTCCGTCTCGCCGATGTACTTGTCCACGACGGTGGACAGGTCCACGACGTACAGCTCCATGCCGAGTTCGGCGGCGACCACCTCGGCCGACATGGTCTTGCCGGTGCCGGACTCCCCCGCGAACAGTGCGATCACCCCGCGTCCGCGCCCTCCGCCCGGCCGCATCCGCCACTGGCCGAGCACCTGGTCGCGGTGCCTGGCGCGCAGCGCGAGTTCGTGCAGCTGGCGCGCGGTGGGCTCGGGCAGCACCAGGTCGTCCCACCCGACGGCGGGCTCGATCCGGCGGGCGAGGCGGGCGAGCCCCGCCCCGTTCTGCGCCCGTACGGCGGCCCGCAGGTCGTCGGCGGTCACCGGGCGGTGTTCGGCGGCGGCCGTCCTGGTGGCGACCCCGGCGGCCCTGGCCACCTGGTCCTCGTCCAGCTGGTACGGGGCGACGGCCTCGGCCAGCTCGGGGCCGAGCACACCCTCGTACAGCCCTTCCGGTTCACCCGAAGGCTCACCCGCAGGCACACCCGAAGCCCCGCCCAGCGCGTGCGCCCAGCGTTCGGCGCGCTGCGCCGGGTCCAGCGGCGGGGCCACGAGCACCACCGGGCTCTCCTGCGCCCACGTCGGGTCCCACGGGCGCGACCCGTGCACGAGCAGTGGCACCTCGGCGAGTTCCGCGCACAGCTCGCGCAACAGCCCGGCCCGCTCCGGGCGTTCGGGTTCGAGCCGCTCCAGCGGGCCCAGCACCACACCGCTGCCGCTCAGCCGCGCCTCCCGGGCGAGCGCCCGGACCACGGCCTCAGGGGGGCGGGCGGCGAGCGCGGTGACGTCGACGACCAGGGCCCGGCGGCCGAGGCCCGCGAGGGCGTCGACCGCGAGCCGCCCGGCGTTGCCGCCCCGGTCCAGCAGGTGCACCAGTCCGCCGCCGTTGGCCACGGTGGCGCGCAGCCGGCGCGCGGCCTGCGGCGGGGTACCGGCGCCGGACCGGCCGACGTGGACCAGCCCGCGCAGCGCGCCGTCGGGTTCGTCCGAGCCGAGCAGATGGGCCGTCACCCGGTCGGGCAGGCGCAGGCCCCGGGAGAGCAGCGGGCGCTCCGGTTCGGTGATCTCCAGCAGGCCGCCGGCGATCAGCGGGGCCTGGGCGGTGAAGCGGAACCGGCCGGCGCCCGCCCCGGACCGCCCGCACAGTTCGAGCGCGAGCCCGATGGTCGGCCGGCGCAGGGTCAGGTCGTCGTTGAGGTACCCGTAGAGCCGTTCGAAGCGGGTGTCGAGGTCGGGGGCGAGTGCCACCAGCAGGAGTTCGAGGTCCAGCGGGAGCAGTCCGAAGCCGTCGACGAGCCGTTCGGTCCTCGATCCGGGCGGTGGCGGGGGCGGTTCCCCGAGGTCGGTGCCGGCCCGGCCCGTCGCGGCGGGCGCCGCGAGGATCCGTTCCGCCGCCTCCGGGGTGAGGTACTGGCCCCGGTACGGGTCGTCCGGGTCCGGGTCGTCGGCCCTGCGCTCGCGGACGGCGGCCCGGATCCGCTGTTCGAGGCGGCTCAGCCGCTCCCACAGGTCGTCCAGGTCGGCGGCGGGCCCGCTGGTGGCCGCCGGTTCCAGGTCGAGGGTCATCGCGGCGCACCGCCGCGCCGTCTGCGGCCCGGCGGCAGCCGGCGTTCCCGGGGCGCGGCGAAGCCGTCCGCGCCGGGGTCCGTGCCGCCCTCGTAGCGCAGCCGGCGGCCCGGGTCGGCCGGGTCGGCTGTGGCCTCCGGGGCGTCCTCGTCGCTCTCGCCGCCCTCGCCGTCCTTGCCGCTCTTGTCGACGGCGCGCAGCACGAGCCCGTCGGTGACCGGGGGCCCCGCCGGGGCACGCTGGCCGGACAGCGGGGCGAGCACCCTGAGGTCGATCGAGGGTTTCAGCTCGCCGCCGAGGGCCGACCACACGTCGGACACCGACGGCATGCCCTCGCCGCGCCCGGCGGTCTCCAGCCCGACGGTGAGCCCGAGTTCGGCGAGCGTGCCGGTGAGCAGGCGGGCGGGCAGCGCGTCGGTGGCCGTCAGGCAGCGGAGCACCTCCGACAGCAGCCGGTGCTCGTCCTGGGCCCGGTTGGTCCACGCCGTCACCAGGTAGGCCAGTTCGAACCAGCGCGGCGCGCTGCGCCAGGCCACGACCACGCCGTCGGCATCGTGCTGCTCGGCGGCGCCGGCCTGGCGGCGGGACACGTCCTCGCGGATGCCGTAGAGGAAGACGCTGACGGTGGGGGCGTTGCGCCGGGCGGCCCAGTCCCGGGTCGGCGAGTCGAAGACCAGCTCGATCCCGCGTTCCTGGAGGCCGCTCTCGACGAGCAGGAGGCGCAGCGCCTCGTCGACTTCGTGGATCACCGCCGCTGCACCTCCCCCGGCGGGCCGACGCTGCCGACCACCACGAGGAAGGGGGTGGTCACCGGGGAGAAGCCGGGGCCGCTCGCGGTGATGGTCCGGGGGCCGGTCTCGTCCTTGGCGAGGATGAGCAGCTGGCCCGCGAAGGTGCCGTCGGCCTTGGGGACGGTGGGCGCCGCGGCGGCGGTGATGCCGGGCGTCCAGGTGAGGGTCACCGGGCTGCCGGGCGGGAAGTCCACGCCGCGGACGGAGGTCACGAAGCCGGGCTTGCCGATCGGCGGCACCGCGACGATGCGGGGCTGCAGGATGCGCAGCGGGGTCCGCGCGACGTGGTCGCCCGGGGTGGCGTCCGTGCCGGTGGTGGTCAGGACGGAGGTGATGGTGGTGTCCAGGGTCGCCTCGGGGGCGAGCACCACCTGGACGACGGCGCTGCCGCCCGGGGGCAGGTCGGCCACGTCGCAGACGCCGCCGGTGCAGCCGGGGGGCATCGGCCCGGTGGGGACGCCGGCGGGCAGGCCGAGCGAGACGCGCAGTCCGGTGGCGAGGGCCTGGCCGTCGTTGCGCACGGTGTAGGTGACGGTGACCTTGCCTCCGACGTATCCGGGGTTCGGCTGGGCGCCGACCGTCACGGCCGGTCCGGCCTTCGGCGCGGGCGGCGCCGGCTGCGGTGCGGGGGCGGGGGCAGGGGCGGGCGGCGGTGGCGGGGCCGGCGGTGAGGAGACGGGCGGTGTCAGGGTCGGAGTCGGGGTCGAGGTCTGGGTCGGGGTCGGCGAGGGCGAGGCGGTCGGGGTCGGAGACGGGCTCGGGGACGGCGACGCGGCCTGGACGGGTACCACCGTCTGCGCGATGTTGTCCTCGGGCTTCGGGTCGACCACCGCCCCGGTGACCCACCAGCCGAACCGCTGGTCGCCGGCCACCGTCCCGACGACGGTGGCGGTCACCTGGACGACCGCGCCCGGGGCCAGGGTGCCGAGTTCGCACCGGAGGGCGTCGGCGGCGCAGGTGCCGGCCGTGGCCTTGAGCCCGGTGAGCCGGGCGCCCGTCGGCACCGACGCGGTGAGCGCGGTGCCGGGCGAGGGCGCCGGGCCGTGGTTGGTGACGGTGATGGCCACCGTGGTGGAGTCCCCGATCTGCATCGGGATGGTGGCGGCCGGCGCGCTCAGCGACAGGTCGACGGACTGCTGGACGCTCGGCTCCTTCTGCCGCCCCGGCAGCCTGGAGTTGACGGAGGTGAGCCGACCGGTCGCGAAGTCGTAGCTCTGCAGCGCCTCCGGCGAGTTCGCCGGCAGGGCCCGGCGGGAGGTCAGCACCAGTTGCCCGCCGTCCGCCGTCCAGGCGACGTCGCGGGGCTGGAACGGGCCGGTGGCGGAGGTGTCCGGCAGCGGGCGGCGGCAGGCGTTCCGGTCCTGGCTCAGTCCGGCGGGCAGGATCACCGTGCAGCCGTCGCCGGTCGCCGAGCTGACGAGGACTCCGTTCTGCTGGTTGAGCCCGCCGTCGCCGGTCTTGCGGTTGAAGGCGACGCGCCGGCCGTCGGGCGAGAACGCGGGGCTGTCGTCGATGACGTCGCAGGCGCCCGGGCAGGCCCTGCGGCTGAGGTCGGTGGGCCGGTCGAGGGCGTTGGCGGGCACGGTCCACACGTGCTTGTTGCCGCCGTTGCCGTTGATGACCTCGGTCCTGGTGTAGATGATCAGTTTGCCGTCCGGGGACCAGGAGGGTTGGGCCAGGGAGGCGGCCGGCTGGTTGTCGGTCGGTTCGACGGTGCCGACGATCGCTCCGGTCGACACGTCCGCGATCAGCACCCGTCCGGGGCCGGCGGCCGTCCCGACGCCGCCGGGCGAGGTCCTGGTGAAGGCCATCAGGCGGCCGTCGGGCGAGAGCTCCGGGTCGGTGTCCCAGTCCTTCGGCCCGCGCCCGGCGAGGTTCATCGGCTTCGGGTCGGAGCCGTCGGCGCCGGTCTGCCAGATCCGTTCGATCCGGCCGGCGGGCGAGTCCTCGAAGCGGGTCAGCACGATCCGCCGGCCGTCCGGTGTGTAGGTCTGCCGTTCGAACCACGGGTCGTAGCCGGGGCGGGGGTTGAACAGGGGGTCGGCCGCGGGGTCGGTGTTGGTGTCGGCGGCCGGGTCCTCCCGGAGCACGCTGACGCCCAGGTCGCGCGGGTCCGCTCCGTCGGGGCGGATGTCCGACAGGTCGGCCACGTCGGGGGTATCGGCGCTGTTGCGGTCCACGACGGGCCCGCCGCCCTTCTGGGGGCCGAGCCAGACCGGTGTGCGGACGGCGCGGTCCTCGCTCGCCACCAGTTCGGCTCCGCCGCAGAAGCAGGTCAGGGCGCGGTACACGTTCTCGTACGGCGTCGGGTCGGCGTTGAGCCGGTTGGGGCTGAGGAAGAGCACGCCGCTGCCGTCGGGCAGCCAACCGGCGGACCTGGTCCGCCAGTCGCCGCCGATGCCGGGGAAGAACGCCCGGTCGTTGGTGCCCTCGGGCGAGATCACCCGCAGCTGCGGCCCGGTCTGGCCGGCCTGGTCCCAGGTGTAGACGATCTGGTCGCGGAGGTCGGGCGCGTCCACCGGGTTCCACGCCGGTTCGACGGCGTTGCCGGCGGTCACCGCGGTGATCCGCCGCGCCGCGCCGCCGGCCAGCGGCATGACGTAGACCTGGGTGTGCGCCGGGTCCACGTCGCAGGTGTACGCGACCCACTTGCCGTCGGGCGAGACCGTCGGGTGCGCCTCGGAGTCCGCGGTGTCGGTCAGCCTGCGCAGGCCGGTGCCGTCGGTGTTGACCACCCAGAGGTCCCGCTGGGTCTGCCCGTTGCGTCCGCCGGGCTCCACCGCGTCGAACACGACGGTCCTGCCGTCCGGGGCGAGCGTCGGCTCCGCGGTGTCCATGCCGGTGGTGAGCCGGCGCACCGCGCCCGACGCCTCGCGCAGGTAGACCTGGGGCAGCGGGCCGTCCCGCAGGCTGGTGAACACCAACTGGTCTCCGCGCGCGGAGGGTTCGGTGTCGAAGTGGACGGGGCCGGGCCCGAACAGCGACGCGCTCGACGTCGGCCCGGTCAGCCGCGCCAGGCTGCGGTGGCCGGTGCCGGCGTAGACGATCCGTCCGCTCTCCTCCGCGGCCCCGGCGGCCACCGGGGCGGCGCCTCTCCCGTCGCCGTCGGAGTTCGCGGTGCCCAGCGTCACCACGGCCACGGCCAGGGACAGCAACATCGCGACGGCGGCTCGCGCCGAGCGCCGCAGGGGGCGGGGAGTGCCGGTGGCGCCGATCACGCTCAACCTCACAGACCGAGAAGGCGGTACGTCCGGCAGTCTCCCCGGCCCGGGCGCGCGGGCGACAGGCCCCTGGCACCCGAGCCGGGGGTAGCGACCGGTGCCCCTGAGGGCAATCCGGCGCCGACGCTCCGGCGGCGTCCTCAGATGAGGCCGTGGCGCATCGCGTACCCGACGGCGTGGGCGCGGTTGCGCAGTCCCAGCCGGGTGGTGATCTCGTGCAGCACGTTCTTGACCGTGCGTTCGGAGTACGAGGTCTCGGCCGCTATCTCACTGGTGTCGAGGCCGTCGGCGACCAGCCGGAGCATCTCCGCCTCGCGCGCGGTCAGGGTCGACAGGGTCAGGCCGCGCGGGTCGAGCATGGTGCGCTGGAGGCTGCCGACCCGGTCGAGCAGCTTGCCGAGGAGGTCCCCGGGCATGACGCCCTCGCCGTTGGCCAGGGCGGTGATGAGGTGGACGAGCCGGTCCTGGTCGGCGTCCGAGCGGCGCAGCACGGCGCCGACGCCGCATTCGATGATGGTCTGCAGGCCGCCGGCCTCGAAGTGGCCCACGACCAGCCCGGTCCGGCTCTGCGTGTTGAGGCGGAGCCGGCGCAGCCGGTCGGTCACGGCGTCGTTCAGCCCGTCGACCACCATCAGGGAGACCTGGGCGCGCGCGACGTCGCCTTCGGCGAGCAGTTCCACCTCCGGCCGCTGCCTCAGCTGCTGGACGACGCCCGTGTGCAGGATGATGTCCTCCGCGTACACCGCCACCTGGACCCGGCCCGGCTTCACGTTCACGCGCACCGTGGCGGGTTCGGCCGATCCACGCGGTCGGGCCTGGACGGACCTGGTCGCCCCGACGGCCTCATGGGTGGTGGTTTCGATCATCGTCATCCAACTGTTCCGTTCTGCTTCGTCTGCGTCACCGGACGCATGGTGAGGACGGCCGGGCGCCATGTCATGGGGCCGGCCGCGGGTGTTGCCGGGGGGGCGGGGTGGGGAGCGTTGGCTGGGGGCGGGGCATCGGCCCCGGGCAGGGCCCGGTTGTTCCCGCGGGCAAGGGGTGTGCCCGCGGCTTGCCCGCGGGGCTCTCTCCTGGGGGTGTCCTCCGGTCCTACCGTCACGGCATGACCGCATCCGCCGAACTCGGCCTTCCCGCGCTGACGGTGTCGCCCGGAGACGTGGCCACGACGACCCTGACGGTACGCAACGACACCGATATCGTTGAGGCGTACTCGCTGGAGGTGGTCGGGGCCTGCGCTTCGTGGACGACGGTCGAGCCGGCCCGTCTCTCGCTCTTCCCGGGGACGTCCGAGACGGTGACGATTCGGCTCGCCCCGGCCCGCTCGCACGAGGTGCGGGCGGGTGAGTTCCCGCTCGGCATCCGGGTGTTGCCCGCCGAGCGCCCCGAACTGGTGACCGTGCCGGAGACGACCGTCACCGTGACGCCGTTCCGGGAGCTGCGCGCCGCGCTCGCTCCCCGGCGCCGCCGGGGCTGGCTCCGCGCCCGCTACCGGACGTCGGTGCGCAACCTCGGGAACACGGCGGCCGTCGTGACGTTCGCCCCGGCGCAGCCCGGCGAGGACGTGCGCTTCGGGTTCGCCCCGGAGCGGCTGCGACTCGCACCGGGCGAGTCCGCCGAGACCCGGCTGCGGGTGCGCGCGCGCAAGTTGATCTGGTTCGGCAAGCCGGCCACCTGGCCCTTCGAGGTCACCGTCGGCCAGGAGGGCGAGGCCGCCAAGCCGGACGGCCCGCAGCCGGCCGAGCGGCAGCACGTGCTGGAGGGCGAGTTCGTCCAGCACGCGCTGCTGCCCAAGTGGCTGCTCGCGCTCATCGCGGCGCTGATCGCGCTGGTGCTGGCCTGGCTCACGCTGGTCCGGCCGGCGGTGCGCAGTTCCGCGAAGCAGGCCGCCGACAAGGCCGTCGAGCAGAAGGCCGCCTCGTTCACCCCGGCCCCCGTCGCGGCCCCGCCGGCCCCGGTCCCCGGGGCGACGCCGAGCGGTCAGGGGCAGCAGGGCGGCGCTGCGGGCGGCGGCTCCGGCGGTGGTTCGGGCGGCGGCTCCGGCCGCTCGGTCCCGGGGACGGAGCAGCAGTTCTCCACGACGGTCGACGTGGCCACCAACACCGGCGGCTCCGCGGTGGGCGCCTACCGGGTGGACCACGGCAAGGTCTTCCGCATCACCGACATCGTCGCCGCCAACTTCCAGGGCGACCAGGGGCTGTTGACCATCAAGTTCGGCGAGCAGACGATCACGACCATCGCCTTGGAGACCTTCCGTAACCAGGACTATCACTGGGTGACTCCCATCGAGGTCCCCGAGGACCAGACGGTGACGGCGAGCGTGGTCTGCCAGCAGCCGGGTACACCCGCCTCGGGGAAGCAGGCCACCCAGTGCCACGAACTGCTGAACGTCAGTGGGCAGTTGAGCGATATCAAGCGCTGAAACCGCACCTCTCCCTCACTTCTCTTTCACACCATGCACCTGTCAATGGAGTGCGACATTACCGGCGGGTTCAGTAGTCGTTTCTAACACCAACCCGGCCTTGATGGGACAGAGAGTGACGTGAGTGACACCCGCCCGGAAGCCCGGCGGACGCCTTAGGGCCCGCCAGGACCGGGCATCCGCCCGAACGGGCAAGCGGAGCGGCCCGTTCGTACAGTGGATCCTGCCCTTTCGCCCATGCCTGACACCTCGTCAATCATGCTGCCCGAAAGCCGGATCGCCAACCGGTCGGTCGGTCAGAAACGGGCGAACAGCCCGTCCGGGTGCCGGTCGACGGCCGTCGGCCCAGCCGGGGGCACCGACTGGCTGTAGCGCTCGGTGAGCGACCGCAGTTCGATCACCGGCCGGTCGCCGTCCCGGTTCCGGTCCCGGCCCCGTCCGCCGGCATCGCCCACGTCCGGTGGGCCCGGGTCCGGTGGGCCCGGGTCCGGTGGGCCCGGGTCCGGTGGGCCCGGGTCCGGTGGGCCCGGGTCAGCCCTTGACCACGCCCAGCGGCACCAGGCGGGCGACCGGCCGGGCCAGCCCGGCGGCCTCGGTGGCCGCGGCCACCGCGTCGACGTCCTTGTACGCCTGGGGAGTCTCCTCCGCCAGCGCCCGCCAGGAGGCCGGCCGCACCGCGATGCCGCGCGCCTCCAGTTCGCCGCGCAACTGCTCGCCGCGCACCGTCCGCAGCGCCTGGTGGCGGCTCCACACCCGCCCGGCCCCGTGGCAGGCGGAGCCGAAGGCCTCGTTGCCGGGCAGCCCGACCATGACGTACGAGGCGGTGCCCATCGTCCCCGGCACCAGCACCGGCTGTCCGGCCTGCAGGAGGTCGGCGGGCAGGCCGGGGTCGCCGGGCGGCAGCGCCCTGGTGGCGCCCTTGCGGTGGACGCACAGCCGCCGCGGCACGCCGTCCACGTCGTGGGTCTCCAGCTTGGCGAGGTTGTGCGACACGTCGTACACCAGCTCCAGGCCGACCCCGAGGGCGGTGGCGAAGGCGCGGCGGGCCGCCTCGGAGAGCAGCTGCCGGTTGGCCCGCCCGTAGTTCGCCGCGGCGACCATGGCGCCCAGGTAGGCGCGGCCGCGCGGCGAGTCGACCGGGGTGCAGGCGAGCTGGCGGTCGGGGAGCTCGATCCGCTGGCGCTGCAGGTCGCGGTCCATGGCGTGGACGTGGTCGGTGCAGATCTGGTGGCCGAGGCCGCGCGAGCCGCAGTGGATCATGACGCACACCTGGCCGGGCCGAAGTCCGAACGCCGCCGCCGTCTCCGGGTCGTCCACCCGGTCGACGGCCTGGACCTCCAGGAAGTGGTTGGCCGAGCCGAGGCTGCCGACCTGCTGCAGGCCGCGCTCGACGGCCCGGGTGCTGACCTCGCCCGGGGCCGCGCCGCCCAGGACGCCGCCGTCCTCGCAGCGCTCCAGGTCGCGCGGCACCCCGTGGCCGTGCTCGACGGCGTAGCGGGCGCCGCCGAGCAGCAGGTCGTCCAGTTCCTCCGGTCCGGACAGCCGCCACAGGCCGCCCCGGCCGAGGCCGCGCGGCACGGTGCGGTCGAGCAGGTCCATCAGGCGGGTGATCCGCTCGGGGTCGAGTTCGTCGCGGTCGACGCCCGCGCCCAGCAGCCGGACCCCGCAGGAGATGTCGAAGCCGACTCCGCCGGGCGAGATCACCCCGCCCTGGTCGACGTCGGTCGCGGCCACCCCGCCGATCGGGAAGCCGTAGCCCCAGTGCACGTCGGGCATCGCGAAGGAGGCGCGGACGATGCCGGGCAGGGCCGCCACGTTGGCCACCTGCTCCAGCGCCTTGTCCCCGGCGGCCTGCGGCAGCAGCGCGCGGCTGGCGAAGACCACGCCCGGCACGCGCATCGGCGGGCGCGGTTCGATCCGCCAGCGGCAGCGGCCCGCCTCGACCAGTGCGATCTCCACTTCGCTCACCCCGTTCCGTGCCCGCTCCGTGCCCGCTCCGTGCCCGTTCCGCGTTCCGTGCCCGGTCCGGGCCCGACCCGCTCGGTGTCGCCCCCGGCCCGCCCAGACGTACCCGGCCCGCTCAGACGTCCACCGTCACCCGGCAGGTCCAGCCGTCCGGGCCGGCGCGCAGGTCCAGGCCGTGCAGCGAGACGGCCTTCGGCACGGCGCCGACCAGGGCCGCGGTGGCGGCGTCCGCCATCCGGAAGCGGACCTCGACCGTCCGGGCGCCGTCCAGACCGCGGATCGGGCCGAGCGCCAGCCCGGCGGGGAGTTCGCCGTCGGCGTCCATCCGGTAGACGACCTCCTCCAGGACGCCCGCGAGCAGGTCCGCGTCGCTCGCCGCGAGGACGGTGCAGCCGCGCTCGCCGACGATCCGCGCGCCGGAGAGGTCCGCGAAACCGCCCACGACGGCGTGCACCAGCTCGCCGATGCAGCCCTCGACCGTCGGCGCCCAGGCCTCCACCCGCAGGTCCGCCGTGTGCGGCACGGTCCGGTGGCCGCTGCCGGCACGCCCCGCGGGTCCGCGACCGTCCACGAACGACGCCTCCCGCCCCCGTTGACGTTTCCCCCTCCAGCCTCGTCCCGCGGGGCACCCGGAGGCAACCCGGGCCGGACCCTAATCGCGGACCGAGGCGAGGTAGGCGGCGGTCAGGTCGGGGGTGGCCAGCCAGGCGGCGTGGTCGCTCGGCTCCGCGTAGGTGTTGGCGAGCCGGCGGGCGACCGTCTCGTGCTCGGCGGCAGCCGCGAACACGCCCTGCACGTGGTCCGGCACGGTGAGCATCGCGGCGGTGAACTCGACCGCGTGCCGGGCGTGTTGCCGCCAGAAGCGCTCTGCGGTGCGGCACATCCAGTCCGCGGTGTAGGGGGCCTCGCCGTGCTCGACGATCGCCCGCAGGTACGCCTGTGCCGCCCGCGCGGCGCTGTTGGCGCCCTGGCCGGCGATCGGGTCGTTCACCACCACCGCGTCGCCGAGGCCGAGCACGTGGACGGCGTCGACGCCGGTGCCCAGCTCCGCCACCGGCCGCCGCACCACCGGGGTGACGGCGCCGGACAGTCCGGCCCCGGCATCCGTCGGCTCGGCGTCCGCCCACAGCTCCGCCTCCCACGGCAGGTACTCGCGCAACAGGGCGCGCATCCGGGCGAGTTGGGCGTCGGGCGCCGGGGCGTCGCGGAACGCGTCCAGCGGCCCGCCGGGCAGCGCCTCCCACAGCAGGATCGCGCACGGGCCGGAGAGGGTCAGGGCCGGTTGCAGGTACAGCTCGCCCAGACCGGGCAGCGCGTGCATCCGCGCCCGCGGCTCGGTGGCCGGATCCGGCGAGCCCACCCCGTGGACGTACAGGCAGGAGAGCGCCCGCTTCGGCCGGTCGAACGGCGAGCGGGCGGCGTCGCGTTCGAAGATCCCGGCCAGTTCGCCGCGCCCGGCCGCGACCACCGTCAGCTCGTGCCGGCGGGCGAGCTCGCGCAGGCCGTCCCGGTCCAGCGAGCGGTACTCGACCCGGCCGCCGCGCTCCTCCAGCAGTTCCAGCCAGCGCGCCAGTTTCAGCCGCTGGTCCACCGACTGGGCGGGCTCGTCGAGCGTCATGGTGAACTCCAGCGCCCGCACCCCGGGCGGCACGGCGAGCACCGACCGGACGGCGCGGACCGCCGGCGCCTCGCCCGCCCACAGGTCCAGCCCGGCCGCCGCCTCGGTCCGCAGCGCCGGTCCGAACATCGCCTGGGTGGACAGCACCCGCCCGCCGCACACCTGCTCGGGGGTGCGCTCGGCGACCAGCGTCACCCGGTAGCCGGCCGCCACCAGCCCCAGCGCGAGCTGCAGGCCGGCCTGGCCCGCTCCGACGACGGCGATCCGGCGCATGGCGGCCTCCAGGGTGGGTGGTCTCGGCTGACGGTGCCGCCGGCGGCTCGGCTGACGGCCCGTCACGCAGGCACAGTAGCCGAGCCGCCGGGGCACGTCACCGGGGCCTCACCGGCACCGGCCACGCCCCGGCGCGGCCGGCTCAGCCGCGCAGGTGCGCGGTGAGCACCTCGACCACGGCCGCGGTCTGGTCCGCCACGTAGAAGTGCCCGCCGGGGAAGACCCGCAGGTCGAAACCGCCGGTGGTGTGCCGGTCCCACTGGGCGGCCTGGTCGACGGTGGCGTTCTGGTCGGTCTCCCCCACCAGCGCGGTGATCGGCTGCGGCACGGTCGCCTCCGGCGCGCAGCGGTACGTCTCGATGGCGGTGTAGTCGGCCCGCAGCGCCGGCAGGATCAGCTCGCGCAGCGCCGGGATGGTGAGGATCCGCTCGTCCGTCCCGCCGAGGCGCACGATCGTGTCGAGCAGCCCGTCGTCCGGCAGCCGGTAGACGGCGGTCTCCCGGGGCAGCGAGGGCGCGCGGCCCGCCGAGACGAACAGCCGCTCGGGCCCCGGGAGACCGTCGCGGGCGAAGCATCGGGCGGTCTCGAAGGCGACGGCCGCGCCCATGCTGTGCCCGAAGAAGGTCAGCGGCCGGTCCGTCCAGTCGCGCAGCTCCCGGTAGAGCTGCTCGGCGAGCTCCAGCACCGAGTCGATCGCCGGTTCGGCGAAGCGGTTCTGACGACCCGGGTACTGGACGGTGAGCACGTCGGCGTAGGGCGCGAGCGCGTTGGCGTACTCCATGTAGTAGCTGGCGGAGCCGCCCGCGTGGGGGAAGATCACGATCCGGGCGGGGGCGGAGTCGGACGGACTGAAGCGGCGGAACCACGGGTTGTCGACGGCGGCACTGCTGGACATGCGGATGCTGACCTCTCTCCGTGACGAACTCTGCTGCGCCCAGTCTCGCAGGGCCCCGCCCGGCGCGGGTCCGAAACCCGGCGGTTCGACGATCTTGAGGCCCGACGGCGGTGACGGCGATCTGTCAGCGATCTGCCGGTCAGGCCTGTGATCGTGGGGCTGTCGGCGCGGCCACGGTCTCGAATCGCGGGTGGCCCGGCAGCCCCGAATACGCCAGGAGGCCATCAGCATGTCGTCCACAACCCGCAACCGGCCGTGGGACGTTCACCGGCCGCCGTCCGCCGCCGGGAGGAGCGTCCTGGTCACCGGGGGCAACGCCGGTATCGGCTACTTCGTCGCCGAGCAGCTCGCCGGGGCGGGCGCCGCGGTCGTGCTCGGCAGCCGGGACGCCGGTCGGGCCGGGGCCGCCATGGCGTCGATCCGCTCCCGAGTCCCCGGCGCCGTGGTGCGCCACCTCCCGCTGGACCTCGCCGACCTGCCCTCCCTGCGGGCCGCCGTGGACGGGCTCGCCCTCGACCACCTCGACGCGGTCGTCCACAACGCCGGGGTCGCGCTGGACGATCCGCCACGCCGGGAGACCGGCGCCGGGCACGAGCTGATGTTCGCGACCAACCACCTCGGGCACGTCGCGCTCACCCGCTGGCTGGCCCCCCTGCTCGCGGCCGCACCGGCGGGCCGCATCGTGACGGTCGGCAGCTTCGCGGCCCGCTCGGAGCGGCTGGACCTCGACGACCTCCAGTCGGCCGTGGACTACCGGCCCAAACGCGCCTACGGCCGCTCGAAACTGGCGCAGATGACCTTCGGCCTCGAACTCGACCGACGCCTCCGCGCCGCCGGCAGCACCGTGCTCAGCCTGCTGGCGCACCCCGGCGGCGCACTCGACTCGCTCACCCCGCCCCGCCCGCCGGTCCACACGCGGACCGTCGGCGAAGGACTGCGCGGCCTGCCGGCCGGGCTCCTCCTCCAGGGCAAGGACCACGGCGCGTGGCCGATCGTCCGGGCCGTCCTCGACCCGCAGGCGCAGGGGGGCCAGCTCTGGGGGCCCCGGGTCTTCGGCCTGCGCGGCGCACCCCGCCTCGAACCCGCCCAGCCCCACCTGACCGACCGCACCGTCGCCGGCCACCTCTGGGACGCCACCTGCCGACTCGCCGCCGTGGACCCCCACCTCGGCCTCCTCTGACCACCGTTTCGGCCAGGGGACTTCACCGTTCCCGGTGGCTCAGGCACTGCCCCCGGTCACCGCCTCCGCCGGGGGCCTCACCGGGCCGGGGGCCTCATCGGGCCGGGCCGAAGTGGACGGCTGTGGCGCGGGAGCGGGAGGCGGTGTCGAGGAGCAGGACGGACGCCGCTTCCGGGGCCGGGGTCGGCGCGCCGGAGCGCGTGTGGCGGGTGAAGGCGGCGAACAGCTGGTCCAGGCCCCGGCGGTGGCGGGCGAAGACCCGGGCGGAGGCGTGGCGGCCCCGGGCGCGCTGGCCGTCCAGCGCGGTGGCGGCACCGACGTCGAGCAGCACCAGGTGCAGTTGCCGGCCCTGCCGGGCGGCCTCGCGGGCGAGCCAGCGGCGCATCCAGGCGCGGCTGCCGCAGTCGTGCACCAGCAGTGGCCCGCCGCGCCGCACGGAGGAGCGCAGCAGCCGGACGTGCTCCAGCCGGGCCCAGGGCCGGTAGACCGCGTACGGCAGGCGCGCGGGCATGACCGCCTCGCAGGCCTCGTGCACGGCGCGCGGGTCGACGGTCGGCACCGCCCCCGCCCCGGACCAGCGCCGCAGCAGCGTGCTCTTGCCCGCGCCCGGCAGGCCCGACACGACCACGACGGCGTCGGGCGGGTAGCCCACGGTGAATGCCGCCCCCGCGACGCCCCGCAGGTCGAGGACGCCGTGCGGGCGCTCCTCGGCCCCCTGCCCGCCCGGCGCCTCGGCCGTGCCCGTGCCCGTGCTGGTGCTGGTACTGGTGCTGGTGCTGGTGCCCACGTGTCCCCCGTCCCTGTCCGACGGGGAACCCTAACAACTCCCGGCCGCGGGTACGGCACTCCGGTCCGGTCACGGCAGGACGCCCCGGCAGCGGCCCCTGCCCCCGGGATCCCCCGCACCGCTGCGCCACCGCACCCGCCCTAAGCTGACGTCCCATCAGACAGGAGGCCGCAGCATGGCGGAGTCGGGGCCGACGTACACCGGGCTGGTGTTGGCGGGGCTGGAGCGGGATCCGGGGCGGGTGGCGATCCGCTGGGGGGAGGAGGCGCTGACCGCCCGGGAGTGTCTGGACGGGGTGTACCGGACGGCGCGGGCGCTGGCGGGTGCCGGGCTCGGGCGCGGGGACGGGGTGACGGTGCTGGCCGGGAACCGGCCGGAGGCGGTGCTGGTGCGGTTGGCCGCGAACCTGCTGGGCTGCCGGGTCGCGATGCCGCATCCGGACGGCCCGGTCGGGGAGTCGGTGGCGCTGGCCGGGTTCGCCGGGACGTCGGCGCTGGTCTTCGATCCGGCCCGCTGCCGGGCCGCCGCCGAGGGGATCGCGCGGGCGCTGCCCTCGGCGGGCCTGTTCGCGCTGGGGCCGTCGGCGCTCGGGGTGGACCTGCCGGCGTCGGCCGCGTCCTGCTCGCCGGAGCCGCTGACCCCGCGGTTCCGCCCGCAGGACGTGATGGCGGTGCGGTTCACCGGCGGGACGACGGGCCGGCCGAAGGGGGTGCTGCGCCGGTTCGCCCGGCCGCCGCGGCCGGCGCTGCTGTCCGGTTCGACGTTCCTGCTCTGTACGGAGCTGTGCCACGGCGGCGGTACGACCGCGGATCTGGCGCTGGCGGCGGGCGGCACGGTGGTGTTGCAGGAGGCCTTCGCCGCCGAGGCGGTGCTGGCGGCGATCGAGCGGTTCCGCGTCTCCCGGGTGTACCTGCCGCCGCACCTGCTCTACCGCGTGCTGGACCATCCGCTGCTGCGCGCGGCCGACACCGGCAGCCTGCGCCGCGTCACGTACACCGGCTGTCCGCCGTCGCCGCGCCGGTTGGCGGAGGCGACGCGGCGGCTGGGCCGGGTGCTGCACCAGACGTACAGCCTGACGGAGTGCGGGCCGGTGACCAGGCTGGGCCCGGACGAGCACCTGGACCCGCGGCTGCTGGCGACGGCCGGGCGCCCGTTCCCGGACACCGAGGTGCGGATCGTGGACGAGGACGGGACGGTGCTGCCGGCGGGCCGGACCGGGGAGATCTGCGTCCGCACCCCGACGGCGATGGTCGGCTACTGGCGCGACCCCGAGCTGACCGCCCGGGTGCTGCGGGAGGGCTGGCTGCACACCGGCGATCTGGGCAGCCTGGACGCGGCCGGTTATCTGACGGTGGCCGGGCGCCGCCCGATGGCGATCGTGGACGGGCACAACGTCTTCCCCCGGGACGTCGAGGAGCCGCTGCGCGCGCACCCGGAGGTGCGGGAGGCGGTGATGTTCGCGACGGCCGGTCCGGACCGGCTGGAACGGGTGCACGCGGCCGTGGTCACCGGGCCGGGATCGCGGGCGACGGCGGAGGAACTGCGCCGCTGGGCCCGGGAGCGGGTCGGGCCGCGGTGCGCGCCGGACTCCGTCCTGGTGCTGCCGGGGATCCCGCTGACCGGGGCGGGGAAGCCGGACCTCGACGCGCTGCGGGCGTTGGCCACGCCCTCGGAGGGCCGGGCCGTCACCCCTACAGGGGCGCGCGAGGGAGTGTGACGCGCCCTACCGATGCTTCGAGCGCCCGCGCGGGCGACCTCTCGCGCGGCGGACGACGGGAAGAACCGCCTGTGGACACTCGACCGTGCGGACCGAACTGCCGATACAACCCCGGCGGCGTTCCTCCGCACCGTCCCCAGGAGGCACTTCCTTGACCTGGCTACGCGTCCTGACCGCACTCGGAATCCTCGCCGTCGCGGCCAGTGCAGTGCTCGTCTTCGCCCTCTGCACCGCCACCGCCCGGGGCGAGCGCGCCGGTGAGGACGCACCCGACCTGCGCACGGACGCCGAAGGCAGCGGGCTCTTCCAGCGGATGGGCGGCGACAGCTGACGGACCCGCCGGCCGCCGCCCCTCCCCCACGTCAGTGCCCGGCGATGTCGTCCGGACGGACCTCGATGTGGTCGGCCGCGAGGTCGACCGCCACCCGGTGCTCCATCCCGAGCGCCTCCAGGAACTTGACCGGCAGCTGCACCCGCCCGGTGCGGTCCAGCATCACGTACTCGCGCTCGTTGACCGACTCCTCGCCGTGCTCGTCCGTGACGGTGCGGCGCAGCACCTCGCTGCTGGTCCGGCCGTCCCGGATGGCGACCGTGCGGCGCACCTCGCCCGCGACCATCGGGTCGTGGGTGACGATGACGACGGTGGCGCCGAGTTCGCGGTTGACGGTGCGGAAGGACTCGAAGATCACCCCCGCGGTCTCGGAGTCCAGTTCGCCGGTGGGCTCGTCGGCGAGCAGCACCGGCGGGTTGTTGGCCATCGCCACCGCGATCGCGACCCGCTGCTGCTGGCCGCCGGAGAGCTCGTTGGGGCGGCGGTGGGCGAGGTCGCCGATCTCCAGCGCCTCCATCAGCTCGGCCACCCGGTCGGCCTGCTGCTTGGCCCGCCCGGCCCCGGCCCGGCGCCCGCGCAGCTGCATCGGCAGGGCGATGTTCTCGGCGGCGGTGAGGAAGGGCAGCAGGTTGCGGGCGGTCTGCTGCCAGATGAAGCCCACCACCTCCCGCCGGTAGCGCAGCCGCTCCCGGGCGGACATCTCCAGCAGGTCGCAGCCGGCGACGGTGGCGCTTCCGGCGGTCGGCACGTCGAGCCCGGCCAGGATGGTCAGCAGGGTGGACTTGCCGCTGCCGGAGGCACCGACCAGGGCGACCAGGTCGCCCTGCTGGATGGTCAGCTCCAAACCCTGCAACGCCTGGACCTCGACGCCCTCGGCGCTGAAGATCCGCACCAGCCGGTCGCAGACGATGGCCGCGCCCTCGCCGTACGCCTTGGGCGAGGCGGCGGCGAGGGCCCGCTGCCGGAGCTCCTGCAAGCTGGGGGCCTCGGCGACCGGCTGCTCCTGGGGAGTGGTCTTCACCGCTCGTCTCCTGTCTCGACTGTCCTAGAGGTCCTGACGGTCCTGAAGGTCCTGAAGGTCCTGACGGTCCTGAATATCTCGACGACCTTGACGGTCCCCACTGTTCCGGCGGCCGGCGCCGGTGTCACGGCCCGTACCGCTCCTCCCGCCCTCACCGCTGGTCCCCCGCCCGCAGTTCGGTGGCGATCTGGCGCCGGCCGGAGACGGCCGTCTCCAGGACCACCCCGAGGCAGACCACCAGCGCCAGGCCCGCCGTGGGCAGCAGCACCGGCAGCAGGACGGGGGTCAACGCGTCGCCGACGTTGGCGCCGACCAGCGCCGACAGGTCGAAGGCCGACCCGAGCAGTCCGACCGCCGCCAGCGCGACCAGCCCGCCGCCGACGGCCGCCACCAGGGTCTGCGGCAGCGTCTCGGCGATGATCAGCGCCAGCCCCTGCCGGGGCCGCAGGCCCATGGTGCGCAGTCGGGCCAGCAGGGCCGTGCGCTCGGGGGCGGCCCGCACCAGGGTCAGCAGGACGGCGAGCAGGGCGAACCCGGCGCCGGCGGCGCCCGAGTACCAGAACAGGCGTTCCGCGGAGCGCTGCAGCGGGTCGGCGGCGAGCGTGGCGGCCACCTCGTGGCTGCTGCGGACCGTGTACCCGGGGGGCAGCCCGTAGCTGCCCTTGCCGGCGGCCACGGCCTCGTCCCGGATCAGCTTGGCGAGGCCCGTGGCGGTGGTCAGGCCCTGGTCCAGCAGCAGGTTCCTGACCTGGCCGGCGTCGACGTCGCCGACGGAGAGCCACTTGTTGGTCCGCTTGAGCTCCGGAAGGCGCTCGGAGGCGGGCCCGACGGGCACGACCATGAACGGCTTGCCCGGGTCGGGCAGGGCGGGGGTGCCGGTGACGATCCCGGCGACGGTGGCGCGCAGTTCGCCCCCGTTGGGGGTGCGCAGCCGGGCCGGGCCATCGGTCAGCTGCTTGGACAGACCGCTGCTGAACAGCGCCGGCACCGGGCTGTCCGGGCCGCCCGGGGTCCCGGCGAGCGCTGCCGGGTCGAACTCGCCCACCCCGAAGGTCCGGGCGATCTCGGCGTAGGCCTTCGGCTCGGCCACCACGAGGATGGCCGCGGTGCGGTCGCCGCCCGTGCCGATGAAGGAGGCCCCGGGCTCGACCCAGACCCCGGTCGCGGCCCGCACGCCGGGCAGTTCGGCGGCCGCCGTGGTGAACGCCTCCGGCAGGGTGGCGTAGACCGGGAGGGAGACGGAGGCGTCGCCGCCGGTGGTGATCCGGGCGGCGCGCAGCCGGACGCTGTCCACGGTGTCGAGCACGGTGGCGCCGAAGCCGGTCGTGGTGACGGCGATCACCAGGGCGAGCAGCGGCAGCGCGGAGGGCCGGCGGCGGCCCGAGCTGTCGCGGGCGGCACGGGCCAGGCCGAGGAAGCCGATCAGGCCGCGGCCGCGCCCGGCGAGGGCGGCCAGCCAGCCGACCACCAGCGGCTGGATCCGGGCCAGCAGCAGGCCGCCGGTGAGGGCGAGCATCAGCGGGGCGGCCACCAGCAACGGATCCAGGCTGTTGCCGGGGGCGACGCCGCGGCGGCGGACCTCGGCCACGGCCGCGGCGGTGACGGCCAGGACGGCGAGTTCGCCGACGAGTCGGCGCCAGCCGGCCACGGCCTTCGGCGGGGACAGCAGTACGGCGGCGCGCGCCGGGAAGGCCAGCACGGCGATCAGGGCGACGGCCAGGGCGGTGAGCAGGGCGTTGCCCCACCGGGGGGTGGGCAGCAGCACCAGGGCGAGGGCCGTTCCGAGCAGGGCGGAGGGCAGCACGGTCGCCGCGCCCTCGCCGAGCAGGCGCAGCAGGATGCCGCCGCGCGAGCCGCCGCGGGCCTGGAGCAGCCGGAGTTCGGCGGTGCGCCGGTCGGCGGTGAGGGCCGCGGCGAGGCACAGCACCACGACGGCCACCCCGGCCACTCCGGCCGGTCCGATCGCGGCCAGCGGGGCCGCGGCGTCGTAGCGGGCGGTGGCCCGGGTGAAGATGTCGGGCAGGAGCGAGGTGACGTGCAGGTCCGGGCGCTTGGTCACGTCGGCGAGGGTGGTGGCGCCGCGCCCGACCAGGAAGGAGCCGACGGTGGCGCGGGTCTCGGCCAGCTGGTCGGCGCGCAGGGCGGCGGAGTCGACGGGCAGCCGCCAGAAGTTCACGCCGCCGTTGCCCCAGAGGATCAGCTGGTGCAGGCCGCTGTCGGTGACGAAACCGGTGGTCGCCCAGTGGAGCTCCGCGCCCTGGCCCTCCAGGCAGGCGCGGGCGGGACAGCCCACGTCGTCCCAGGTCGGGTCGGTGGGGTTGTTGACGCGGTAGAAGCCGACCACGGTGGACCGGGTCCGGCCGGTCAGGTCGCTGCCGTTGTCGACGACGTCACCGAGCTTGACGCCGATGGTCTCGGCGGCCTTCTGGCTGATGATCATCGGCAGGGGTGCGCCCTCGGCCGCGGGGCCCGGCCAGACGCCGTCGGTGAGGGTCACGAGCTCCTTGAGCCCGTGCAGGTACAGCAGGCCGAGCACCGGCGGATGGTCGGAGACACGGGCGTAGCCCTCGTTGAACATCTTGCGCGGGGACTTGGCCCGGCTGCCGTAGAGCTGGCTGGTCTCGGTGAGCGGCAGGTTCCGGCCGATCTCCGCGGTCAGCTTCTGCTGCACGTCGTCGAGGGCCGAGGCCGGGTCGCTCAGGTTCGGCTCGGAGGTGGCCTGCAGGCTGGTCGCGTTGACGCCCTTCTGGTGCACGAAGTCCCGCAGGGCGCTGTCCGCGCCCCGGTCGACGACGCGGGGGAAGGCCGCCGCCATGAACACGGTGACGAAGGCGAGCGCCGCCATGAGCAGGGTGGCCAGCGGCGTCGCGCGCAGCCGGGTGCGGACCCAGGGCGCGGGGCCGTGGGCGGGCGCGGGCTCGGGCGACGGGGTGGGCACGGTGGTGCCGGCCTTGGTGGTCACATCTCCTCCACGTGGCGCAGCCGGGCGGCCACGTCTCGACGGCGGCGTCCGATCAGGAAGGCCGAGAGCAGGGGAACGACGGCGATCGCGGCCGTGAGCAGCAGGGCCTGGCCGAACGGCAGCTCGATCAGCGCCCCGGGCGTCGGGCGGCGGGCGGCCGGCGTCAGCACGACGAACGGCACGATCAGGTGGACGAGCAGCGTTCCGAGGCCCAGCCCGACGGCCCCGCCGAGGGCGACCAGGAGGGCCTGTTCGGCGGCCATGGTGCGGGTCACCTGCTTGCGGCGGGCGCCCAGGGCGAGCAGCAGGGCGGAGTCCCGGGAGCGTTCGCGGGCGGAGGCGGCCACGGCGGCGCCGAAGCCGATCGCGGCGAGCACCCCGGTGACGACCGCGATGACCATGAGCGCGCTCTGCGGGGCGGCGCCGACCGGGTCGCCGAGGAGGGCCTCGGCGGCCTCCTCGTAGAGCTGGACGTCCTGGGTGCCGGGGGCGGCGCGCAGGGCGGCGGCGGCCTCCGCGGGGGTCCGGTCGCCGGGGCCGGTGGCGGGCAGCCACCACTCGGCGCGGTTGGGCAGTTCGCCGCCCTGTGCGGCCAGCAGCCGGGCCGTGGTGGAGAGGTCGACCAGGAGCGCGTTGGGGCCGGCCGCCGGCAGGGCGTCGACCACGGCGGTGATCTTGACCGGCAGGACGATCCCGGAGAACGGCACCTTGATGGTGTCGCCGACGGAGCCGCCGACGACCTTCAGGTAGTCGCGGGTGGCGATGCCGGACACGGTGTCCGGCACGCTCGTCCCGGTCGGCTGGAGCACGGCGCGGACCATGTCGCCGAGGCCGTTGGCGAAGCGGTAGCGGATGGTGAACAGGCGGTCGGCGCCGGTCGGTTCGGATCCGAGGACGGCGGCCGGCCCGGGCACCACGTCGCCGACGGCCCGGACGGGGGGCGCCGTCGCCGTCCAGCCGAAGCCGGCCGGCACCTGGACGGCGGTCGCGGGGCCGTCGGCGCTGTCGGAGACGGACAGCCGGTGGACGGTCAGCTCGCCGTTGGACCGGTCGCCGAAGGCGACGATCACGCCGACCACGGTCAACGGCGCGGCGGCCGAGCCGAGCGGGGCGTCGACCAGCGTGGTCAGCGAGGCCGAGACCTTGGCGTCGCCGGTCAGCGGGAGCGTGCCCAGCGAGACCTTGTGGATCATGCCGAAGCGGTCGCGCAGCAGCAACCTGGCCTCCGGGTGAAGCGACGGACGGGTACTGCCGCCGGGCGTCCCGGCCTGCTGCTCCGGCTGCTGGACGGTGACCTCCGCGTCGATCCGCAGCGGGTGGCCGGGCAGTTCCAGGCCGGCCGGCGGCCCGGTGGGGGCGGGCTGGGCGAGCGACCCGAACAGGTCCTCGCGGGTGCGCCCGCCGAGCAGGTCGGCGCGGACCGGGACGCGCTCGGCGAAGGCGGAGGTGTCCACGGCGAGCAGTTGGCCCTTGTCGTTGGGCAGGGACTGGTCCTCGCGCACCACCGGGACGATCCGGTCACCGCCGGGCAGCGCGCCGTAGCGGCCGCCCTGGCCCATCAGGGCGTTGTGCGAGGCGGAGATCCGCAGGCCGCCGCCCGTGTTGAAGGCGGCCTGGTCACGCTGGGAGGCGGTCCAGGTGGCGTGCTGGCCGAGCGCCAGCACGCCGGTGGCCACGGCCATCACGAGCAGCAGCACGGGGCCGGTGGCGCGGGCGGGCCGACGGGCCAGCTGCCAGCCCACCAGGGCCGGGCCGAGGCCGCGGCCGCGGGCGGCCACCCGGGCGCCGAGCCGGGCGGCGAGCGGCAGCAGGCGCAGCACCACCAGGGTGCCGGCGCAGAGCGCCAGGGTCGGGGTGGCCACCAGCAGCAGGTCCACGCCGAGCCGGCCGGAGGAGTCGGTGGACAGCCCACCGCCGTACTGGCTGAGCTGCTGGTAGGCGAGCACGGCCAGGGCGAGCACGACGAGGTCGCCGCCGTTGCGCGCGACGCCGGAGACCAGGGCCTGACGGCGGCCGGAGCGACTGCGCAGGGCGGCTCCGGCGCCGCGCAGCAGGCTGGGCAGGCTGGCCAGCAGGACGCAGGCGAAGGCGCAGAGCACGGCGATCGGCCAGAGCGACCAGCTGATGCCGGTGTCCAGGGGCACCTGGTGGTCGCTCCCGAAGCCGGCCAGGGCGCGGACCAGGAACGGAGTCAGCAGGGGGGCCAGCAGCGCGGCGGGCAGGGCGAGCAGCAGCGACTCCGTCGCGGTGAAGAAGCCGAGCCGGGCGCCGGAGGCGCCGCGGGCGGCGAGCAGCTCGTTCTCGGCCGTCTGCCGGGTCGCGATCAGGTTGACGACCAGCAGCAGCGCTGCGACGGCGAGCACGGCCAGCTGGAGGGCGCCGATCAGCAGGGTGGTCCGGGCGACCATCATGCTGGAGGACAACTCGCGCAGGATGTCGGGCAGTTCGGTCCTTGAACCGATGCTGGCGCGGGACTGCAGGTCATCGGCGAGGCCCTGGGCGCGGTCGCCCATGGCCTCCGCCGAGGACTGGCCGATGCCCGTGAAGTCGGCGTCGAGCAGCCAGCTGCGGCTGCTCTGCACCAATCCGGCGGTGGTGAAGGCGCTCTGGTCGACCAGCATCGGGCCGTAGGTGGTGAAGCCGCTGACCTCCACCTCGTGACCGCGGACCGGGTCGATGCGCCAGTACGCGTCGGCCGGGTCGACGGCCCGGTAGACGCCGGTGACGCGGACGGTCAGCGGCTTGCCGTCGAGGCGGTCCGCCAGCTGCACATCCGCGGGCAGGGCCTGGTCGGTGAGGCCGAGCCGGGCCAGCATGGTCTGCGGGACGGCGACCTGCGGGGCGGCGGTCTGGACCGGGCCGGAGGCCGCGGCGGGCCACGCGCCGGCGAGCAGGTGGGTCCGGTCTCGGTCGAGGTCGGCGAGGACCGTCAGGTCGGGCTGGGCCCCGGCTCCGGGGACCGCGGACCCGGGGGCGCCGCTGGTCCCGGTAGTGCCGCTGGTGCCGGCAGTGCCGCCGGTCCTGGTAGTGCCGGTGGCGCCGGCGCCGTCCGGCAAGCCGTAGGAGCGGCTGCGCAGCAGGCTGTCGGTGCGCACGGACAGGTCTCCGAAGAGCCTGCCGCGGTAGGCGGCGAGCTCCGCCTCGTCCTTCGCACGCTGGTCGAGCCCGTGTTCGGCGGTCACCACGACCGTGGTCCGGGCGTGGCCTGTCCCCTGGAGCGCCTGCCGCAGACCGGCCTCGCCGACACTGCGGTTGAACGCCACCAGCGCGGTCAGCACGGCCGTGGTGATCAGCACTGCGAGCAGCACGGCGGCAGCCAGCGGCAGTCGCCCACGCAGTCGGCGCACGACGAAGCCGAGCATCAAGTTCCTCCCCGGTCTTTACGTCCCCAGGTTGCGTCCCAGCCCGGTCCATCGATCCGATTTGGTCACAACTCGGCTACGAATAGACACACTTAGGGCACATCGACGCAATGATCACCGGCATTTGATCACCGGATAGCGGACGACTCTGTCAGATTCGATCCAGGAACGGAAGGGACTTGCGCTAACAAGTAAGTAATGAGCAAATTCCTTGCATTGGCAGCTCCCCCACTTCGGGCGCCCGCCAGAATGCCATGAACATTTCATAACTAAGGCTCCACAGCACGCCTTTGGGAACGCCGACCCGCACCCCGGAAATCGCCGCCCGAAACCGTGAACCCGTGGCGCCGCCCGTCCGTAGACACTGGGTAGACACACACAGGGGGAAGCCTCAATGACGCAGCCTCAGGCCACCGCCACCACCAACACCCCGATGGTGGCCGTGACCGACCTCCGACGCAGCTTCGGCACCGGCGAGCGGACCGTGCACGCGCTGCGCGGCGTCTCCTTCACCGTCGGCCGCGGCGAACTCGCCGCGCTCAAGGGCCGGTCCGGCTCCGGCAAGACCACCCTGCTCAACCTCGTCGGCGGCCTGGACGCCCCGACCGCCGGCAGCATCGCCCTGGACGGCACCGACCTCGCCGCGCTGAACGAGGACGGCCGGCTCGCCCTGCGGCGGGAGCGGATCGGCTTCGTCTTCCAGTCCTTCGGGCTGATCCCGATGCTCACCGCCGCCGAGAACGTCGGCGTGCCGATGCGGCTGCGCAAGGTCTCGGCCGCCGAACGCGAGGAGCGCGCGCACACCCTGCTGGCCCTGGTCGGCCTCGCCGACCAGGCCAACCAGCGGCCCGGCGAGCTCTCCGGCGGCCAGCAGCAGCGCGTCGCCATCGCCCGCGCGCTGGCCAACGAGCCCGGCCTGATCATCGCCGACGAGCCGACCGGCCAGCTGGACTCGGAGACCGGCCGCTCGATCATGCAGCTGCTGCGCGCCGTCGTCCGCAGCGAGGGCGTCACCGTGGTGGTCGCCACCCACGACCCGACGCTGATGGAGCTCGCCGACCGGGTGATCGAGCTGCGTGACGGGCGGATCGTCGAAGAGGCGGCGAAGCCGGCCGCGTAAGGGTGGCCCGGGGTGGACCGGCCCGTCCGGCCCGTCCATCCGGGCGGGCCGTCCGGTCGGGCGCGGCCGGTGGTGAATCCGGACGCGCTCCGCGAGCCCGTTCAGGGCACCTTGAGCACCGCCTCGCAGGCTCGGCACCGCCGGGTGCGCTGGGACGGCGGGTACCAGGGCTCGCCGGGCCCGGCCGGGCGGTAGGGCTCCCGTTCGAGGTCCGCCGTGTCGAGGCCGCAGAAGGTCACCGGCCCCGGATCCTCCGGCACATCCGGATCCGGCGGCGCCGCGTGCACCCAGCGAATCCGCGCGCCCACGTCGACCTCGCCCGCGTCCAGCACCTCCGTGGACGACTCCAGCTCGACCAGCACGACCACTCCGCTCATACCTCGACCCTGCGCCCCTGCGGCGGCTCGCGCATCCGGTGGCGGGCCCCCTCCCGGTCAGGCCCCGGGGAGGGTGATCGACTGAGCGTGGTGGAACACCCCCGCGCCGTCCCAGTACGCCTTGGTGCGCTGCAACCGCGGGTAGTTCCCCTTGTAGTAGAGCCGTTGGTAGGCCGGGTCCGGCTGGTCGGCCGTGCCCAGGTCGACGTCCGGGTAGTTGACGTAGGCGCCGTCCGTCGCGGTGTCGATCTCCGGGACACCACCGGTCTCCCGGTAGACGTCCCGGTAGAGCCCGGCGAGGTACGCCAGGTGGTCGGCGTCCTGGGCCTCGTCGGTCCAGTACGTCTGGTACTGGAGCTTCATGATCGAGTCGCGCTGGGGGACGGCGGTCTCCCCGGGCCCGCGGGTGTTGATCCGGCAGCCGTAGGAGTCGATCTGCACCAGCGTCTTCGTGAGGTCCACGCCCTCGACGTCCCGGACCAGCCAGTCCCAGAAGGTGGCGATCTGCGCCCGACTGAACGGCTCGCGGTGGTAGGCCGACTTGTACTTGCCGCGCTGGTTGTCACCCGACGGGTTGAGCGTCATGGTGGCCTGGAACCAGGGCAGTTGGCGACGCTTCTCCGGGTAGGACAGGAACAGCCCGCCGGCGCTGTGGGTCTGGACCACCGAACGCGTCGCCATCCCGCGCTCGACGGCCGCCAGGAACGCGTCGAGCGGCGCCGGGTCGTCACCGTCCCACTGGCTCACCAGGACGACGTTCCCGTTGGAACGGTGGGTGAGCTTGAGGATCGCGAACAGGCCCTGGTAGGTCGGCTCCTGCGGGCCGCTGTGCTCGGCCATGAAGGCACCGAAGTTGCGCACCAGGGTCTCGAAGTCGCCGGGCCGCTTCACCAGTTCGCCCCAGGGCCAGGCGACGCTGCTGAGCCAGACCCGGGGCGGCGGCTTCGGCACGCCGACCGCGAAGTGGTAGCGCAGCACCACCCCGAAGTTCCCGCCGCCGCCTCCGGTGTGGGCCCAGAAGAGGTCCGCCTCCGGGGAGCCCTCGCCGTCGTCGCGGTGCGCCCTGGTCACCACGGCGGTACCGCCCCGCACGGTGACCACGTCGACCTGGACCAGGTGGTCCACGGTGAGCCCGTGCCGCCGCGAGAGCAGGCCGAACCCGCCGCCGCAGATGTGCCCGCCCGCGCCGACCGAGTAGCAGGATCCGGCCGGCAGCGTCACCGCGTACGCGCGGAAGAGCGTGGTGTAGACGTCCCAGTTGGTGGCCCCGCCCTCCACGCAGTACGTCGGGTGGCCGAACTTGTCCCTGGCGGCGGCGACACCCCGCATCATGCCGAGGTCGAGGATGACGCCCCCGTCGTTGTCGACGAAGCCCTCGTAGCAGTGCCCGCCGCCGCGGACGGTCGGCCGCAGCCCGTGGTCCAGCGCCCGGTTCAACTCGCCCACGGCGTCCGCCTCGTCGACCACCAGGCGGATGTAGGCGGGGCTGCTGCGCCAGCGCTGGTTGAAGCCCTGGCCGAGCGTCCGGTAGCGGGGATCGCCCGGCCGGACCGACCGCCCCTCCGGCGGCTCCCGGCGCGCACCGGCCGCGGCCGCCGTGCCCGTCGAGCCGGCGGACACCCCGGCCGCCGCCGCACCGGCGGTGCCCAGGAATCCCCGTCGGGAGAATGCGCCCTCCATGGCCCGACCTCACTTTCTCGGCGATGAGAGAAGCTGGCGGCGGCACGCTAACACAGGTATTCGAGGGTGGGAATCCTTTAACGAACTAGTGTGACAGTACGTCATTTTCGGCGAATCAGCGCAGGTCCCGGACCGGTGCGGGCCCGGCGGCCGATTGTCAGTGGTATCGGCTACGGTCCCCGACATCCGAGAAGAATCCGAGAAGAAATCGTTTCCGAGGAGGGCCGGATGGCGATCCACCGTCGCATTCACGCCGCATTTCCCGTTCACGCCGTCATCCGCGCTCACGCCGTCGTCCGCGTTCGCACGGCCATCCGTGTTCACGCCGTCCTCCGGGGGCTCGGCCGGAAAGCACGGATGTGGTGGCCGGCGCCGCCGACCACCACATCCGTTCACGTGTACCTCAGGCCCCCTGGGGCCGCCCGGCCAGTCCTGCCGGGCGGGCCCGGCGGGACGTGCAGGCCTTGCGGGCCGGCACCGGCCGGCTGCTCAGCCCTGTCAGGCCGCCGGGAAGATCGCCGCGTCCGGCTTCAGCAGTTGGCCCGGCTTCGGCGCGGTGCCGTCCACCAGGTAGCGGGTGACCAGCGCGTTCAGCGCCTGGCTGCGGCCGACGGCGCAGTGCTCGATCGAGTCCACGCTGACCAGCACGGCGTTGCCCAGCTGCTGCTGCATCCGCTGGGCGAACTTGTACTGGGTGGCCGGGTCGTAGAGGTTGCCGATCACCATGACGGTGTTCGAGGTCTTCTTGTTCCACGGGCCGCTGAAGCGCTCTGCGTCCCGGGCCGGGGCCGGCCAGCTCGCGCAGGCGGGCGCGTCGAAGGCCTGGTAGCGGCCGAAGGTCGGCGACTCCTTCTCCCAGGCCTTGGCGACGTTCGGGAAGACCCGGTCGTTCGACGGGTACGGCTTGTCCTGGCAGTTGACGCCCATGTAGGAGTCGTCGGCGGTGTACTCGGAGTCGACCGGGGCCTCGCGCAGCGCCCGCGGGGCGTTCACCGCGAGGATGTTGGCGTCGTCGTCCGAGACGGTCGCCTTCGGCGCCATCAGGGTGTTCGCGGCCGGCTTCTGGACCAGCTGGTACGTCGCCTGCAGCGACTTGGCCAGCGGCGCCAGCTTGGCCTGCGAGTACAGCGCGCTGGCCACCTCGCTGGTGAAGGTGCTCAGCGTCACCTGGGAGCCGTTCGGCAGGGTGACCGGGCTGGTCCGCAGGTGGTCGCGGAGCTGGTCGAACTTGGCCCGGGTGTCGCCCTCGCCGAAGGCGCAGCGCGGGGCGCCGGCGGCCTGGCAGCGCTTCAGGAACTCGTCCAGGGCCAGCTCGAAGCCGCCCGCCCGCTGACGGTCGTACTCCAGGCCGTCGTGCAGGCGCAGGTTCGGGTCGACGTTGCCGTCGACGATGATCGTGCGCACCTTGTTCGGGTACATCCCGGCATAGGTCGCGCCGATCAGGGTGCCGTAGGAGAACCCGGCGAAGTTGAGCTGGGAGTCGCCGACGGCGCGGCGCATCCGGTCGAGGTCACGGACCACGTTGATGGTCGACATGTGCTCGATCAGCGGGCCGGCGTTCTTGCTGCACGCGTCGGTGTAGTCCTGGTCCGCGTCCAGCGTCTCGTTGATCTCGGCCTTGGTGACCGGCACGCCGACCATGCGGCCGTTGACCGCGTCGGCGTCCTCCTGGGTCTTGAAGCACTTGAGCGGGTTGCTCCGGGCCACGCCGCGGGGGTCGAAGCCGACCAGGTCGAAGCGCGACTGCACCTCGGTACCGAATCGGGTGGTGGTCGCCCACAGGTAGCCGCTACCACCCGGGCCGCCCGGGTTGAGGAACAGCGAGCCGATCCGCTTGGACGGGTCGCTCGCCCGCCGGCGCATCATGGCGATGCCGATCTTCTCACCCGACGGGTTGTCATAGTCCAGCGGCACCGGGTACACGGCACAGTCGTAGATGCCTGGGTCCGGCTTGCTCGGGTCGGGGTTACACGGGGTCCAGTTGACAGCGGCGACCTTCGCCTCGGCCGCCGCACCCGGCGCCAGGTCTATCGGCGCCGCCGACGCCGCGACAGCACTACCGGTGACGAGGGCGAGGGTGCAGGTGACCGCTCCGGCCAGCGTGGATATACGGGACAAGGAACCTCCTCAGTACTGAAAGGGCGGCCCCAGCCTGTCAGTCTGAGATCTCCATGTGAAGACCTGGAAGCAGCGTAAATGTTTCGATGGCTTCCATTTTGCGACCGGATTATTCTGTGAATGAACCAACTTGACGGTTGATTGACCTGATGGTTCGTCACCATGGAACCCGGACCTCCGGACCTCCGGACCTCCGGACACCCGGCCCCCCGGACACCCGGAGCGCCGGACACCCGGAGCGCCGCTCGACAGCCGGCGGAGCACCCGCCCACACACCCGCCCGCCGCCGGCGCCCGGCCGCCCCGCGCAGCGCGGCCGCCACCGAACGCCGGACGGTCGACTTGACTGGGAAACTGATGAGGCGCCATATTACTTTCATGACGCAACGCCCCGACGCCGACAGCGGCGCCCCCACCCTCGACCAGGCACGCCGCCAGATCGCCCGCTACGGCCTCACGGCCGACCCGCAGGCGATCCTGGTCGCGGCCCGGCTGATGGCGGCGGGCGCCCGGATCGGCCAGGCCGGGGAGGTGCACTTCGCCCGGTTCGGGCTCTCCACCGGCCGCTACCGACTGCTGGCCGATCTGGAGGACCACGGCGGCGAGAAGTCGCCCTCCCAGCTCGCGGCCGGCCTCGGCGTCTCGCGGGCGACCGTGACCGGCCTGGTGGACGGCCTGGAGCGGGAGGGCCTCGTGGTCCGCCGCCCGTCCGTCGAGGACGGCCGCGCCAACGTGGTGGTCCTCACCGCACGCGGCGCGCAGCGGCTGCGCGATCTGGCGCCCGAGCACTTCGCCCGGATGCAGGCGCTGGTCGGCGGGCTCTCGGTCGAGGAGCGCGCCACCTTCCTCGACCTCCTGGCCAGGGTGGTCGAGGGCGCCGACGCACTGACCGCGGACTGACCCGGTCGAGAACGGCGGGCCGCGCAAGGCGGCCCGCCGACTTCACGACCCAATAGTTAGGCACCTAAGCACAAATAGTTAGCTACCTAATCACCTTCACCCCAGCACCTCCGCAGGAGAGGCCCATGAGCAAGAAAGCACCCGGCGCACCACCCCCCTTCACCCTGTGGCGGGAGGTCCTCGTCGCCTACGCGATGCCCGCCGTGATGGCCGGCATCGGCGGGGCCGTCACGCACCAGCCGCAGCTGATGATCGCCGCGGCCACCACGATCGGCGGCACCTCGGCCGTCGTCGCCACCCTGGTCGGCTCCGCCCTGCGACGCCGGTCCAACCGCTCCCCGGACGGCCGGGCACCGCGCGCACTGCTGGCCCCCGCACTCGGCCTGGCCGCCGCGGCCGTCGCACTCGCCGTCGGCCTCGCGGCCGCGCACTGGCTGCCGCAGATCCACGGGCTCGCCACCAGCCCCTGGCCCGGCCGCCTTCCGATCGACCTGCCGGTCTCGTCGGCGATCGCGGCCACCGTGATCACCTGGCGCTGGCGCGGCAGCCGCCGACCCCGATCCCCGCAGCACCGACTCTCCACCCGACCGGAAGGACAGACCTCATGATCGTCGTCATGGGCGCCGGAGGCGCCACCGGCGGTGCCACCCTGCGCAGCCTCGCCGCCCTCGGTGCACCGAGCCGCTCACTCAGCCGCGACCCCGCCCGCCTCGCGGCCGGACTCGACGACCGGACCCTCGCACTGACCGAGACGCTCCCGGCCGACGCCGCCGACCCGGACTCGCTGCGCGCTGCCTTCCGCGGCGCGCACCAGCTCTTCCTCACCATGGCCAACGGCCCGCACCAGGTCGAGCACGAGCTGGCCGCGATCGACGCGGCGGTCGAGAGCGGCGTGGAGCACATCGTCAAGATCTCCGCACCCGCAGCCGAACCGGACTCCCCCGTGGCCGTCTCGCGCGGCCACCACCTGATCGAGGAGCGCCTGCGCGCGTCCGGCGTCACCGCGACGGTGCTGCGGCCGTACGCATTCATGCAGAAGCTGTTGCTGCTGGCACCCGGCATCGCCGCCGCCGGGGTGGTGCACGGCGCCCTGGGCCAGGCCCGCTGCAACTACGTCGACGCCCGGGACATCGGCGACGCCGCGGCCGGGGTGCTCACCCGCCCGGAGCTCGCCGGCGGAACGTATCCGCTCACCGGCGGCCGGGCGCACAGCTACCCGGAGCTCACCGGGCTGCTCGGCGAGTTGCTCGGCCGCCCGGTCCGCTACCTCGACCTGCCCCCGGCCGGGCTGCACGCCCATCTGGTCGAGCGGGCCGGGATGCCGCCCTGGCTGGCCTCCCACGTGGTGGAGATCCAGCAGCTCGCGGTGGTCCGCCGGGAGGCGCCCGACGACACCCTCACCCACCTCACCGGGCACGCCCCGCGCACCCTGGAGGCGTTCCTCCAGGAGCACCTGCACTGCTTCCGCTGACCGGTCGGGCGCCCCCGGGCACCACCCGGGCGTCATTCGGGCGCCTCTCGGACACCGCTCCGACAGCGCTCCGACACCATGGCGGGCCCGGCGGCCGGGCCGGAACCGGGCCGGGAAGCCGGGCCCGCCACCCGAAGGGAGCAGCATTCCCTGTGGCGTGGATCACGATCGAGAATTCGTCCTGACGATCCGTCAATTCGACTGACATCCAGTCACATGACTTCCACGCCTATCCAGTTGTTGACTGACACAACGTCAGCTCAGGCCATTTCCGGCCTAGTTGGGCCAGGTGTCGGGCCGTACGGCGCCTCGCACCCGGGGCTACCATCAGTCGGGTTGTCCGCTCCGGCCCCGGAGTGGGGTCACCCCGTCAGGCGAGTGCTCCCACCGCCCCGAAGGGCCGGGCATCAGTCGGAACGGGGCGAGGACGAGGAGCGTACGGGCTGCCATGACAGCTGAACCGAGCACGGAGCAGTCCGCCACACCGCCCCACGCCACACCTCCCCGAGCCACGCCACCCCACGCTGCACCGCCGCAGGCCCCACCGCCGCAGGCCCTCTTCCCGGGCCGTCCGGCCGCCGCACCGCGCACCCTGGTCGACGTCCTGGACGCCACCGTCCGCGCCCATCCCGACGAACCGGCCCTGGACGACGGGCGCACCGTGCTCGGCTACCGCGCCCTGGCCTCCGAGGTCGAGCAGCTGCGCCGCCGGCTGGCCGCCGCCGGGATCGGCCCGGGCGACCGGGTGGGCGTGCGGGTGCCCTCGGGCACCAACGACCTGTACGTCTCGATCCTCGCCGTGCTCGCCGCCGGCGCCGCCTACGTGCCGGTCGACGCCGAGGACCCGGACGAGCGTGCCCAGCTGGTCTTCGGGGAGGCCGGCGTCGCCGCGGTGCTCGGCGCCGACCGCGCGCTGACCGTCCACCGCGAACGCCCGGCGCCCCACCCCGGCGAGGCGGCCGCGGACCCCCGCCCCACCCCGACCGACGACGCCTGGATCATCTTCACCTCCGGCTCCACCGGCCGCCCCAAGGGCGTGGCCGTCACCCACCGCAACGCCGCCGCCTTCGTCGACGCCGAGGCTGCGCTCTTCCTCCAGGACGAGCCGATCGGCCCCGGCGACCGGGTGATGGCCGGTCTGTCGGTGGCCTTCGACGCCTCCTGCGAGGAGATGTGGCTGGCCTGGCGCCACGGCGCCTGCCTGGTGCCCGTCCCCCGCTCCCAGGTGCGCAGCGGCGCCGACCTCGGCCCCTGGCTGGCGGAGCAGGAGATCACCGTGGTCTCCACCGTCCCGACGCTGGCCGCGCTCTGGCCGGCCGAGGCGCTCAACGAGGTGCGGCTGCTGATCTTCGGCGGCGAGGCCTGCCCGCCGGAGCTGGTGCAGCGGCTGGTCACCGAGGGCCGCGAGGTCTGGAACACCTACGGCCCCACCGAGGCCACCGTGGTCGCCTGCGCCGCGCTGCTGACCGGCGACGGCCCAGTCCGGATCGGCCTGCCGCTGGACGGCTGGGACCTCGCCGTGGTCGACGAGGCCGGCGAGCCGGTCGCGGCCGGCGGCACCGGCCAGCTGGTGATCGGCGGGGTCGGCCTGGCCCGCTACCTGGACCCGGAGAAGGACGCCGAGAAGTACGCGCCGCTGGCCTCGCTCGGCTGGGAGCGCGCGTACCGCAGCGGCGACCTGGTCCAGGCCGACCCGGCCGGCCTGCTGTTCCTCGGCCGCACCGACGAGCAGATCAAGCTCGGCGGCCGCCGGATCGAACTCGGCGAGGTCGACGCGGCGCTCCAGGCCCTGCCCGGCGTGGCGGGCGCGGCCGCCGCCGTCCGCACCGCGCGCGGCGGCAACCAGCTGCTGGTCGGCTACCTGGTCGTCCAGGACGGCTTCGACCGCGAGCAGTCCGTCGAGCGGCTGCGCGCCGAGTTGCCGGCCGCCCTGGTGCCGCTGCTCGCGCCGGTCGACACCCTGCCCACCCGCACCTCCGGCAAGGTCGACCGGGCCGCGCTGCCCTGGCCGCTGCCCGAGCTGGAGAACGCCGGGCCGAGCGAGCAGCTGTACGGCACCGAGGCCTGGCTGGCCGAGCAGTGGGCCGAGATCCTCGGTGTGGCGGTGAGCGGCCCGCGCGACGACTTCTTCGGCATCGGCGGCGGCAGCCTGGCCGCCGCCCGGCTCACCACGCTGCTGCGCACCCGCTACCCGAACGCCGCCGTGCTGGACGTCTACCAGCACCCGACGCTGCGCAAGCTCGCCCGGCACCTGGAGCGCACCGCCGCCCAGGGCGGCCAGGCCCGCACCGTCGCCCTGGTGCCGACCAGGGCCAAGCTGCTCCAACTGCTCCTGCTGATCCCGCTGTTCACCGTGGTCGGCCTGCGCTGGACGGTCGCCCTGCTGGCCGCCGGCAACCTGCTCTCCCACCTCGGCGACTACCCGTGGGCGCCCACCGCCTCGTGGTGGGCGGTCGGCGCGGGCGCCCTGGCGCTGTACACCCCGGCGGGCCGGCTGGCGATCGCGGCCGGCGGCGCCCGGCTGCTGCTGCGCGGCCTGCGCCCGGGCAGCCATCCGCGCGGCGGCGCCATCCACCTGCGGCTCTGGACCGCCGAGCGGCTCGCCGAGCTCAGCGGCGCCACCGCGCTGTCCGGTGCCTGGCTGGTCCGCTACGCGCGGGCGCTGGGTGCCAAGGTCGGGCCCGAGGTGGACCTGCACTCGCTGCCGCCGGTCACCGGGATGCTGAAGCTGGGCCGGGGCTGCGCCGTCGAGGCCGAGGTGGACCTGTGCGGCTACTGGCTGGACGGCGACCGGCTGGAGGTCGGCCAGGTCAAGGTCGGCTCCGGCGCCGTGGTCGGCACCCGCTCGACCCTGCTGCCCGGTGCCCGGGTCGGCAAGCGCGCTCAGGTGCTGCCCGGCTCCAGCGTCACCGGGCAGGTGCCGACCGGCCAGCGCTGGGGCGGTGCGCCCGCCGTCAAGCTGGGCCGCGTCGAGCGGGCGTGGCCCAAGGAGCGCCCGCCGCACCGGGCGTTCTGGGCCGCGCTCTACGGCGCCAGCGGCACGGCGCTCGGCCTGCTCCCGGTGGCGCCCGCGCTGGCCGCGCTCGCGGTCCTCGCCGGTTTCGTCCACCAGGGCGACGACCTCGGCGCGGCGTTCGGCGGCGCGCTGCTCGGCCTGCTGCCCGCCACCCTGGCGTACGGCGCGGTGTACGCGGCGCAGCTGGTGGCCGCCGTCCGGTTGCTGAGCCGCGGTCTGGTCCCCGGGGTGCACCCGCTGCACGGCCGGGTCGGCTGGCAGGCGTGGACCGTCACCCAGCTGATGGACCGGGCCCGGGAGGTGCTGTTCCCGCTGTACGCGGGGCTGGTCACGCCGCTGTGGCTGCGGGCGCTCGGGATGAGGGTCGGCCGGGGCGCGGAGGTGTCCACGGTGCTGGCGCTGCCCAGCCTGACCACCGTCGGCGACGGCGCGTTCCTGGCGGACGACACCCTGATCGCGCCGTACGAGCTGGGCGGCGGCTGGGTGCGGCTCGGCGAGGCGAAGGTCGGCGAGCGGGCGTTCCTCGGGAACTCGGGAATGACCGCACCGGGGCGGGCGGTGCCCAAACGGGGCCTGGTGGGCGTGCTGTCGGCGACGCCGGAGAAGGCCAAGAAGGGCGGCTCGTACCTGGGCATGCCGCCGATGCGGCTGCCGCGCGCGGCGGACGAGGCCGACCAGAGCCTGACCTACGAGCCGCCGGCCCGGCTGCTCTGGGCGCGCGGACTGGTCGAGCTGGCCCGGCTGCTGCCGGTGCTCGCCTCGGGGGCGCTCGGCATGCTGACCGTCGCGGTGCTGTCCCGGCTGTCCGTCTCCTGGCCGGCGGGCGTGGCCGCGCTGCTCTCGGGCCTGGTGCTGCTGGGCGCCGGCACGGTGGCCTGCCTGGTCGCGGTGGCGGCGAAGTGGCTGCTGGTCGGCCGGTTCCGGGCGGTGGAGCACCCGCTGTGGAGCAGCTTCGTGTGGCGCAACGAGCTCGCGGACACCTTCGTCGAGGTGCTGGCGGTGCCGTGGCTGGTCGGCGCGGTGCCGGGCACGCCGGTGCTGAACCTCTGGCTGCGGGCGCTCGGCGCGCGGGTCGGCCGCGGCGTCTGGTGCGAGAGCTACTGGCTGCCGGAGGCGGACCTGGTCACCCTCGGGGACGGCGTCACCGTCAACCGGGGCTGCGTGGTGCAGACGCACCTCTTCCACGACCGGATCATGCGGATGGATACTGTGGTCCTCCGCGAGGGCGCCACCCTGGGCCCGGGCGGCATCGTGCTGCCCGGCAGCACGGTGGGCGCGCGCAGCACGCTGGGCCCGGCCTCGCTGGTGATGCGCGCCGAGTCCGTCCCCGCCGACACGCGGTGGCTGGGCAACCCCATCGAGGCGTGGCAGCCCACGTCATGACCACCCGTCCCGGCCCGCAGGAAGTGCCCGCCCCCGTGAACCCCAAGCACGTCCCGGCGGCCGCCGGCGCCCCCGACCCGTACTTCCCGGCCAGCGGCGACCACCGCTACCGGGTCCACCGCTACGAGCTCGCGCTGGACTACCGGCCCGGGCCGAACCGGCTGGCGGCCTCGGCCCGGCTGAGCGCCGTGGCGGACGCGGCGCTGGCCGAGTTCGCGCTGGACCTGGCCGAGTTCCGGATCGGGCGGGTGCTGGTCGACGGCAAGGCCGCCCGCTACACCCACCGCGCCGGCAAGCTGCGGATCCGCCCGGCCAGGGCGCTGGCGGCGGGGGCGGCGTTCACCGTCGAGGTGCACTACACCGGCAACCCCCGCCCGGTGCGCAGCCCGTGGGGCGGCCTGGGCTGGGAGGAGCTGACCGACGGCTCGCTGGTCGCCAGCCAGCCGATCGGCGCGCCGTCCTGGTTCCCGTGCAACGACCGGCCCGCCGACAAGGCGACCTACCAGATCGCGATCACCACGCCGTCCCCGTTCACCGTGCTGGCGAGCGGCCGGCTGCTGACCCGCACCACCCGGGCGTCCAGCACCACCTGGGTGTACGAGCAGAGCGCGCCGACCTCGCCGTACCTGGTGACGGTGTCGATCGGCCACTACCGGCCGGTGCCGCTGGCGGCCCGCCCGGCCGTGCCGCAGACCGGCTACGTGCCGGAGCGGCTGGTCCCCGCGTTCACCCGGGACTTCGGCCGGCAGCCGGAGATGATGGCGTACTTCGGCGAGGTGTTCGGGCCGTACCCGTTCGGCGAATACGCGGTGGTCGTCGCGGACGAGGAACTGGACGTCCCGGTGGAGGCGCAGGGCGTCGCCACCTTCGGGACGAACCACCTCGGCGGCGGCTGGCAGCGCGAGCGGCTGATCGCCCACGAGCTGGCGCACCAGTGGTTCGGCAACAGCGTGACGATCGCCGACTGGCGGCACATCTGGCTCAACGAGGGCTTCGCCAAGTACGCCGAGTGGTTGTGGTCCGAGCACGCCGGCGGCCCGGCCGCGGCCACCCACGCCGCCGCCGCGCACGGCCTGCTGGCCGGGCTCCCGCAGGACCTCAGGCTCGCCGACCCGGGCCGCAGGCTGATGTTCGACGACCGGCTGTACCAGCGCGGCGGCCTGGCCGTGCACGCGCTGCGGCGGGCGCTGGGCGAGGACGCCTTCTTCGCGATGCTGCGGGACTGGACGAGCGTCCACCGGCACGGCGTCGTCGGCACCGCCGACCTGCTCGCGCACGCCTCCCGGTACACGACCGCCCCGCTGGCCCCGGTCTTCGAGGACTGGCTGCAGCGGCCCGAACTCCCGCCGCTGCCGGGCTGACCGGACCGGCGGCGACATCGCGGGGCGTTCACGGGGCATTCGCGGCGCGATCGCGGGGCGTTTGCGGAGATAACGGGTGGATCCTTCGGAGCGGCCTGGCTAGGTTGGGTTCGTCTGTCGCCCGTCCGTGTCGACCGGCGGCCCCCGCCTGCGGACCTCGCCGACGGTCTCGCCGGCGGACCTCGTGGCAGACCACGCCGACGGGCCTCCCCCGCCGGACCGCGCCGAAGGATTCAGAGGATCAGATGACCGATCAGTCCGACGAACTGCTGCCGACCACCCGCCGCGCCCTACTGCACCGGATCGCCGTCGCCCAGGCCGAAGGGCGCACGCCCTCCCTGGCCGCCGGAGTGGTCCGGGACGGCCGGCTGGTCTGGAGCGGCGCCCGCAGCATGATCGACGGACACGCGCCGACCCCCGACGTCCAGTACCGGATCGGCTCGCTCACCAAGACCTTCGTCGCCGTGCTGGTGCTGCGGCTGCGCGACGAGGGCCTGCTCGACCTCGCCGACCCACTCGCCCGCCACCTGCCCGGCACCCCGGCCGACGGCGCGACCATCGCGCAACTGCTCGCCCACACCGCCGGACTCGCCGCCGAGACGCCCGGGCCCTGGTGGGAGCGGACCGACGGCGCCCTGCGGCCCGGACTGGACGACCTGCTGGAGCCCGGCGCCGCGATCAAGCACCCGGCCGGGCGCCTCCACCACTACTCCAACCCCGGCTACGCGCTGCTCGGCGCGCTGGTCGAGCAGCTGCGCGGCGAGCCCTGGGGCGAGGTGCTGCGGCGCGAGGTGCTGGCCCCGCTCGGCATGGACCGCACCACCCTGCTGCCCGAGCACCCGCACGCCGGAGGCTTCGCCGTCCACCCGTGGGCCGACGTCATGCTGCCGGAACCGCTCACCGACACCGGCCTGATGGGCCCGGCCGGCCAGCTCTGGTCCACCGTCGCCGACCTGGCCCGCTGGGCGGCCTTCCTCGCCGCCGGGGACGACAAGGTGCTCGCCGCCGACTCGCTCGCCGAGATGCGCCGGCCCGCCACCGGCCCCGACAACACGACCTGGACCACCGGATACGGCCTCGGCCTGCAACTGCGCCGCCACGAAGGCCGGGTGCTGTACGGCCACACCGGCTCGATGCCCGGCTTCACCGCCGCACTGTGGGTCAGCGACGAGGACGGCCTGGCCGCGATCGCCCTGTCCAACGCCACCACCGGCGCCGGCACCACCCTGGTGGCCACCCAGTTGATCACGCTGACCGCCGAACACGAGCCCCGGCTGCCCGAGCCCTGGCGCCCGCTGCCCGAGGTCGACGAAGAGCTGCTGGCCCTCACCGGCCCCTGGTACTGGGGCACTTCGGCGCAGGCCCTGCGGCTGCGGGCCGACCGCGGCCTCGAACTGACCTCGCTCACCGGCGGAGCCCGCAGCTCCCGCTTCCGCGCCGAGCCGGACGGCACCTGGACGGGACTGGACGACTACTACACGGGCGAGACCCTGCGGGTGGTCCGGGCGGCCGACGGCACGGTCAGCCACCTGGACCTCGGCTCCTTCATCCTCACCCGCGAACCCTACGGCCCCGCACCCGTCATCCCGGGCGACGTCGACCCGAAGGGCTGGCAGGCCTTCTAGGGCGTGTCGGGGCGCGCGCTTCTCGGAGCACGCCGGCCGCGCGCAACATCACACCCGTCCGCGGGAGTTCCAGGGGAATCCCCGGAGAGAGTGGCCGGCCCGGGCGCACAGGCGCCCGGGCTGTCCACCCCCGGCGGGCGAGCGCCCGGTGCCCGGCAGATGACCGGGAGGCGACGGGTGGTCCCATTCAGCAGTTGCACATCTGCGCTCCGCCGCGCCGCAACATGGATGCCAACCGGCTCGGAGAGATATACGGGGACCGGTTCGCGTGCAGGCCCAACGCCTGCGGGCCGGGCCGGTGCCCTGGCGATCCAGGGCGCCGCCGATCGTGCTGCCCTGGAGGGTCCGCCATGACCACCGTCCCCACGTACACTCCGACCGCAGTAGCCCCCACCCAGGACGCCCCCGCCGTCCCCGCCCCCCGCCGGCCGCAGGCCCCGGCCGCCTACACCGTCTCCCTCGCCCGCGACGCCGACGACGTGCGCGCCGCCCAGCGGCTGCGCCACCAGGTGTTCGCCGCCGAGCTCGGCGCCGTCCTGCACAGCCCGGTCGCCGGCCTGGACGTCGACCCCTTCGACGAGTACTGCGACCACCTCCTGGTCCGCGAGGGCGAGCACGGCGCCGTCGTCGGCACCTACCGGCTGCTGCGCCCCGAGGCCGCCCGGCGGGCCGGACGGCTCTACTCCGACGGCGAGTTCGAGCTCTCCGCCCTGGCGCCGGTCCGCCCGGGCCTGGTGGAACTCGGCCGCTCCTGCATCCACCCCGACCACCGGGGCAACGGCGCCGTCATCAACCTGATGTGGGGCGGCATCGCCCGGTACCTCTCCGACACCGGCAACACCTGGGTCGGCGGCTGCTGCTCGATCCCCCTGGACGACGGCGGCGCCACCGCGGCCCGGGTCTGGGACACCGTCAGCGCCAAGTACCTGGCCCCCGAGCAGTACCGGGTCACCCCGCGCCGCCGCTGGGACGCCACCGGCGTGCCGCGCGCCGAGCGCGGCGCACTGCCCGCCCTGCTCCGCGGCTACCTGCGGCTCGGCGCCTGGGTCTGCGGCGAGCCCGCGTACGACCCGGACTTCGACTGCGTCGACCTGTACGTGCTGCTGTCCCTGGAGCGCACCGACCCGCGCTACCTGCGGCACTTCCTGTCCGGACTGCCCGCCCGGCCCCTCGGCGCCTCATCATGAGCGTCTGGCTGCCGACGGCCCCCTGCCGGCCCGAGACCTGCCTGGCCGACCCGGCGCCCGCCGTCTCGCACCCCCGGCGGGCGCTGCGGCTGGCGGCCTGCCTGGCGGCGGTGCTGGCGGGCGTGCTGCTCAGCCTGCCCCTGCGCCTCCTCCCGTACGGGACCCGGGAGCGGCTGATCCGGCTCTGGGCGCGCGTCCTGTTGCACACCCTCGGGGTCACCGTCCACCTCGGGACGCCGGGCGGCACGCTCGGCGGCGGGACGCTCGTGGTGGCCAACCACGTGTCCTGGCTGGACATCCCGCTGATCGCGGCGGGCCGCCCGGGCCGCTCACTGGCCAAGACCGAGGTCCGCCGGTGGCCGGTGCTCGGGCCGCTGATCGCCTGGGGCGGCACGGTGTTCCTGGACCGCGACCGGCTGCGCGCGCTGCCCGACACCGTGGCGGCGGTGGCCGAGGTGCTGCGCGCCGGCCAGCCGGTGATCGTCTTCCCGGAGGGGTCCACCTGGTGCGGGCGGGAGAGCGGCCGCTTCCGGCCCGCACTGTTCCAGGCGGCGGTGGAGGCGGGCGCCTTCGTCCAGCCGGTGACGATCCGCTACCGGCTGGCGGACGGACGGCCGACCAGCGTGCCCGCCTTCATCGGCGACGACGGACTGCTCACCTCGCTCGCCCGGGTGGTCGCGGTGCGCGGGCTGGTCGCCGACGTGACGTTCCTGCCGCCGATTCCGCCGCCCGCGCCGCAGGCCACCCGGGCGGGGGCGCGCCGGGAGCTGGCCCGCACGGCGCAGGCGGCGGTCGAGGGCATCCGCTGACGTGGCGTCGGCACGCGGACCGGTCAGGTCGGTCAGGTCGGTCAGGTCGGTCTGACCGGTCAGACCGGTCAGACCGGCCGGGCCTCGGCCAGCGGCTCCGGACCGGGGCTCGGGTCGAGGTCGGGGTCGGGGCCGGGGCTCGGGCCGGGGTCGGAGCCCGGGTCCGACGCGGAGTCGGGGGCCGATTCCGGGAGGCCGGTGCCGCCCGGGGCGAGCGGGCGGGCCCGGCCCAGCAGGACGGCGACCAGGACGGCGGTGACGGCGAGCGCGGCCGCACCGCAGCGCGCCGCGAGGTGGAGGCCCTCGATGAAGGCGCCGTCCACCGCGTCCTGGACCGGGCCGGGCAGCACGGCGGCCGCGCCGCCACCGCCGCGCCCCGCCCCGGCGGGCGCGTCCGCGATCGGGCCGACGGCGTCCGGCGGCACGCCGAGCCGGTGCAGGGCGGCGGTCAGGCTGCCGGTCATCCGGTTGGTCAGCACGGCGCCGAGCACCGCGATCCCGAGGACGCCGCCCAGCTCGCGCAGGGTGTTGATGCTCGCCGAGGCCATCCCGGTCTGCGCCGGGGCGACCCGTTGGAGCACCGCGATCGACACCGGGGTGAAGGTCATCCCCATCCCGAGGCCCATCGCGAACAGGGTCCACAGGTACTCGACGTAGTGGGCGTGCTCGCCGTAGAGGGACAGCCCGCCGAGGCCCGCCGCGCACAGCGCGAGACCGAGCACCAGCGGCAGTCGGGGCCCGTACCGCGAGGTCAGCCCGCCGGAGAGGGGGGCTGCGACGACGATCATCGCGGTCATCGGCAGCCCGGCGTAGCCGGCGTCGGACGGGGACCAGCCGAGCGGGCCCTGCATCAGCAGCGGCAGGAAGAAGAGCGCGCCGAAGATCCCGAAGCTGACCATGAAGCCGCTGAGCAGCGCACCGCCGAGGGCGCCGTCGCGGAACAGCCGCAGCTCCAGCATCGGTTCGGCGAGCCGCAGTTCGAGCACCAGGAAGGCGGCCAGCAGCACGAGCGCCGCGGCTCCGCAGAGGAGCACCCGGGTGTCCGTCCAGCCGCGGGTCGGCCCCTCGATCAGCGCGTAGACCAGCAGGCCGAGGCCCGCGGCGGAGAGGACGAGGCCGCCGAGGTCGATCCGCCGGGCACGCGGGGGGATGTCCGGGAGCACGCGGGCGGCGAGCACCAGTGCGGCCACGCCGATCGGCACGTTGATCCAGAACACGCTGGCCCACCCGAGGTGCTCGACCATCGGCCCGCCGACCACAGGGCCGATCGACAGGCCCAGCGCGGAGACCCCGGACCAGAGGCCGATGGCCTTGGCGCGCTCGCGCTCGTCGGTGAAGACGTGGCGCAGCAGGGCGAGGCTGCCCGGGGTGAGCAGCGCGGCCCCGACGCCTTGCAGCATCCGGGCGCCGACCAGCAGGCCGATCGTTCCGGCGAGCGCGGCGAGCGCGGAGCCGACCGTGAACAGCGCGAGGCCGAGCCGGAACATCCGGGTGCGGCCGTACCGGTCGCCGAGCGCGCCGCCGGTCAGCACGAACCCGGCGTAGACGAGGCTGTATCCCTCGACGACCCATTGCAGGCCGCTGATCCCGGCATCCAGGTCCTGGCCGATGCGGGGCAGGGCGTTGTTGACGATGACGTTGTCCAGCATCGACATGAACATGGTGACGCAGAGCGTCAGTAGCGCGAGCCGTTTGCGCCGGGCGCTCGACTCCTGCATGGGAACCCTCCCGATTCCTAGTCCCTAACATCGTTAGGGAGTGGTGCGGCACGCACAGAGTGCCCCTAACGGTGTTAGATTGCAAGCGGGATCTCGCGCACGGGCGCTCGCCACGGACAGTCGCCGCGAGACTCGCGACCGGAGAAGACCGGATGAGACCGCTGGAGGCGTCCGCACAGCCATGCCGGAGAACGACGACACGACACCGCCGCTGACCAGGGACGCGCTGACCCAGGCCGCGCTGCGGGTACTGGAACGGGACGGCCTCGACGGGCTGTCGATGCGCAAGGTCGCCGCCGAGGTCGGCGTCAAGGCGGCCTCGCTGTACTGGCACGTCCGCAACAAGCAGGAACTGCTCGACCTGCTCACCGACGCGGTGATGGCCTCGGCCGAACCCCCGCCGCGCGAGGGCGGGTGGCGCGAGCAGTTCCACGCCTACTGCTGGCGCTACCGCCGGCTGCTGCTCGACAAGCGCGACGCCGCCAAGGTCGTCTCGGGCCGCCTCTCCCCCGGGCCCCACCTGCTCGGCCTGATGGAGGACCAGCTCGACCGGCTCCGCGCGGCCGGCTTCTCCGACGCCGACGCCGCCATGGCCACCTACCTGCTGGGCGCCTTCGTCCAGGGGTTCGTCCTCCAGGAACAGTCCCCGATCTCGGCCGCCGAAGTCCTCGGCACCAGCCGCCGGGACATCGCCGACGCCGCCGGCGACCGCTTCCGCGCCCTGCCCGCCGACACCTTCCCCAACCTCGTCGCCCTGGCCGACGACCTCACCGAACCCGACATGGACACCCGCTTCGAGTTCTGCGTGCAACGCGTCCTCGACGGGCTCGCGACCCTGCTGCCCGCCGAACAGCGCTGACCCCACCACGGCGGGGCCCGGCCGGCCGGGCCCCGCCCCGGGCCCGACCAAAATCCGCGGCCCGGCCTGCGGGCTCCCG